>CAYXOX010000206.1:0-4320 GCA_964466745.1 uncultured Rhodobacterales bacterium
CAGCGGCCGGTCCCCGATCACCACCCCGGCGGCGTGGGTCGAGGCGTTGCGAAGGAGCCCTTCGAGCCTCTGGGCATGGGTCAGCAGCCTGTCCACCACCTCTTCGGCGCGGGCCGCCTCGCGCAGGCGCGGCTCGTCGGCGAGCGCCTTCTCGATCGACACCGGCTTCACCCCTTCCACCGGGATCATCTTCGAAAGCCTGTCGACCTGCCCGTAGGGCATCTGCAGCACCCGGCCCACGTCGCGCACGGCGGCCTTCGAGAGCAGCGCTCCGAAGGTGATGATCTGCCCGACCTTCTCGCGCCCGTATTTCTCCTGGACGTAGCGGATCACCTCCTCGCGCCGGTCCATGCAGAAGTCGATGTCGAAATCGGGCATCGAGACCCGCTCGGGGTTGAGGAAGCGCTCGAACAGCAGCGAGTAGCGCAGCGGATCGAGATCGGTGATGGTGAGCGCGTAGGCCACGAGGCTCCCCGCGCCCGAGCCGCGGCCGGGCCCCACCGGGATGCCGGCAGCCTTGGCCCACTTGATGAAATCGGCCACGATCAGGAAATAGCCGGGAAAGCCCATGCCCTCGATGATCCCCAGCTCGAAGTCGAGCCGGGCCTCGTAGTCCGCGCGGGGCGCGGCGGGGTCTATCGCGGCAAGTCGCGCCTCCAGCCCCTCGCGGGCCTGCCGGCGCAGCTCCTCGACCTCGTTGTCGGCGAAGCGCGGCAGGATCGGATCGCAGGTGCGCACGCGGAAGGCGCAGCGCCGCGCGATCTCTACGGAGTTCTCCAGCGCCTCGGGCAGATCGGCAAAGAGCGTGGCCATCTCCTGGGGCGTCTTGAAGTAGTGCTGCGGGGTGAGCCGGCGCCGCGGGGCGGCCTGGTCCACATAGGTGCCCTCGGCGATGCAGATCAGCGCGTCATGGGCCTCGTACATCTCGGGCCGGTCGAAGTAGACATCGTTGGTGGCCACGAGCGGCAGGCCGATATCGTAGGCGATCTCGACCAGCGCGCGTTCCGTCTGCGCCTCGTCCTCGGGCAGCCCGTCCTCGCCCGGATGCCGCTGCAGCTCGATGTAGAGCCGGCCCGGAAATGCGCGCGCCAGTCGCTCGGCAAGGGTGCGCGCCTCGGCCGTGGCGCCGTCTCGCAGCAGCGCTCCGAGCGGGCCGCGGGGGCCGCCTGTCAGGCAGATCAGCCCCTCGGCCCGGGCCTCGACCGCGGCAAGGGTCACGTGGGGCAGCGCCTCGCCGCTCTCGAGGTAGAGGGCGGTGTTGAGCTTGAGAAGATTCCGATAGCCGGTCTCGTTCTGCGCGAGCAGCACGAGCGGGGTGAACGCCGGCTGCGCCGCGCCGCCCATGCCCCGGGCGCCCCCGGCGCGGCGCCGCTCGCCTTCGGGCGCGAGATCGATCTGGCATCCAACGATGGGCTGCACGCCCGCCGCAGCCGCGGCTTCGGAGAATTCCAGCGCGCAGAACATGTTGTTGGTGTCGGTCACGGCCACCGCGGGCATGCCCATCCCGGCCGCGAGGGCGGGGAGCGATTTCACGCGCACGGCGCCTTCGAGCAGGGAGTACTCGGTGTGTACGCGAAGATGAATGAATCGGGGCTCGGCGCTCATGGTGCCACACTAAGGAGAGTGCCGGTCCGACGGAAAGCCGCAAATTGCCGGCGACCCGGCCGAAAGCTTCGAGTGCGGGGCGACATACTTCCCCGTCGCCATGTGGCCGGGCGGCCGGACGGCGTCTTCGCCTCACGCGCAGGCGCCCTCCGCCGGGCCGCGCCGCCGAGGCGTGCCTGCGTCCCTACAGCCGCGGACGGCGCGCACGCGCCGAGCGACATCGCGCTGCCGTGCTTTCGCAAGAAGCCGTGGAGACCGCCGGATGCGGGGTTCCTGGGCTGCGGGAAGAACGACGGGGACGCACGCTTCCCCATCTTGGCCGGAAATACTCCCGCCGGAGGCGGAAGCTCGGCCGGCCGGAAGCGAAACATGCGGGCAGGGGCCCGGCCATCGTCCGGGAAGGCGAGCGGCGCGTCGGGCACGGCCGGATCGGACCGGGCCGCGAGCTGCCGCCGCCCCGGGCGTCGGTGCGGGGCAGGCTGCGGGCCGTGAACCGGGGCCGGCGTCGGGCAGCCCGTTTTTCGGGCGCGACGCCCGCATCGCCCCGCCCCGGCCCGCTTTTTCGCTTGCCAAGCCGGGAAGGCGCCGCCTAGCCTTCGCCTGAAAACGGAGAAATCGCGCGCTTTCTACGCCGCATCGAGAGCGCGCACCCCGGCGGAGGCAGCCGGGGCGAGGTGGTAACGCGGCGGGCTAATCGACATGGACATCGCCTTTCTTCTGAACGGGGAGAGAGTAGACGTGCCCGGCGTTTCGCCGACCCGTACCCTGCTGGACTGGTTGCGGGAGGATCGCGGCCTGACAGGCACCAAGGAGGGCTGCAACGAGGGCGACTGCGGCGCCTGCACGGTGATGGTCACCGGAGAGGACGGTCAGGCCCGCGCGCTCAACGCGTGCATCCTCTTCCTGCCCCAGCTGCACGGAAAGGCCGTGCGCACGGTGGAGGGTATCGCCGGCCCGGACGGCGCGCTGCACCCGGTGCAGGAGGCGATGATCGCACACCACGGCAGCCAGTGCGGCTTCTGCACCCCGGGCTTCGTCGTCTCCATGGCAACGGCGCATCGCAACGGCCGCACGGATTTTGACGACCAGCTCGCCGGAAACCTGTGCCGCTGCACCGGGTACGCGCCGATCCTGCGCGCGGCCGAGGCGGCGCGAGAGGCCCCGGTGCCGGCCTGGATGGAAGACGCCGCGCCGGCTGCGCCGGCCCTGCCGCATGCGCCGGAAAGCGCTGATGAACTCGCCGAGCTTTACGCCGCCCGCCCGGGGGCCACGCTGGTCGCCGGCGCCACCGACGTGGGCCTGTGGGTGACGAAGGATCTGCGCCAGATCGACGAGGTGATCTTCCTCGGCAGGGTCGCGGATTTGCGCGGGATCGCTGTCGGCGAGCGCGAGGTGCGCATCGGCGCCATGGCCACGCTCGCGGATCTCGGCGCGGCGATGGCGCCGCTGCATCCCGATTTCGCCGAACTCGTCCGCCGCTACGGCTCGGTCCAGGTGCGCAACGCGGCCACCGTGGGCGGCAACATCGCCAACGGCTCGCCCATCGGCGACAGCCCGCCCGCGCTCATTGCGCTCGGTGCCACGCTTCACCTGCGCCGGGGCGCGGTGCGGCGGGAGATGCTGCTGGAGGACTTCTTCCTCGACTACGGCCGCCAGGACCGCGCGCCGGGAGAGTTCGTGGAGGCGGTGAGCCTGCCGCGCCAGCCCGACACGCTGCGCTGCTACAAGCTCTCCAAGCGGTTCGACCAGGACATCTCGGCCGTTTGCGGCTGTTTCGCGATCACGGTGTCGGAGGGGGTCGTCCGTTCCGCCCGGATCGCCTTCGGCGGCATGGCCGGCACGCCGAGGCGGGCCGCGGCGGTGGAGGCGGCGCTGGCCGGGCAGCCCTGGACGGAAACGGCGGTGGAGGCGGCCGCGGCGGCCTTCGCCGAGGATTTCAGGCCGCTCTCGGACATGCGCGCCTCGGCCGCGTATCGCCTCATGGCGGCGGCCAACATGCTGCGGCGCTACTTCGTCGAAAGCACGGGCCGGCAGGCGCGGGTCCTCGAGGTGGCGCCGTGAGCGTGGCGAGGCCGCTGCCGCACGACGCCGCCCGGCTCCATGTCACGGGCCAGGCGCGCTACGTCGACGACATTCCCGCACCGCGCGGCACGCTGCACCTCGCCTTCGGGCTGAGCGCGGTCGCCCGGGGCCGGATCGTCGCGATGGATCTCGCCGCCGTGCGCGCGGCGCCCGGCGTGGTCGAAGTGCTCACCGCCGCGGACCTGCCGGGGCACAACGACGTTTCCCCGACACCGGCGTTCCACGAGGAAATGCTCTCCTCCGGGGAGGTGCACTACGCCGGGCAGCCGCTCTTTCTCGTGGCGGCCACGAGCCACCAAGCCGCCCGCGCCGCGGCGCGGCTCGGCCGGGTGGAGATCGAGGAATTGCCGCCGGTGCTGAGCATCGACGACGCCCTCGCCGCGGGCGATGACTGGCGGTTCGAGGAGGGGCCGCGCGTCTACGCCAAGGGCGACGTGGAGGCGGCACTCGCCGGTGCCGCGCATGTCGTCGAGGGCTGCATCGAGATCGGCGGCCAGGAGCACTTCTACCTCGAGGGCCAGGCGGCGCTGGCCCTCCCGCAGGAGGCCGGGGACGTGATCGTGCACGCGTCGAGCCAGCATCCTACCGAGATCCAGCACAAGGTGGCGGAGGCGCTCGGGCGCCCGATGAACG
>CAYXOX010000207.1:0-4285 GCA_964466745.1 uncultured Rhodobacterales bacterium
GCCCGCAGGGGTGCCGGCCTGCGCGGGCCCGCGGCGGATGTTGTCGAGCGTGATGGCGCCGAGGAGCGTCTCGTCGTCCCTGCGGAAGAGGAAGAGCGGCACCGCCGAGCCATTGGTGATGGAGCGCTGCGCCCAGTAGACACGGTTGGTGAAGGAGCGCCGGCTGAGGTGATCGTCGGCCCATGTGGGCTCCCACGGCCGCAGGAACCCCTCCGAGCTGCGGCGCAGCGATGTCCAAGCGCGAAAATCGGCGTGTCCGGGCGGGCGCAGGATCAGGCGGTCGGTATCGATCCGCACCTTCCGGCGCAGCGGCAGCATCAGGCGGCGAGCCTCTCGCGCAGCGCGGGCAGCGCGGGGGCCCGGTCCACCGGGCCGTAGAGCGCCAGCGCCGCGCCCTCTGCCTCGGCCATGGAGGCGGCGAAGGCGCGCGCATCGCCAGTGGTGACGGCATCGATCCGCTCCACGATCTCGGAGACGTCCGGCACCCGGCCCCAGATCGAAAGCAGCCGCGCCATGCGCTCGGCCCGTGCCGAGGGGCTCTCGAGCCCCATCAGGATGCCCGCTTTCATCTGCGCGCGCGCCCGGGCCACCTCGGGTTCGGACAGATCGTCCGCGGCGCGCTTGAGCTCGTCGACGGCGAGGCCGAGGAGTTCGCCCGCCTGGTCGTGCCCCGTGCCGGCGTAGATGGTGGTCAGCCCGGTATCCTCGTAGGCGCCCGCCTGGGCGAAAACCGTGTAGCAGAGACCCCGTCGCTCGCGCAGCTCCTGGAACAGGCGCGAAGACATCCCGCCGCCGAACGCGGTGGCGAAGATCTGCGCGACGTAGACGTCGCGATCCCGGTAGGAGGGCGCCTCGAAGGCGAGCGCGAGGTGGGCCTGCTCCAGCGGCTTCTCGACGCGCCGCTCTCCCCCTAGGAAGCGGGCCGGAAGCGCCGCGGCCGCCGGGCGCGCCACGAGATGGCCGAGGTGGGCCTCGGCCGCGGCGAGGATCGCGTCATGGTCGACGGCGCCGGCTGCGGAGAGGATGAGCTGCGAGGGGCCGTAATGCTCGGCCACGAAGCCGGCGAGATCGGCGCGCGAGAAGGCGCGCACCCGCTCGGCGGGGCCCAGGATGGTGCGCCCCAGGGGCTGGTCGGGGTAGGCGACCTCCTGAAGCCAGTCGAAGATCACGTCGTCGGGCGTATCGAGCGCCTGGCCGATCTCCTGCAGGATCACGCCGCGCTCGATCTCGATCTCGCTCTGCGCGAACACGGGGTTGAGCACGATGTCGCTCACCACGTCGATGGCCAACGGCACGTCCTGCGCGAGGACGCGCGCGTAGTAGGCCGTCATCTCGCGGGAGGTGTAGGCGTTGATGTAACCGCCCACGTCCTCGATGGCCTCGGCGATTTCCAGCGCGCTCCGGCGAGCGGTTCCCTTGAAGGCCATGTGCTCGAGGAAATGGGCGATCCCGTTCTGTTCGGGGCGCTCGTGGCGGCCGCCGGCGGTGATCCACAGCCCGACGGCAGCGGATTCGAGCCCCGGCATGGCCTCGGTGACAACGCGCACTCCGTTGGCGAGGGTGTCGATCTGGATGCTCACGCGGCGATTCGCTCCCGGATGAGGGTCTGGATTGCGGCGAGATCGTCGGGGACGGCGCTCACCCGTTCCGGCCGCTCATACAGGTCCGCCATGCGGGGCGGAAGGGGGGGCCGTATCCCGGTTGCCGCCTCGACCGCATCGGGGAATTTCGCCGGGTGGGCCGTGGCCAGCGTGACCATGGGCACCGCGCCGCGCGGCTGCGCCTCGGCAACGCTCACGCCCACGGCGCTGTGCGGGCACAGAAGCTCGCCTGTGGCGGCGTGAACGCGCGCGATGGTGGCGGCCGTCTCGGCCTCGTCGGCGCGGCCCGAGGCGTAGAGCTCGCGCAGCCGGCCGAGCGCGCCCTGCGAGAGCGCGAAACGGCCCCCGCGCTTGAGCTCGTCCATGAGCTGGGCAACGGCGCGCCCGTCGCGATCGTAGACGTCGAAGAGCGCGCGCTCGAAGTTGGAGCTCACCTGGATGTCCATCGAGGGGCTGATCGTCGGCGTCACCCCCTCGGTGGCGTAGACGCCGGTGGACAGCGCGCGATGCAGGATGTCGTTGCGGTTGGTCGCGATCACCAGCCGCTCGATGGGCAGGCCCATGGCCCGCGCCACGGACCCGGCGAAGATATCGCCGAAGTTGCCCGTGGGCACGCAGAAGCTCACCGGGCGGTGCGGCGCGCCGAGGCTGACGGCGGCCGTGAAGTAATAGACGACCTGGGCCAGGACGCGCGCCCAGTTGATCGAATTCACCCCGGCAAGGCGCACCCCGTCGCGGAATTCGAAATCGTTGAACATGTCCTTCACGCGGGCCTGGCAGGAGTCGAAATCGCCGGCGAGGGCGAGGGCGTGGACGTTGGGCTCCGCAGGGGTCGTCATCTGCCGCCGCTGCACCTCGGAGACGCGGCCGTCCGGAAACAGGATGAACACGTCCACCGCCGCGAGGCCGCGGAAGGCCTCGATCGCCGCCGAGCCGGTATCGCCCGAGGTGGCGCCCACGATGGTCACCCGCTCTCCGCGGCGCGCCAGCGCCCGCTCGAAGAGCTGGCCGATGAGCTGCATGGCGAAATCCTTGAAGGCCAGCGTCGGCCCGTGGAAGAGCTCCAGCAGGTGATGCCCCGGTGCCAGCTCCTTCAGCGGGGCCCGGGAGGGGTGCCCGAAGCCGGCATAGGCCGCGGCGATCGCCGCCTCGAGCTCGTCATCGGCGAAGGCGCCTCCCACGAAGGGCCGCATCACGCGTAAGGCCGCCTCCTCGTAGGAAAGACCGGCCAGGGCGGCGATCTCGCCGGGCGCGAGCTGCGGGATCCGCGCGGGAACGTAGAGCCCGCCGTCCCGGGCGAGGCCGGTCAGCATCACGTCCTCGAAGCCCAGCTCCGGCGCCGCGCCGCGGGTGGAAACGTAGCGCATTTTCGGGGTTCCTTCAGAGCGTCCGCCGCCTGATACGCCACAGCAGCCACAGTGTCATCCCCAGCCAGACCGCGGCGAGCCCGAACCAGGTGACGGCATATTCCAGATGATCGTTGGGTATCCCCTCGGTCGAGACGGGCAGCGGTGCGGCGCCGGGCAGCGACACATCGCGCGCGATCACGAGGACGGGCTCTGCGCCAAGCGCCTCTGCCATCCTCGAAACGTCGCGGGCAAACCAGATGCCGGCGTCGGGGTCGGGCTCGGGCGTCCAGCGGTCCACCTCGTCGGGCCAGTGCAGGTTTCCGGTCACCGTGGCGGCGCCGGGCGCGCGCGGCGCATCCTTCTCCGGGACCGGCACGATGCCGCGGTCCACCATCACGCGCCGTCCCGCCGCGGTCTCGAAGGGTGCGATGATCCGGTAGCCGGCGCCCGTGCCCTTCTGCGAGACGAGGACGTGAAGCTCGCCGGTATCGAACCGCCCCTCGATCCGCACCGGCAGGAACCTGTCGCGCGCCGGATCCGCCCGCTCGGGCAGCGGGCCGGCGGGCTCCGCGATCCGGGCCTCGATCTCCGCGAGCATCGCCTCCTTCCACTCGAGCCGCGCCAGCTGCCAGAGCCCGAGCGCCACCAGGAGCGCGGTCCCCAGCACGCCGAAGAGAAGGGGGGCGAGAAAGCGTGTCATGGTGCCTCCGAAGGCGAAGGCCGGAGCGTTGCCCCGGCCTTCATCTTGGCAAGAATACTCGAATCCCGTCGCGCGGGCCCGGGGGCTGCGTCAGATCCCCCAGATGTAGACGGCGAAGAAGAGAAACAGCCACACCACGTCCACGAAGTGCCAGTACCAGGCGGCCGCCTCGAAGCCGATGTGCTTTTCCGGCGTGAAATGCCCCTTGAGGACCCGGATCAGGCACACCGTCAGGAAGATCGTGCCGATGATCACGTGCAGGCCGTGAAAGCCCGTGGCCATGAAGAAGTTGGAGAAGAACTTGTCGCCCCCGAAGGTCCAGTCCTGCTCCACCAGCAGGTAGCGGTATTCGTAGGCCTGCAGGAAGGTGAAGAAGATGCCCAGCGCGATGCCCAGCGCGAGCCCCTGCGCGACCGCCTTGCGGTTGTTCTCGTGCACCAGCGCGTGGTGCGCCCAGGTCACCGCGCACCCCGAGAGCAGCAGTACGAGCGTGTTGATCAGCGGCAGGTGGAACGGGTCCACCTGGTAGAACTCGGGGCTCACGTATTCGGAGCCCACGTAGGTATCCATCGGGTAGAGCGCGTGCTTGAAGAAGCTCCAGAACCAGGCCGCGAAGAACATCACCTCGGACATGA
>CAYXOX010000208.1:0-2044 GCA_964466745.1 uncultured Rhodobacterales bacterium
GCGCACCAGCTCCTCCCTGACGACGGGCGGCTTGCGGGCTGCGCGGGGGCCGGGCGGGCACGGGGCGGGCGGCCGGCGGGTCGCCTGCGCGCCGGCCCACGGCAGCGGCGCGGGGCGGGCGGCGCTGCCCCTCTTTCCGGGGACCGGCGGCGATCGCGGGGAAACCGCCTGGCGCGGGGCCGCCGGGCGCGGGGCCGCGGGAGATTGCCCTGGCCGCGCCTGCGCGCTAGCACCGCGCCATGCCCCGCTTCGCGCTTCTCGTCGAGTACAACGGCGGCCCGTTCTCGGGCTGGCAGCGGCAATCGGAGCGGGCCTCGGTGCAGGGCGCGATCGAGGCGGCGCTGGGCCGGCTGGAGCCCGGGCCCCACGCCATCGCGGCGGCCGGGCGCACGGATGCCGGGGTACATGCCCTCGGGCAGGTCGCCCATTGCGACCTCTCCCGCGACTGGGATCCGTTCCGCCTCGCCCAGGCGCTCAACCATCACCTCAAGCCGCTGCCCGTCGCGATACGGACGGCCGCCCGGGTGGAGGAGGATTGGCACGCGCGCTTCTCCGCGATCGAGCGGCGCTATCTCTTCCGCCTGCTCAACCGGCGCGCGCCGGCGGCGCTTTCGGCGGGCCGGGTCTGGCGCGTGCCGCACCGGCTCGACGCGGGCGCCATGGCGGAGGCGGCCGCGGAGCTCGTCGGCCGGCACGATTTCACGACGTTCCGATCCTCGATCTGCCAGGCGGCGAGCCCGGTGAAGACCCTCGACGCGCTGGAGATCGAGCCCGTCGAGACGGAGGAGGGCCGCGAGATCCGCTTCCGGCTGCGGGCGCGCAGTTTCCTGCACAACCAGGTGCGCTCCATCGTGGGCACGCTGGAGCGGGTGGGCGCCGGGGCCTGGCCGCCGGGCCGGGTGGCCGAGGCGCTGGCCGCGCGGGACCGGGCCGCCTGCGGGCCCGTCTGCCCGCCGCAGGGGCTCTATCTCGCGGCCGTGCGCTACCCCGAGGATCCGTTCGCCTGAGGCCGCCGGGGCGCGGCGCGATGGGGCCTCGCGGCGGGCCGGGCGGCCCGCCGGCGCGCCCGCACCCGGGCTGCCCGCCAGGCAGCGGGGGGCGTTCCCAGGCGGCGCGACCGGCCGGGGCCGGCGGAGGCGGAGCCCCGGCGCACAGGCCGCGCTTGCATGGACGCGCGATTCGGGGCTTGGCTCGGGCATGGTGTTCACCAGCCACATGCCCGCGGCGCTTGCCGAGGCCGAGGCCGCCGCCGCACGGGGAGAGGTTCCGGTGGGCGCCGTCGTCATCTCTCCCGGCGGGCAGGTGGTGGCGGCGGCCGGCAACCGCACCCGCGAGCTGACGGACCCCACGGCCCACGCCGAGATCCTCGCCCTGCGCGCCGCCTGCGCCGCCGCCGGGAGCCCGCGGCTTCCCGGCCACGCGCTCTGGGTCACGCTGGAGCCCTGCGCCATGTGCGCCGCGGCGATCGCCGAGGCCCGCATCGCCCGGCTCTACTACGGCGCCGCCGATCCGAAATCGGGCGGGGTGGCGCATGGCGCGCGGGTCTTCGCGCACCCGCAGGGGCACCATGCGCCCGAGGTCTACTGCGGGATCGGGGCCGTCGAGGCCGGGGTGCTGCTCAAGGCGTTCTTCGGGGGGCTGCGTGGGGGCTAGAGGCTGTGGGGAAGGGTTGGGAGCGAAGGGCATCGAGGGGCCCGGGGCGGACATGCTGGACGAAACGCTATAGTCTAACTCCAGATGGAAGCTCCGGACCAGGTCACACGCTGTCATGATCGATTTGGAATACACCACCGGTTCGCCTTTTGCTCGTGCTGTCCGCGTCCTTCTGCACGAACTGCGGCTGGACTATGTGGGGCACGAGCCAGAATCCGCGCCCACCCAAAAACAACTTGGCGCATATACTCCGACGATGCAGGTCCCGACGCTTCGGGACGGTAATCTCGTTCTGTGGGAAAGCGGCGTCATCGCTGAGTATCTCCTGCGAAAATCTTCGAGCCGTTCCTGCGAAGATCCTCGCCTAGCCGAAGCGTTGTGGCGTCCCACT
>CAYXOX010000208.1:2054-4222 GCA_964466745.1 uncultured Rhodobacterales bacterium
ACCGTCCAGACTTTCGGAACGTCAGTTACGACGATTTCCCAGATGACCTGGACCGGCGTAATAGTTCGCGACAACCCGCACCTTCAAAGATGCGCTGAGCGGGCGAATATGATCTTGGATTGGCTCGAAAGCAAGTTGCCAGACGACGAACATGGTTTTTTTTCGGACACATTGTCCGCGCAGGAAATCTTCCTCGCCTGCCACATCCGCTTCGTCCAAGCAAGACCACTCGGCCTGGACCTTGATCTGGCCCGGCTGCCCAAGTGCAACTCGCTTCTGGAACGGCTGGACAAAAGAAGCAGCTTTATTGCTAACCCGATCCGATGGTGGGACCCCGATGTCGTCGGGTATTTCGCGGACGGCGTTCCCTTCTATGAAGGCGAGAGTTAGGTTTTCAGATCATCCAGACGCTGTCTGCTTTCGGCCCTCAACTCATCCGTTACCAAAGTATGAGCGTCGAAAACACTCGGTTTTGCGGAGACGCCATCCGACTGCCAGAAATGAGCATCGTAGATCTTGAAACCGGCCGGGATCACCGTGCCTTTTGGAGCGGAGCAGAGAAAGAAGTGCAGTGTGTTTTCTCTGTTGCGCTCAAACCAATCTTTTTTGTCAAACGTACCAGAGTAAACTCCGATGATCTTGGGAAAGCGATCAAAGGTCATATGTGTCTTCGTTCCGCACCCGGCGCAGAAGTGGATGCGGATTTTCTTTCCGCTTCCTGCACTCGTATGCAGATACAACTTCGGTTTGCCGTGTTGCAGGCAGAAGTTTTCCTTTTCAAAGATCGTTTCCACGAGGAAGGCGCTACCGGTCGCTCTCTGACAGAACTCGCAATGGCAGTTGACGACATCGCGAGGTTGCCCCTCGACCGCGTATTCAATTTCGCCGCATAGACAGCGCCCCAGTTGCATCTGATGTCCCCCGTCAGGTCGCCACCAGTCTAACATCAAATATCGGGTTTGTCCGCATGGGCACCCACCAGGCCCGCCCCCTCACAACGGCCAGATCACAGGTATCAGCGCCGAGGCGAGGAGCCCCACCGTGATGTTGAGCGGAATGCCCACGCGCAGGAAATCGGTGAAGCGGTAGCCGCCGGGCCCGTAGACCAGCATGTTGGTCTGGTAGCCGATGGGGGTGGCGAAGCTCGCCGAGGCCGCCACCATCACGGCGACCACCAGCGGGCGCGCATCCACCCCGAGCGCGGCGGCCAGCCCGATGGCCACCGGCGTGACGACCACCGCCACCGCGTTGTTGGAGACAAGCTCGGTGAGCAGCGAGGTGATCAGGTAGACGCCCCAGACGAGCAGGAAGGGCGGCAGCCCGCCGAGGAACGGGGCCACCGCCTCCACCACCAGCCGCACCGCGCCCGAGCTTTCCAGCGCCGCGCCGATGGCCAGCATCGCGAAGATCAGCGCCAGCAGCCGCCCGTCCACGAAGCCGAAGGCCTCCTCGGCGTCGATGCAGCGCGTGGCCAGCACCACCGCCACGGCGACCACCGCCAGCAGCAGGATCGGCGCTCCCCCGAGGGCGGCGATGAGCACGATGCCGGCCATGGCGGCCAGCGCCACCGGCGCGTGGCGGCGGCGGTAGGGGCGCGCGGTGGGGCGGGAGACGTCCACCAGCTCCATGTCGACGGCGAGGCGCTGGATGTCTTCCGGCGCGCCCTCGAGCAGCAGCGTGTCGCCCACCCGCACGACGAGATCGTCGAGCTGGCGGCCGATGTTCTGGTTCCTGCGGTGCACGGCGAGCGGATATACCCCGTAGCGGCGGCGCAGGCGCAGCGCCCCGAGCGAGCGGCCCACCATCCGGCAGCCGGGCGTGATGAGCACCTCCACCGTTGCGGTGCGCACCGAGGACAGCTTGTCCACCGCCGTGGTCAGCTGGCGGGATTCCTGCAGGCCGAGGAGTTCGGCCATCTCCGTGCGCAGCACGACCCTGTCGCCGGCCTGCAGATCGACGTCGGCGAGGCTGCGCCGCAGCGAGGCGTCGCCGCGCAGCACGTCGATCAGCCGCACCCCCTCGCGGCGGAAGAGCTCCACCTCCGTGGCCCGTCGCCCGACGAGGCTCGAATGCTCCGGGATCGCCACCTCGGTGAAGAACTTCATGCGCGAGCGGTCCGAAAGCAGCGCCGCCATGCTCTGCCGGTCGGGCAGCAGGCGCGGCGCGAC
>CAYXOX010000209.1:0-4132 GCA_964466745.1 uncultured Rhodobacterales bacterium
CCGGGCCTCTCCCTGGTCATCAACGCCCAAGTAGGTCTTAGTGCCGGCGTCGTCCACCTGCCAGAATACGAGGTAGTCATACGTGGTGCTGTCGGCCTCCATCCAGTAGATACCTTCGTAGTCCCCGGAGACGTTGGCGTTGAGGTATTCGAGTATGACCTGCTCTAAGCTATCTGCCACCGAATACTCTCCTCACGATGTCCTCGTACAGTTGGACCAGCTTTTTCCGGTTGCTATCGAGCGCCGGCCTCATGTACGGCTGCGCCTTCTGGTGCTTGGTCCCGTACTCAACGTGTGTTGCGTACTCAACGTTCGTCCCGACTATCGCAACATCTCCCTGGACCCGGCTATTTATGCTGTTCTTTAGGCGGCCCGTTCTGACCGGCGCGTTTGCCTTAGCCTGCCCCTCCACCAGAAAGCCGGCGGTGGGTAAGAACTCACTGTTTATGCGCCGAAACGCCGCGGGGTAGTTCGCCCGCTTCTTCCGTATGACCTTAGCCGTCAGCATCACAACCTCTTCAGGAGCACCCTATAATGGTGCCCCTTCTGCATGGTGTTCTTCGGCTCACTGACTATCTCGAAGGTGTCAGAGCCCCATCTACACCGCCGCCCATAGTAGACCTCGGTACTCACCGCGCAGAACATCTTGTATTCAGCGGCTACGCCCATTCGGTCGAACTGGAACGCCTCATTTGCACTCAGGAGGTTTACCGCAGCATCAATTGACACATCGGTGGTATAGCTCTCCCCCGTGGTGAAGGCGCCGGTGCTCGTGCTCCGGTCGAGCAGGATGACGGTCTGGTCGTAGAAGTTGGTAATCATCGCAGTGTTACCCGCCGCCATTTGTCCAGCATCTTCAGCACGTTCTTAGGGTAGCCGAAGCTCATGCCCGCATACGTTACCGAGTAGTCGTCGAGGCTTTCGCTCTGTACGTCCCGGTCAGCCTGCATGTTCTTGATGAGGTGCCAGACCATCTTTGCCGCCGCCAGTTTCAGGGCTTTCGGCCACGCAACCCGGGAGATCCGTATGGTCCCAAGGTGGTGGTCGTCCGTGGTGTCGTTCTGGTCCTGCGGTATCAGCTCTCCCTTCTCACTCAGAAGGAGCTTCCCGGTCGATGCGCTGGATACGTGGTACAGTCCCACGTTAGACCAGCCGCCTTCTATCACGATGTCTATACCAGACCGGAAGCCGTGGACCAGGAACTCGTTGTCTTCATCGGTAATGTAGTCACCACCCGCGGTGTCTCTGACGAACTCGAGCTTGCTGCCGCTCTCACGGTAGACATAGCCATCCTGGAAGGCGTGCCCGAGGTAAGCGATAATGTCATCCTCGACATACGGCAGATACGTTGCTATGGATTCGTCATAGTCGAACCCACTGATTCCGAGGAGGTCTCTGCATTCCGCCGTAGTCATTAGAGCCATTACCGATACCCCGCCATGTGGTCAAAGATTACTTTGGCCTCTTCAACCGCGCCTTCTGTTTTCCAGATTCGCCGCTGGAGCTCCTGCGCCTGTTTCTTGCCTTCTTCGATGCCTGACATAAGGCCTTTCCGCCGCCGCTCAATGAACTGCATTGCCTTGGTCGGCTCGTAGTATCCGTACTCGTACCGCGCTGTAAGCAGTTCGCTGTCTTCCGCTATCCGTAGCTTGTAAGGAAGGCCCTGCAGGATGTACCCGTGGATAATCCCGAGAGCCCATGAGCAAGACGCCTGTTGGTAGCCATACTCAGTTTCGTGCGCCATATGAACACCGTAGAGCGATATATCCGTGTACCCCTCTTCAATTGCGAGAAGGAGCATCCAGGTAATCGTGTTGGTCACGAACAGGTTGTCCTTCATCACATCGAGGTAGAACCGTTTACGGATCGCCTCATAGGGATAGCTCACGGAATTGGGGATCTCTTCATAGTGGTCCTGCATGTAGATCTTGCCCTTGAAGCCTTGCAGCCGCTCCAGGACCGCCAAGTTTCCCCAATACCGCCTCGGGTGCATTTCAAACGCTACGTCAAGATGCTCGCACTCTTTTCTGGTCATTACCGTTGATACGCCCCAGAACTCTATCTGGTCGTCACCGAACGGTGCCTGCTCCAAACTCGGAGCCGTTCCCAAAATACAAAGGGGAGGCTTTACCTCCCCCGCAGTCTTGCGTCTTGCCATGATTCCCCTTTACGGAAGCAGGAAAGCCTGCACGGTCGCGGTTCCGCTGTCACCGGTCTCCGTGGTCTTGTTGATGTTGATATACCCGTCCGAGTCCTTGAACCGGTGGGTCTCCAGCGGACCTACCCACATCTCGGTGGCGGTGAAGTAGACGTTCAGGTCTCCTATGGTTCCGCCGGAGAACTCGGCCCCATCCGAAATGACGAGGTAATCGTCGGTGTCAGCCGCCGTGGTCTCTACCCGAAAGAAGAGCTTAGAGGCGTCCTTATCACCGACATCGACGTAAGCGCCGGAGCTTGCCTTTGCTATCGAGAGCCCGGCAGAGCTCTCGGTGGTTTTGGCGTTCCGGCTGAATTCCAGAATGGTCAGTTTAGTTGCCATGATTTACTCCTTAGTTGGTCAGGCCGCTGATCTGTGCGTACACAACGCCCAGGTGATCCGGTCGAACAACCTTGGACCCGTAGATGTACAGACCCTTCACGGCATCCTGGAAGTAGCTCTCCCGCCGCAGGGCCTCCATGTTGTTTACCTGACCGGCAAACGCGATAGCATCCCGGGCGCCGAACATGATCCGGTAGTCGGTCCCGTCATTGCTAACGTTGTTGGACTCGTACCAATCGAAGCCCATACCGGTAACCGCGCCACTAAGGGCTGGGCTGTTCGGGGTGTCGAAGGTGTTAGTGCCGTTGGTGATCTGTGCGTACTGGAGAAGCTGCATGAACCAGGGCGGTGCTACACACCAGGGTCGGCCCATGACGTTGTTCTCTTTGAGATACCGGTGCATATACGTGATGAGATCCGGCATATCATTCGCGTACAGGTTCAGACCGGCTGCGGAGCTTCCGAGGTTGGTAGCGTTGGTGATGCCGGCTTCATCGTACTTAGCAGCAATGTGCTGGTCGATGGTATCGGCAACGGCAAACGCGGCCTTCTGCATGGCGCCGTCCATCACAGATACATTCATCTGTGCGGCATCAACGTCATTGACCTTGAACGCAAAGTATTTCTTCTGATCGATGACCAGCTCGCGCTGTGCGTCGTCGATGTCCTGGAAGGTCACCCCACCGGTATCGCTGTAGTCAGATACGGAGATGTCTCCGATTTCGTTGATCTTCAGCACCTGACCGGCCTGGATCTCCCCCTCATACGAGGTATCTACCACCTGACGGAAGACGAGCGCTTTGTCCATGTTGTTGATGAAGCGCCGGCTCCACAGGGTAGGCTTGAAAAGTTCGAGACTCATGATTTACTCCGTCTTTTTTCTTGCCTTTTCGATGATGGCATCCAGTTGCTCAGAGGGAATCTTTGCTATCTCGGAGTCCGAGAGTTGCATGAGTTCCTGATAGGTCATGTCTTCAACCTTCTTGCCACCCCTGGGCGGTTCCTTGTCTTTGGGGAACCGCTTATTGATTTCCGCCTCTAATCGCTCCTTTGCCCGTCTCTCAGCGATTTCTTCAAGAAGCTCCGAAAGCCGGCTTGCGCCGTTGGTTATGGACTCCTCGTCATCGCTGTTAAGCGCCTGTGCAGCCTCAACAAACTCCGCATCAAGCTTCGCGCTGGAAATAGCGCGTTCTCGCACACGGCTTCGTCGTTCCTGCTCGTACCGGCGTTCAATCTCGGCAATTCGCTCTTCGGCGGTTTTGCTCTTCGTTTCCGTTTCCTTCTTCTCCTGAAGTAGCTTGTCAAACTTGCTCTGCCACTTCTTGTCCCGCTCTGCCAGTAGCTTTTGGACCTGCTCCTCAGTAAGCCCGGTATCGGGCTTCTCCTCGCCGCCGCCTTCGTCTTCAGGCTCTTCCACCGGCTCCGGATCTCCGTCTTCGGGCTCCGCGAACCACTGGAGGTGCAACCGCTCCAACTCGTCGGCAAACGTTCCGATCCGCCCCTCGGCAGCACCGGCGTTATCCGTTAGAATCATTCTTCCCTCCAATAAAAAAGGCCGCCTCTCGGCAGCCCCTTAGTCTAAGAAGTCGTATC
>CAYXOX010000210.1:0-4068 GCA_964466745.1 uncultured Rhodobacterales bacterium
TGACCCTCGCCTTCATCGGCACCAACCTGATGGAGATCGTCAGCCCCCACGGCCGGGGCCTCGGGGCGCTCTTCGATTCGGGGCGCATCAGCGCCGATTACCCGCTGATGTTCGCGGTGCTGATCGCGCTCGCGGTGCTCGGCATCCTGCTGTTCTACGTCGTGGTCGCACTGGAACGTGTCTTCGCGGGCTGGGCCGAGCGCGCGCCAACCTGATGCGCCGCGCGGCCTACGTGCTCCTGGCGCTGGGCTTTCTCGCGCTGGGGCTCATCGCCAGCAAGCCGGGCCCCGAAGATGTCGAGACCGCGCTCGAAGAGGTGGTGACCTCCGAGATCGCGAAGCTGCGGGCGGGCGAGGCGGCGAGCCTCGGCGAGGGGCTGCTCACCCTCGGCTGCCAGATCGACGCGCGCGAATGCTACCGGCTGCTGCGCGCCGTAGCAGAGGTGCGCTACACCGATCTCGGCCTCATCGCCCGCATCGACATCGCGCTCGGCCGCGAGCGGGCCACTTGCTACGGCGCCGCCGGCCGCTTCTACTGCCCCGAGGCCTGAGCGAGCCGTGCAGCCGGTGCGCCCCGTGCCCCGGCGCCGGGCGCACCCACGCACCCAGCAGGAAAGCCCGGCCGGGGCGGCTCCCGGCGTCGGGGCACCGCCGGCGCGCTCCCCCCTGCCGCCCCGGGTTCTCCGCTGCCGCCGCGCCACTCCGCGGCCCGGCCTGCCCCGCGCGCCTTGTCATCCGCGCGGCGCGGGCCCGGCTCACCGGCTTCGCGCCGTGGGGCGGCACCGCCCGGCCGGGGCGCCCGTCCGGGCGGGGCGTCTCATTCCCGGGGCAGGTTCGGCGCGGCCCCGTCCCCGTGCCCGTTGCCCGGCGCCGCTTCCCACCCGGCCGGCGGTGGCGGCGGGGCGGCGGCGCTGCGCAGGGCCTGCGGTGTGGTGCCCGTCCAGCCACGGAAGGCGCGGAAGAAGGCGCTGGGGTCGTCGTAGCCGAGCAGGAAGGCGATCTCGGCGAGGCTGTGGGTGGTGCCCGAAAGGTAGCCGCGCGCCAGCCGCGCGCGCAGCGCCGCGAGCTCGGCCTGGAAGCCGGTGCCATCCGCGGCGAGGCGGCGTTGCAGGCTGCGCGGGCTCATGCCCAGCCGCCGGGCGACGGTGCCAACCTCCGCCTGGCCCGCGGGCAGCGCCTCCATCAGGCAGGCGCGCAGGCGCTCGGCCAGGCTCCGCCCGGCGTCGAGGTCGTCCAGCCGTTGCCGCAGGTCGGGCTCGAAGGCCGCGAAGAGCCGGTCGTTGGCGCTTCGGAAGGGGCGGGTCGCATCTTCGGCCGCGAACACCAGCCTGTTGCGCTGCGCCAGCCGGGGCGTCACGCCGAAGAAGGCGCGGTAGCCCGGATCGCGCGGCAGGGCGGCGAGCTCCACCGCCCGCGGCACGATCCGCCGGCCTGTGGCCCGGCGCGCGAGATCGACGAGGAACACGAGCTCGGTCACGAGAAAGCCCTGCGGCACCTGTATGCCCGGCGGCGCCCCGTGGCTCACGACAAGCCCGGCCGGTGTGCGCTCCGTCCCCAGCAGGAGCGGCCCGATCAGCGGCTTGAACCGAGCCAGCCGTCCCAGTGCCGTGGCGAGGTCCGGGCTGCAGTAGGCCGCGAAGAGCGGCGGGCTCATCACCTCGGCGGTGATCTCCTGCCCCACCGTCAGCGGCAGCGCCTCGGCGCCGAACCTTTCCTCCAGCACCGCCCAGAGCCGCGAAAGCGCTTCCGGCTCGAGCTGGGGGCGGGGGCGGCCGAAAAGATCGGGCGGTAGCCGTGCGGCGCGCAGGAGCGCGCCGGGCTCCAGGCCGAGCCGCTGCAAAAGCGTCGCCCAGCCGAGATCCAGGGTGAAGGGCGCCGTCACCGAAGCTGGCCCGTCACCAGCCGGTCGAATGCGCGGTCGCCCAGCAGCCAGCGCGCCGCGAGCGAGGGCCGCGCCATGGCACCCACCGCGTAACGCGTGCGCGGGCGCCGGGCGTGTACGGCGCGCGAAACCACCTCGGCAACCACCGAGGGCGGCGAGGCCCGGCCTCCCTCGTAGGCCTTCGCGGAAGCGCGGCGCGCGGGGCCGATCAGCCCGCCGTAGGGGCCGGCCTCGTCGCCCGAGAAATGGCTTTCCACCGCGTCGAGAAATCCGGTGTCGATCAGCCCCGGTTGCACCACCACCACGTCGATCCCATGCGCTTTCAGTTCCAGCCGCAGGCTGTCGGACCAGCCTTCCAGCGCGTGCTTGGTGGCATGGTACCACGCGCCGAGCGGGGTGTAGATCTTGCCGCCCATCGAGGAGATGTTGACGATCATCCCGGAGCCCTTCGCCCGCATCGCCGGCAGCAGGAGCTGGGTGAGCCGGGCGAGCCCGAAGAGGTTGACCTCGAACTGCCGGCGCGCGTCCTCGATGGAAGTTTCCTCCACCGGCCCGAACTTGCCGAACCCGGCGTTGTTGACGAGCACGTCCACCCCGCCGTGGCCCTGGGCGATGGCCTCGACCGCGGCAGTGATCTGCGCCTCGCTGGTGATGTCCATTTCCAGCACGATGGCGCCGGCCCCGGCGAGGTCGGCCATCTGCGCCACCCGCCGGGCAGCGACGTAGACGGTCAGCCCGTCGGCCAGGAGCCGCCGGGCGATCTCCTTGCCCATGCCTGAGGAGGCCCCCGTCACGAGGGCGGTCTTGTGGCTGGTCGGGGTCATCGGGGCTGTCTCCTGCTGCCTGGGTTGCCGAAGAGATAACGCGCCGCCCGCGCCGCTGCCTTGCGCATCGCGCCAAAGCCGGTGCAGATCGCGCCAGCCGGCATGCCGATCGCGACGGGTCCGGCGCGCCCGGGCACCTTGCACAGCGCGCGCTTCCGGCCTAGATAGGGTTCGAGAGGTTGGCGCGGGCAGGCACCTCGCCAACCCGGTCAGGTCCGGAAGGAAGCAGCCGTAACGAGCCTCGCTTGGGTCGTTGTCCAGCCTCTCACCCCACACCCTTCGTCAGTAGAGCGTCTCGCGGTAGAGCTTGTCGGCAGCCTCCTGGCGCGGGTCCATCTCCACCCCGGCGTGGTCACGGATCATCTGCCCGAGCGTGGCGACGGGCCGCGTGCCGGGCCATGTTTCCGGCACCCAGAGCCCGGCCCGCAGAGGCGCTTTCCCGCAGTGCAGGAACACCGTTTCCGCACGGATGCGAAGCACCGTCTTCGGAGCGCGCCCCTTCACCGCGAAGCGCCCGCAGATGGCGGGATCGTCGAGGATCTCCGCCGTGCCGTTCACCCGCAGCGTCTCGTCCACCCGGGGGATGAGAAAGAGCAGCGCCACCTGGGGATGGCGCAGGATGTTGAGCAACCCGTCGATCCGGTTGTTGCCGGGGCGGTCGGGGATCAGGAGGTGCCGGTCGTCCTCGACCTCGACGAACCCCGCCGGGTCGCCCTTCGGCGAGACGTCGAGCGCGCGCCCGTCCGAGGTCGCGAGGCAGAGGAAGGGTGCGGCCGCGATGAAGGCCCGGCAATGGGCGTCGAGATGATCGATCTCCTTGGCCGCCGCCCGCGGGCTGGGCGGGCCGTAGAGGCTCCGGAGTTTCTCCTCGGTCATCATCGCGCGATCCTCCCCGGGCGTGTCGCGCCAAGGTGCCATCCCGCGCGGGTCGTGGCAACGCAGGCCGGGGGCGCGCCGAGGGCCTCGGAGGCCGTCACCGGCTCCCGTCGCGCCCGCGGGCGCCCGGCGGGCCCTCCCGGGGCCGCCGGGGCGCCACCTGAGCGGCCGGCCCGGCTGGACGCCACCCGCCGCGACGCCTACCCTCGGCACTCAGGATTCGAGCACGGTGCAATGACCGAAACCCCCGACAGCGGCTACCAGGTTCTGGCACGGAAATACCGCCCCGAGACCTTCGCCGATCTCGTGGGGCAGGACGCCATGGTGCGCACCCTCAAGAACGCCTTCGCCGCCGACCGCATCGCGCAGGCCTTCATCCTCACCGGCATCCGCGGCACCGGCAAGACCACCACCGCCCGCATCATCGCCAAGGGCATGAACTGCGTCGGCCCCGACGGCACGGGCGGGCCCACCACCGAGCCCTGCG
>CAYXOX010000211.1:0-4068 GCA_964466745.1 uncultured Rhodobacterales bacterium
CGTCTTCATCGTTCTCGGCGCGGCGTTCCTGGTCGGGCTCGGCGTGATCGCCGGCATCTACGCGCAGAAGTTCGACCAGATGGCCGCGATCACGAATTTCATCATCACCCCGCTCGCCTTCCTTTCCGGCACCTTCTACGCGCTTGAGGGCCTGCCGGCGGCGATGTGGTGGCTCAGCCACGTCAACCCCGTGTTCTACCTCGTCGACGGGACGCGCTACGGGATCATCGGCGTCTCCGACAGCTCGCCCTGGCTGGGGCTGGCGGTCGCCTCGGCGGCCACCGCCCTCGTGCTGCTGACGACCTGGCAGCTCTTCCGCCGCGGCACCCGGATGAAGGCATGAGCGAAGAGCCCCCTTTCGAGGCGCGCTTCCGCGCCGCGGTTGAGCGCCACCAGTCCGGCGATTTCGAGGGCGCCGAGGCGGCCTATCTCGCGCTGCTCGCCGAACGGCGGGATTACGCACCGCTGTGGTCCAACTTCGGCATCCTGCGCCGCACCCAGGGGCACGCGCTGGCGGCTTCGGCGATCCAGCGGCGCGCGGTGCAGCTGGGCGGGGGCGCGGGCGCACGGCGCAACCTGCTCAACGCGCTCGTATCCGCCCACCGCATCGCCGACCCCTTCGATCTCGATCTTATCGATCCGGCCGGGGAGCTGGCGCCTGACGAGCTTGGGCCCGAGTGGCGTGCGCGCACGCTCAGCGAGCTGGGGCGCAACCGGCGGGCCCTGCGCTGGTATCGCGAGGCCCACGAGGCCGGCACGCTCAACCCGACGCTCGTCACCGAATACGCCATCGCCAACCTGCGCGCGGGGCGGTTCCGCGAGGGCTGGGCGCTCTACGGTTCGCGATGGAACGCCAAGCAGCTTTCCAAGCCCTCGATCCCCGCGCCCGAGTGGCAGGGCGAGCCGCTTGCGGGGCGGCGCCTGCTGGTGGCCGGCGAGCAGGGGCTCGGCGACATGATCTACCTCGCGCGCTTCCTGCCGCTGGCGCTGGCCGCGGGGGCCAGCGAGGTTTCGGTCATCGTGCGCCGGCCGCTTGCCCCGCTTTTCGAGAGCTACGGGATCTGTGCGGCGGTTCATGCGCGCGGCGAGCTGGCCACTCTGGATCCGGGCAGCTTCGATCTGTGGTGCAACGCCTTCGACCTCGCGGCACATCTCTGGCCTGCGGATGACACGCCGCCGCCGCCGCTCGTTCCGCAACCCGATGCCGATGCGCGGGCTCATGCGGCGCAGGCACTTGCCGGCACCGAGGATCTCTTCCGGATCGGCGTGGTCTGGGGCACGTCTCCCACCTCCACATTCGCCGAGCGCAAGAGCGTGCGCTTCGAGCGGTTTCTTCCGCTTGCGGAAATCGCGGGGGTGCAGCTCGTCAGCCTGATGAAGGGCGAGGGCGCCGAGCAGGTGGCCGCGGGCGGCTACGGCGGGTTCGTGGTGGACGCCGGCCCGCAGGACCGGCACTTCCTCGACACCGCCGCGCTGATCGAGGCGGTCGATCTCGTGATCACGGTGGACACCGCGGTGGCGCATCTCGCCGGCTCGATGGGCCGCCCCGTCTGGACTCTCGTGCCCGAACCCCCCTTCTGGTACTGGAGCGGGGTTGGCGAGGCTGTTCCGCATTACCCGTCGATGCGCCTCATCCGGCAAAGCCGACCCGGGGAGTGGGACGACGCCTTCGCCCGTATCGAGAACGACCTGCACAGGATGTTGAGCTGAACCATGGCCACCGTGACGATTCCCGTTTCCGTCGGCGAGCTGATCGACAAGATCACGATCCTGGAGTTGAAGCTTCATCATATCTCCAATCCGGCGAAACGCGGGAACGTTGCCCGTGAGCACGCGGCGCTTGCCGCGATCTGGGAGCGGCTGGAGCGCCCCCGGGGCGTAGATGATGCTGTCGAGGGCTTGCGCCGGGTGAACGCCGCGCTGTGGCAGGTCGAAGACGCGCTGCGCGAGGACGAGGCTGCCGGCGTGTTCGGCGACGGCTTCGTTGCACGCGCCCGCTCCGTCTACCGCCTGAACGACGAACGGGCCGCGCTGAAGCGCGAGGTCAACCGTCTGACTGGTTCGGCACTGGTGGAAGAGAAGAGCTACAAGGGCAGCTGACCGCGGCCCCCGCCGCGGCTGACCTTGTCGCCGTGCAGGAGGCGGTGCGCGGGCCCGGAGGTGCGAAGGGGCGCGCGCCGCGCAGGAGGAGGGCGACAGGCGGGATGCTTGTCTACCGTGCCTTGATGAGCCTCGCCGCGCCCGTGCTCGTTGCCGGCGCGCTCCGCCGGTGGCTCGCCGGCGGGGGCGGCGACGAGTCCCTCGCCGAGAGGTTCGGGGCTCTTCCCTCCCGGCCGGAAGGCCGGGTCGCGGTCTGGCTCCACGGCGCCTCCGTGGGCGAGGTGTCTTCCGCCCGGCCACTGGTGGCGGGTCTGCTGGCGGAGCGCCCGGACCTGTGGTTGCTAGTCACGAGCAACACGCCCGGCGGGCGCGACGCTGCACGCGGCTGGCAGATGCCGCAGGTCGCCGCCGCGCTGGCACCGTTCGATCTGCGCTGGAGCCTGCGCCGGGCCTTCGACGCCGTGCGCCCGGAGGCGCTGGTGATCATGGAGAACGAGCTCTGGCCCAACCGCATCGCGGCGGCCAAGGCGCGGGGCGTGCCGGTGGCGCTGGTCGGCGCGCGGTTGTCCGAGCGCAGCGCCGCCCGCTGGCGGCGTGCACGCGGTCTTGCGGGGCGTGTGCTTGGAGCTGTGCGGCTGCTTTCGGCGCAGGATCCCGGCTCCGAGGCACGCCTGCTCGAACTCGGCGTGCCCGCTGCCGCGCTGGGGCCGCGCGGCGATCTGAAGGCGCTCTACACCGCACCCGGCCCGGACGCGGTGCGGCCATCGCTCCTTCCGGAGGGCTTTCGCACGGCCCCGCTGTGGCTCGCCGCCTCCACCCACCCAGGCGAGGAAACCGCGGTCATCGAGGCGCATCTGAAGGCGAGGGCTGCCTGGCCGGGGCTGCGCCTGATCCTCGCGCCCCGCCACCCGCGGCGGGGCGATGGGCTGGCCGCGGCACTGGGCCGGGCGGGTCTCTCCTTCGCGCGGCGGTCGCGCGGCGAGGCACCCGGGCCGCAGACCGAGGTGTTTCTCGCCGACACGCTCGGGGAGATGGCAGCCTGGTACGGCGCTTCGGGCATAGTTTTCGTCGGCGGCTCGCTGGAAGATCGCGGCGGGCACACGCCCCACGAGCCTGCGGCGTTCGGGGCTGCCGTGCTCCACGGCCCGCATGTCGCGAATTTCGCGGAGGCCTACTCGCGGCTCGCGGCCGCCGGCGGCGCGCGCGAGGTGCGCGATGCCGAAAGCCTTGCTGCAGCGATCGTCGAGCTGAAGGACGAGAGCCGCCGCGCCGATCTTGCCACGCGCGGGCGGGCCGCGCTGGCCGGGCCCGGCGATCTGGACGGTCTGGTGAAGTCCGTGCTGGCGGTGCTGGCTACGCCGCGCGGCGCGGCGCCGGGGTGACGGTTCCGCGGAAGCGCGTTTTCCGATCCGCACTGCCGGGACCGTACTGCCAGTTGGCGCTGGTCCGTTCGCCGGTGCGCCGCGCGGCGGCGAACCGGCCGGCGGCATCGCCACCTCGTGCGGTGGGCGACGCCGGCGGGCAGGTCAGCGCCGGAAAGCGCCCAGCGAGTTGCGATAGAGGGCCAGCGGAAGCCAGCTGGAGCGTGGCCGCGCGCGATCCATACTGTCTCGCAGTAGCAAGGCTCTTGCGATGTTGAGTGTCATCATGCTTGTCTCCTTCAAATATCCGGCGGACTTGCCTTCATAACGAATATCTAATGTATATACATTGGATGTGCGAATTTCAAGAGGACGACGCGCTTCGTGGGCAAGACCTCAGCTTCGAAGAAGTCGAAGACCGAGAAAGACAGCCAGCTCGTGCTGCGGCTCAACGGAGAGGAGCGTGACGCGTTCGTCGCGCTCTGCAAGGAGATGGATACAACCGCGGCCCGCGAGATCCGCCGGTTCATCCGCGAGTTCCTCAAGGAAAACGGCTGAGACCCTGCGCCGTACGCCCAGTGCGCGTCGCGGGGGGGGGGCGTGCCGC
>CAYXOX010000212.1:0-4020 GCA_964466745.1 uncultured Rhodobacterales bacterium
GCAATTCATTTTGTCTCGGCTTCGTCTCAGAATTTACTTACCAGATAAGTTAACTTTTAATCAAAAGGTTTTACCTGAGGATTTGCAAAAAGTTAAATGCTCAATTTGTAAGGGTAATAAGCACAAACGACCAGCCTTTCAGTTATATGTTAACTCTCGTCCCTTTTTAAGACGTTTAATAAGTTGGGAACAACTTCGAACCTCTTTTCTTTTAAAAGAGGAGGACATTTATTCCTACTTTGCAGGACGTTTTGACGGTGATGGTTCTGTTTCTGCAGATTTAAAATCTGATTGCAGAATTGTTTATAAAAACCGGGAAGAGGCGGAAATTGACAGATCTATAGCAGAAAGAGTTGGTTATAAGGCAGTTATTTATAAGTATGGTTTTTCTAATACTTACTGTCTTTATTTTGGATGGCAGATGTCAGAAAATTTTCTGAAGGTAATTAAGCCTTATTCTGCTAAAGTACAAAATAACGGTAAGCTTTCTTAGCCCCGTATCGACTTGATTTTACTAGACCTTTTACCGGAGGTTTTTGGTAAATGAAGATGAGTATTATATTTATACTCATAACACGCCGAACGCCCGATTATTTATCGGGATGATGGTATAGTCAGTGCTGTTAGTAATAGCAGATAACATGGTCGTCAGCTCGTGCCGTGAGGCGTATGGTTAAGTCCTATAACGATCGCAACCCCTACTGCTAGTTGTATCACTCTAGCGGAACTGCCTCTGCAAAGAGGAGGAAGGTGGGGACGACGTCAAGTCAGTATTGCCCTTATGCCCTGGGCGACACACGTGCTACAATGGCCGCTACAATGGGTAGCCAAGCTGCAAAGCGGAGCTAATCCTCAAAAGCGGTCTCAGTTCGGATTGAAGGCTGAAATTCGCCATCATGAAGTCGGAATCGCTAGTAATCGCCGGTCAGCTATACGGCGGTGAATACGTTCTCGAGCCTTGTACACACCGCCCATCAGCCCAGGAAAGCTGAAACTGCCCGAAAATCGCCATTAGGCGGGCTAAGGCAGGGTCAGTGATCAGGGGTAAGTTGTAACAAGGTAGCCGTTCTGGAAGGAGCGGCTGGATCACCTCCTTTCTAGGGAGTTTTTTCCATGAAGCACTGTCACTTATGATATTAACTGCAGACTTTATGTCTGTCGTCATTTTTGACATGTTTCAAAAAGGACATTTGCAGTGTTTAGAACACTGTATTATCTTCCCGCTTTTTAGAATTTATTGCTAAGTTTTTTTTTGCTCCTGAGCGGTAAAAAAACACTTCGGGCTCGTAGCTCAGTGGTTTAGAGCGCTTCTCTGATAAGGAAGAGGTCGGTAGTTCGATCCTACCCGAGCCCACCATCGCGTGACAAATTTACGAAGTAAATTTGAACGCGATGAGCCGCGTTTATCCGCCATAGGCGGATATCACGCGGCCACCCAAGAAATAAACGCCCAACAGGGCGTCTTTTTTTTGCTTTTTTGTGCTATTGACAGTGCTTTTTCAGGATGATACTCTTTAAACACATGCGTAGAAACTTAACTTTTAGGTATTTCTTTTTAGGGCAACCTGGTCATTGACCACTTTTACTTTTCACCTAATAGCTTTTCTACGCTGCTGGATAAACCAGCAGTTTTTTATTGTTAGGGGGACGTAGCTCAGCGGAAGAGCACCACGTTTGCATCGTGGGGGTCCCGGGTTCAAATCCCGGCGTCTCCACCAATTTAGCACATTAAAAATTGAACAGAACATATATAAATACGTTTTACGTATTTTATTTATGGGTAGTCCGTTTATATTAAGGCAAATGGTGGATGCCTAGGCGCTGAAAGCTGATGAAGGACGTGGCGGATACAACGATACGCTTCGGAGAGCTACCGCAAGCATTATTATCCGAAGATTTCCGAATGGGGAAACCTACCCGTGTGTAAGCACGGGTGCCCTGAACCCTATGTGGTTTGGGGGAGGAACCAGTCGAACTGAAACATCCAAGTAGGCTAGGGAGAAGAAAGAATTTCCTAAGTAGCGGCGAGTGAACAGGAAAAAGCCCAAACCTTGTGCGTAGCACAAGGAATGTCAAAGTTCAAAGCTCAAATGTCAAATCAATGACAAATGACAAAATGTCAAAAATTTAGTTATTTGGAATTGAGATTTCATTTGGAATTTGGATTTTATAATTTGGCATTCCTCGCGCTGCGCGCGAGGTGTTGTAGGACATGCTATATAAAGTTACAAAATCAGTTACCTAGAAGAACTTGTTGGAAAACAAGGCCATAGAGGGCAACAGCCCCGTATTCGAAAGGTACTGAACTTTTTGCATTGTTCCTGAGTACCACGGGACCCGCGAAATCTTGTGGGAAGCAGGGCCGACCTCGGCCCAAGGCTAAATACTTTCAGCGACCGATAGTGAACAAGTACCGTGAGGGAAAGGTGAAAAGAACCCCGGGAGGGGAGTGAAATAGAACCTGAAACCATTTGCTTACAAGCTGACAGAGCCTTGTGCTTCGCACAAGGAATGTCAAAGTTCAAAGCTCAAATGTCAAACCAATGATAAATGACAAAATGTCAAAATTTAGTTATTTGGAATTGAGATTTCATTTGGAATTTGGATTTTATAATTTGGCATTCCTCGCGCGGAGCGCGAGGTGATGTTGTGCCTATTGAAGAATGAGCCGGCGAGTTGTACTCAGACTGTTTAGTCTAAGCCATTTAAATGGCGGAGGCGTAGCGAAAGCGACTCTTAACAGGGGGCGCAGTTTACTGCAGACAGCTGAGTCCAGACCCGAAACCAGGTGATCTACCCTTGGCCAGGATGAAGTTCTGCGAAAGCGGAGCGGAGGTCCGAACCATTAGCTAAGGCAAAAGCTTTGGATGAGCTGAGGGTAGGGGTAACATGCCAATCGAACCTGGAGATAGCTGGCTCTCCCCGAAATAGTTTTTGGGCTAGCGGTACACGTAAGCTTTTAGGAGGTAGAGCTACTGGAAGGATGCGAAGCCCCGTGAGGGGTATTCCATCCTACCAAACTCCGAATACCTAAAAGTGTGTGTGCTAGTCAGGCCATGGGAGCTAAGTTCCATGTGTCAAAAGGGAAACATCCCAGATCGCCGACTAAGGTCCTTAAATCAGAGCTCAGTGGAAAAGGAGGTGGAAATACTTAGACAGCCAGGAGGTTGGCCTAGAGGCAGCCATCCTTTAAAGAGTGCGTAATAGCTCACTGGTCGAACCTTGTGCTTTGCACAAGGATGGTATTTCTGCGCCGAAAATTCAACGGGGCTTAAGCTCTGTACCGAAGTCGCGGATCCTTGTGCGTAGCACAAGGAAATTCGTTTTGCTCCGACGCATGTTGGGGCACGTAAGATACTTAAGTTTTTTAAGATTCTTACGACCGCCGCCTTTGGCAGCGGAATTCGTATTTCCTCGCGCTGTGCGCGAGGGTGGTAGGGGAGCGTTCTTAGGGCGGTGAAGGTCAAATGCGAGTTTGATTGGAGCGCTAAGAAGTGAGAATGCCGGCATGAGTAACGTGTAAATCCGGTGAGAATCCGGATCGCCGAAAGTCTAAGGTTTCCTACGCAACGTTCGTCGTCGTAGGGTTAGTCGGTCCTAAGGTGAGTCCCCGCTTCAGGTGGGGGGTAGCCGATGGGCAAACGGTTAATATTCCGTTACTTTATTATTTTTGCGAAGGAGGGACGGGATTTGATAAGTAGAGCGGCTGTATGGTTGGCCGTTCAAGCAGCAAGCTAGCGGGTGTAGGTAAATCCGCATCTGCGTTTTAAAGCAAGCTGTGGAAGACTCCGAAAATAGTAGGAGAATTCTACTGCGTTAAATCTCCGAGAAAATCTTCTAAGCTATAAAGATAATAAATCCGTACCGCAAACCGCCACAGGTAGACAAGAAGAGTATTCTAAGGCGAGCGAGATAACGGTGGTCAAGGAACTAGGCAAATTACTGCCGTAACTTAGGGAAAAGGCAGCCCCTCCTTGTGTGTAGCACAAGGAATGTCAAAGTTCAAAGCTCAAATGTCAA
>CAYXOX010000213.1:0-4007 GCA_964466745.1 uncultured Rhodobacterales bacterium
CGTCGGACCCGCACGGCGCGACGCTCGACGAGGCGCAGGGGCGCGCGGGGCTCGGCGGGCTGGCGCCGCCCGACAGGGCCCGCGCCCAGCGGCTCGCGGCCGCCACCCTGCGCCATCTCGGCCGCGCCGACGCGGCGCTGGCGCCCCATCTTTCGCGGCGGCCGCGCGGTGCCGCGCTCGCGCTCCTGCGCATGGCGACCCACGAGATGCTGGGCGAGGGCTCGGCCCCCCACGGCGTGGTGGATGCCGCCGTCCGGATCGCGGGCGAGAGCCGGGCCACGAGGCCCTTCAAGGGGCTGGTCAATGCCGTGCTCAGGCGGGTGTCGGAAACCGGCGACGGTCCGTGGAGCGCGGCGGGGCCGCGTGCCCTGCCGCCCTGGCTGCGCCAGCCGCTGCGCAAGGCCCACGGCGCGCCCGCCGTGGCCGCCATCGAGGCGGCCCACGAGCGTGGCGCCCCGCTCGATCTCACGCCGCGCGCGGCGGAAGACGCGCCCGCCCTCGCCGCCGAGCTCGGCGCCGAGTGCCTGCCCACCGGTTCGCTTCGCCTCGCTCGCGCGGGCCAGGTCTCTGCGCTGCCGGGCTATGCCGAGGGCCGGTTCTGGGTGCAGGACGCGGCCGCGGCGCTGCCTGCACGCCTCCTGGCGCCACGGCCCGGCGAACGGGCGCTCGATCTCTGCGCCGCTCCGGGCGGCAAGACCCTGCAACTGGCCGCCGCCGGGGCGGACGTCACGGCGGTGGACCTCGCGCCCGATCGGCTCGAGAGGGTGGCGGAGAATCTCGCCCGCACCGGGCTCACGGCTCGGCTGGTCGCCGGCGATGCGCGCAGCTTCGAGGCGGAGCCGTTCGATCTGGTGCTCGTCGATGCGCCCTGCTCGGCCACCGGCACGATCCGGCGCCACCCCGACCTGCCTTTCGCGAAATCGGGGCGCGGGCTGGAGGCGCTCGCCGCGCTCCAGGCCGAGCTCGTGGATCGTGCGGTGGCGCTCACCCGCCCGGGAGGGCGGATCTGCCTGTGCACCTGCTCGCTTCTGCCCGCGGAGGGCGAGGCGCTCCTCGCCAACGCGCTCGCGCGGCACCCCGGCGTCTCCACTAGGGCGTTCACGCCGCCGCCCGGGCTTCCCGCGGAGGCCGCGGCCGGCCCCGGCGCACTGCGCCTGCGCCCCGATTTCTGGCCCGACCGCGGCGGAATGGACGGGTTCTTCATCGCCCTCCTCGACAGGCACTAGCGCCGCGGACCCGTAAGGCGCGGCCGCGGGCATTTCCAAGATGACAGGCCCGGGCGCTCTGCCTAAACTGCGCCGCAAACACCAAGATGCTGGAACGCACCCGAGGCAGCAGTCCCGATGGCCCACGCCGAAAGCTGGTCAGCCCGGCAGAATCGCTGGATGCACCGCCTCCATGCGCGCCTGTCCACCCTGGCGCGCCCTGCAACGGCGTTCGTCTCGCAGCCCGAGCCGCGCACCATCGGCAGTTTCGCGCGCGGAAAGCAGCTTCTGGCCGGCAATTTCCTGTTCGCCGGGACGCTCGCCGAGGCGCCCGGGCGCAGCATCTGGGATCTCGGGGTGAACGATCCCGCCTTCGAGGCGGAATTGCACGGCTTCGCCTGGCTCGACGATCTCGCCGCGGTGGGTGACGCCAGCGCCCGCCTCGCCGCCCAGGATTGGCTGGTGGAATGGATCGGGCGCTACGGCAGCGGCCGCGGCCCGGGCTGGACGCCCGATCTCACCGGCCGCCGTCTCATCCGGTGGATCAACCACGCGATCCTGCTGCTCCGGGGGCAGGAGGCCGATGTTTCCCGGGCCTTCTTCCGCAGCCTCGCCCAGCAGACGAATTTCCTCTCCCGCCGATGGTCGAGCGCGCAGCGCGGCCTGCCCCGGTTCGAGGCGCTCACGGGCACGGTCTACGCCGGGCTCGCGCTGGAAGGGATGGATTCGCACGTGGATCCGGCCGTGGCCGCGCTCGCCCGGGATTGCGCCCGCGAGATCGATGCCGAGGGCGGCGTGCCGACGCGGAATCCCGAAGAGCTGCTGGAAGTCTTCACGCTGCTCACCTGGGCGGCCTCGGCGCTCTCCGATGCCGGGCGCATCGCGCCGCCCGAGCACATCGCCGCGATCGAGCGGATCGCCCCGACGCTGCGGGCGCTGCGCCACGCCGACGGCGGGCTGGCCCGGTTCCACGGGGGCGGGCGGGGCGCCGACGGGAGGCTCGACGCGGCGCTGGCCGCTTCGGGCGTGCGGGCCGGGCCGCCGCTGGGGCTCGCCATGGGCTTCGCGCGGCTCTCCGCCGGCCGCACGACGGTGATCATGGATGCCGCGCCGCCGCCCACGGGGCCGGCATCGTTCAACGGCCACGCCTCGACCCTTGCCTTCGAGCTCACCTCCGGGCGCCGTCCGGTGATCGTCAATTGCGGCGCCGGCGCCAGCTTCGGGGCCACCTGGCGGCAGGCCGGGCGAGCCACCCCCAGCCACAGCGCGCTCGGCCTCGAGGGGTATTCCTCCGCGCGGCTCGGGCCGAGCCGCCGGATCGGCGGGCAGCTCATGGAGCTTCTGGTGGACACGCCCACCAAGGTGCCCTCCGAGCGAAGCCGCACCCACCTGGCGATCAAGGTGGAGGCGGGCCACAACGGCTATGTCGAGAGCCACGGGCTCACCCATGCCCGCACCCTCGAACTGGGCGCCGACGGGCGCAGCCTCAGCGGTGAGGACGTGCTCGTCGCCCTCGATCCGCCCGACAGGTCGCGCTTCGACGCGGCGGTGGATGCCACCGGGCTGCAGGGCCTCGCCTACTCGGCCCGGTTCCACCTGCACCCCGACGTGGAGGCCTCGCTCGATCTCGGCGGCACGGCGGTGAGCCTCGCGCTGAAGAGCGGCGAGGTCTGGGTGTTCCGCCACGAGGGGCCTGTCCGGCTGGCGCTGGAAGCCTCGGTTTACCTCGAGAAGGGGCGGCTCAAGCCGCGCGCCTCCCGGCAGATCGTTCTGATGGGGCGCGCCATCGATTATGCCACGCACATCCGCTGGTCCTTCGCGAAGGCACAGGATACCCCGGTGAGCGTGCGCGACTTCGCGCGCCCCGCCCGCGCGCCGGCCTGACCGGCCCGAGCAAGATCCGCCACGGAGCCGCAGCGCCGGTCCGTGCCCGAGACCCGATGGAAAGGCCCCGCCCATGACAAGCCCCGCGCCCGAGACGGGCGACATACCCCCCGCGCCCGAGACGGCCGCCGAACGCTGGCCCCTGCGCCGCGCGCTGATCTCGGTTTCCGACAAGACCGGGCTGGTGCCGTTCGCCCGGGCGCTGGCGGCGCGGGGCGTGGATCTCGTATCTACCGGCGGAACCGCCCGGGCGCTGGCGGAGGCCGGCCTCGCTGTCACCGAGGTCGCCGAGATCACGGGCACGCCCGAGATGCTGGGCGGCCGCGTCAAGACCCTGCACCCGGCGGTCCACGGCGGGCTGCTCGCCCTGCGCGAGGATCCGGCGCACAGGGCCGCGATGTCGGCCCACGGCATCGCGCCGATCGATCTGCTGGTGGTCAACCTCTACCCGTTCGAGGCCACAGTCGCCCGCGGCGCGGATTACGCCGAGACGGTGGAAAACATCGACATCGGCGGCCCGGCGATGCTGCGGGCCGCGGCGAAGAACCACGCCCATGTCACCGTGGTGACGGACGTCGAGGATTACGACGCGCTCCTCGCCGAGCTTGCCGCCAACGATGGCGCCACGACGCTGCCGTTCCGCCGCCGGCTGGCCCAGATCGCCTACGCCCGCACAGCCGCCTACGATGCCGCCGTCTCCGACTGGCTGGCTGCCGCGATCGGCGAGGAGACGCCGCGCCGCAGGGTCTGGGCCGCGAGCCTGCGCGAGAGCCTGCGCTACGGCGAGAACCCCCACCAGCGCGCGGCGTTCTATGCCGCCGCGGGCCCGGCGGCCGCCGGCCCCGGCGCCGCAAGCGCCATCCAGGCCCAGGGCAAGGCGCTCAGCTACAACAACATCAACGACACCGACGCGGCGTT
>CAYXOX010000214.1:0-3974 GCA_964466745.1 uncultured Rhodobacterales bacterium
GCCCGACGCTCCCACCGCGTCGCGGAACGGGCCGTAGAAGGCGGAGGCGTATTTCGCGGTGTAGGAGAGGATCGTCACATGGCGGTGCCCGGCCGCCTCGAGCGCGGTGCGCAGCGCGCCGATCCGGCCGTCCATCATGTCGGAGGGGCCGAGGATGTCGGCGCCCGCCTCGGCCTGCGCGAGGCCCATCTTCACCAGCGCCTCCACGGTTTCGTCGTTCACGATCTCGCCGTCGCGCACGTAGCCGTCATGGCCGTTGACGTTGTAGGGGTCGAGGGCGATGTCGGTCATCACCGCCACCTCGGGCACGGCCTCCTTGACGGCGCGGATCGCCCGGTTGGAGAGGTTGTCGGGGTTCCAGGCCTCGGCGCAGTCCTCCGTCTTCAGCGCGGCATCGGTGTAGGGGAAGATGCAGATCGCCGGGATCGCGAGGGACCGCGCCTCGCGCGCAGCGGCGACGATCCGGTCCACCGTGCGGCGGGAGACGCCGGGCATGGAGGGGATCGGCTCCTCGGCGTCCGCGCCGGCCATCACGAACATCGGCCAGATGAAATCTTCCGGGCCGAGATGCGCCTCCCGGACCATGGCGCGCAGCGCAGGCGTGCGGCGCAGGCGCCGCGGGCGGCTGGCGGGGAACGGGGCGGGGGGCTGGGACATGGCATCCTCCTGGGCAGGCGCGGCCGGGCTTTCCGGGTGCCATGGACGCGCCCGGCCGGCAAGTGTAGGAATTGCCGCGCTGATCGCAGGCCGGGGCATCCCGGGCCCCCGGCGGGCCCGCCTCCGCCCCAATCCGGAGAACGCCTTGGACTGGTATCGCCTCGTCTTCGAACTGATCGACACGCGGTCGTTCTCCAACATGTGGTACTGGATCGGGCTCGCGGTGGTCTGGTCGTCCGCCGCGCACTGGGTGCTCGGCGCGCCGCACGACATGATCCGCCGCGCCGCCCGCAGGGGCGGGCAGGACGAGCGCGATCTCGAGGCGATCGTGCGGATCAGCGTGGGCCGCGCGCTCTACATCTCCCGCGAGGCCGGGCTGTGGCTCCTCGCCTTCCTGTGCGGGGCGCTCACGGCGCTCGGGCTGCTGGCCTTCTTCTACTGGGTGGAGTTCGCGCAGGCCGTTTTCCTCATCGCGCTGCCGCTTTCGGTGGTGGGGATGATGCGCCTTGCCACCGCCCACCGCATCGACGCGGAGGGGGCCACGGGCGAGCGGCTGCGCCGGCTCCTGCTCCGGCACCGCTTCTGGACCCAGGTGGTGGGGATGTTCTCGATCTTCGTGACCGCGCTCTTCGGAATGTTCCAGAACCTTTCCGTGGGCGCGCTGGGCGGTTGACACCGCCGGGGCGCGGCGTAGGTGAGGCGCCCATGGCAGACAGCGGCAGCATCACGGTTTCGGGGGCGCCCGAGGGATACGACGCGGCGCTCGTGCTCGCGGAGGCCGCGCGCGCGGACGGCCGGGTGGTGTTCGTGGCGCGCGACGACAAGCGGATGGAAGCGATGCGCGCCGCGCTCGCCTTCCACGACCCCTCGGTGCCGGTCCTGCGCTTTCCGGGCTGGGATTGCCTGCCCTACGACCGCGTCTCGCCCAACCCGGAGATCGCGGCGGCCCGGATGGCCGTGCTGGCGGGCCTCGCCGGGGGCGGGCCGGCGCGGTTCGTCGCGCTGACGACGCTCAACGCCGCCACCCAGCGCGTTCCGGCCCGCGCCGTGCTGCGCGAGGCCGCCTTCGCCGCGCGGGTGGGAGAGCGGATCGACGAGGCCGGCCTCAGGGACTTCCTCGTGCGGATGGGCTTCTCGCAATCGCCCACCGTGACCGAGCCGGGCGATTACGCCGTGCGCGGCGGGATCATCGACATCTATTCTCCCGGGGAGGCCGGGCCTGTCCGGCTGGATCTCTTCGGCGACGTGCTCGACGGCGCGCGGCGGTTCGATCCGGCCAGCCAGCGCACGGTGGAAAAGCTCGAGCGCGTGGAGCTTGCGCCCGTCTCGGAGATCATCCTCGACGAAGCGGCGGTGCGCCGTTTCCGCCAGAACTACCGCATCGCCTTCGGGGCGGCGGGCACCGACGATCCGCTCTACGAGGCGGTCAGCGCCGGGCGCAAGCACGCCGGCATGGAGCACTGGCTGCCGTTCTTCCACGATGCGCTGGAAACGCTCTTCGACTACCTGCCCGACGCGCCGATCCTGCTCGACGACCAGTTCGAGCCCGCGCGCATCGCCCGGTGGGAGAGCATCGCCGACGCTTACGATGCCCGCCGCGAGGCGATGGGCCAGAAGGGCCGGCTCGACACCGTCTTCAAGCCGGCGCCGCCCGAGGCGCTCTACCTCGACGAGGCGGGCTGGGCCGCCGCCACCGGGAGGCGGCGCCTGGTGCAGTTCAGCGCGCTGCCCCGGGCCACCGGGCTCGGCGTGACCGATGCGGGCGGCCGGGTCGGGCGCAACTTCGCGCCCGAGCGCCAGCAGGAAAAGATCAGCCTCTTCAGTGCGCTGAAGGAGCATGTTGACGCCCGCCGCCGCATCGGCCCGGTGCTGATCGCCTCCTATTCGGAGGGCGCGCGCGAGCGCCTGAAGGGGCTCATGGAAGACGAGGGGCTGGAGGGCCTCGCGCTGGTGCGCACCATGGGCGATCTGCCGGGGCACGGCGTGGGCCTCGCCGTGTGGCCGCTCGAACACGGCTACACCGCGCCCCACGGCGGGGCCGAGATCACCGTGATCTCCGAGCAGGACGTGCTGGGCGACAGGCTGATCCGCGCCCCCCGCAGGAAGCGCCGGGCCGACAACTTCCTGACCGAAGCGCAGAGCCTCGCCCCGGGCGATCTCGTGGTGCACGTCGATCACGGGGTGGGGCGCTACCACGGGCTCGAGGTCATCACCGCAGCGGGCGCGGCCCATGAATGCCTGGCCCTCGAATACGCCGAGGGCGCACGGCTCTACCTGCCGGTGGAAAACATCGAGCTTCTCTCCCGCTTCGGCCACGAGGAGGGCCTGCTCGACAGGCTCGGGGGCGGCGCCTGGCAGGCGAAGAAGGCGCGGCTCAAGCAGCGTATCCGCGAAATGGCCGAACGGCTCATCCGCGTGGCCGCCGAGCGCGCGCTGCGCAGCGCGCCGGTGATGGAGGCGCCGCACCACGCCTGGGAGGAGTTCTCGGCGCGCTTTCCCTACCAGGAAACCGACGATCAGCTCTCCGCCATCGAGGACGTGCTGAACGACATGGGCTCCGGCCAGCCGATGGACCGGCTGGTGTGCGGCGACGTGGGATTCGGCAAGACGGAGGTGGCCATGCGCGCGGCCTTCGTTGCCGCGCTCTCGGGGGTTCAGGTCGCGGTGATCGCGCCCACAACGCTGCTCGCGCGCCAGCATTACCAGAGTTTCGCCGAGCGCTTCCGCGGCTTTCCCATCACCGTCCGCCCGCTTTCGCGCTTCGTCTCGGCGCGGGAGGCGGCGGCGACCCGCGAGGGGCTCACCCGCGGCACGGTGGACATAGTGGTGGGCACCCATGCGCTGCTGGCCAAGGGCGTGCGCTTCCGGAACCTCGGCCTGCTGGTGATCGACGAGGAGCAGCACTTCGGCGTCACCCACAAGGAGCGGCTCAAGCAGCTGCGCACGGATATCCACGTGCTGACGCTCACCGCCACGCCGATCCCGCGGACGCTGCAGCTCTCGCTCTCCGGGGTGCGGGATCTCTCCATCATCGGCACCCCGCCGGTGGACCGGCTGGCGATCCGCACCTACGTGAGCGAGTTCGACGCGGTGACGGTGCGCGAGGCGCTCCTGCGCGAGCACTACCGCGGCGGGCAGAGCTTCTTCGTGGTGCCGCGCATCAAGGATCTGCCCGAGATCGAGGCCTTCCTCGCCGAGCAGGTGCCAGAAGTCTCGGTGGTCACGGCGCATGGCCAGCTCGCCGCCGGCGAGCTCGACACCCGGATGAACGCCTTCTACGACGGCAAGTACGACGTGCTGCTGGCCACGACGATCGT
>CAYXOX010000215.1:0-3963 GCA_964466745.1 uncultured Rhodobacterales bacterium
GGAGTCGAACCCCTGACCTCTTGCATGCCATGCAAGCGCTCTCCCAACTGAGCTAAGGCCCCGGAACGGTTTGCGCGAGCAGCGCACGCCGCCCGCGCTAATTATGGAAGGGCCATGGCGGGATCAAGCGAAAAATCCCGCCATGCAGCCCTGCGGTCAGCTCTCGTCGTCGTCTGCAGCGACGTCGGCGATATCATCGAGGGAGACATCGTCGTCGTCCTCGTCCTCGAGCAGATCGTCCTCGAGTTCCACCTCGGCCTCATCGTCTTCCACCACCGCGTCGTCCTCGCTGTCGGCGGAGGCGGTTTCGAGGCGCTTGGTCTGGGCGTCGGCGGCATCGGCGACCATGGTGCGGTGCTTGCCCGTGTCGATGGTCACGGTTTCGCCGGTGTAGGGGCTCACGATCGGGACGCGCCCGAGATCGTAGAAGCGCTTGCCGGTCGTGGGGCACAGGCGCTTGGTCCCCCATTCCTCCTTCGGCATGGACTCATCCCTTTCTTGCCTGAGGTTTCGTAAGGTCGCTTCCCGGCCCCGTGGCGGGCTTGCCGTCGCCGGCGCGCCGGGCGAAGACTGGGCGCCGGTTGGTATCGGCCGCGATCAGGAGCGCATATGGACCAGCACATCCTGTCGGGCAACCCCCCGATCGCAGTGAATCTGCGACGTTCCGCGCGCGCGCGGCGCTTTTCGCTCCGTGTCTCGCGCTTAGACGGGCGCGTGACGCTCACGGTTCCGAAGCGCGCGCGTCTCGACGAGGGTCTCGCGTTCGTGCGCGAGCGGCGGGACTGGATCGCCGGGTGCCTCGCCGAACTGCCCGAGGAACGCCGGCCGGAGCTCGGCGGGCGGATTCCCATAGCCGGAACTCCGGTCGAAATCCGCACGGTTCCCGGCAGCCCGCGGCAGCCGATATGCCTTCACGAGGGCAGCCTGCTCGCACCCGGAGGCCAGGTGCGGCTCGGGCCGAGGGTCGCGGCCTTCCTGAAGGCGGAGGCGCGGGCCCGGTTGCTGGCCGCCGCCGAAGCCCATGCCTTGCGGCTGGGCCGGCAGATGACCGGCCTGAGCCTGCGGGACCCCCGCGGCCGCTGGGGCTCGTGCTCGTCATCGGGGCGACTGATGTTCTCCTGGCGGCTGGTGATGGCCCCGGCGGACGTGCTCGACTACGTGGCCGCGCACGAGGTTGCCCATCTGGCCGAGATGAACCACTCGCCAGCCTTCTGGGCCGAGGTCGCCGCACTGTGCCCCGGCTACGAGACTCCCCGCGCCTGGCTGCGGCGCGAAGGGGCCGGGCTGCACCGCTGGCGCTTCGAGGATTGACCCGGCGCGGAGGTGTGATCACACTTCGGCCATGTTCCTTCAGCAACGGGGCGAAAGCGGCACGGCGGCCCATGATCGCCTCTACCGCACCCTTCGCACCCAGATCATGCATGGCGAACTTCTGCCCGGTGCCGCGCTCACCCTGCGCGGCATCGGCCGGCAGCATGGCCTTTCGATGACGCCGGTGCGGGAGGCGCTGCGCCGGCTCGCGGCGGAGGGGGCCGTTTCGATGACCTCGTCGGGCCGGGTCTTCACCCCCGAGCTCGGCAACGAACGGATCGAGGAGCTCGCGGCCCTGCGGGCACTCCTCGAACCCGAGCTTTCCTCCCGGGCCCTGCCACGTGCCCATATCGCGCTGATCGACCGGATCGAATCGATTAATGCCGCCATCGCGGAGGCGGCCGCGCGGGGCGATGCGGTGGGCTACATCCGCGCCAATCTCGAGTTTCACCGTGCGCTCTACCTGCGGGCGCAGGCGCCGGCCATGCTGGCGATGGCGGAGACCGTCTGGCTGCAGCTCGGCCCGACCATGCGTGCACTCTACGGGCGCCTGCGACGCACCGAACCTCCGCACAATCACCGCCTGATCATCGCGGCGCTGAAGGCCGGGGACGAGCCCGGCCTGCGCCTTGCGGTGCGCACCGACGTGACCCAGGGGCTGCGGCTCCTCGCGGGCTAGACCGCGGCGCCCCGGCTCAGCCGAGCCACGCCATGGCATCGCGAAAGACCGCCTTGCCCCCCGTCGCCACCGGCACGGCATGGGGCAGGAGGATCCGGTCGAAATCCCACGACAGGATCCGGTCACGGGAGGCGCGCGCGGCCGCGCGGTCCCTGAAAGTGGCGCGCAGATCCGGCGGCGTCGCCGTGCGAGGCGCGAGCAGGCCGGCGAGGCCCTTGAGCCAGCGCCAGACCGGCGGTTCGCGCGCCGGGTCGTGGCGCTGCAGGATATCGGTCAGGATCAGAGTGCCGGACGGGCGATGGAGAAACTCCACCTCGTCGAGATAGAGACTGCCCGCGAAGATGCACTGGTCCAGCGTCTCGGCCCAGTCCGGCGGGGGCGAGTCGGCCAGAAGCGCGTCATGGCGAATCTCTGGGTGCCGTTCCGGGAATCGCGGCGATACCCAGACCTTCGCCCCGGGCGCTATGCGCGCCCAGTCGGCGGTGAAGGCGCCGTGGATGCGGTTGGGGGCCACGATATGACCCACCGGGCCGAGGGACGCGACCTCGGCAATCCGGGCCTCGGTCGGCTTCACCGGCGAGTGCAGCCACAACGCGCCGCCGGGCAGCCGCACGATCACGCAGGCGGTATCGAAGGGAACCCCGAGCAGGCGGATACGGTCGCCACGCTGAACGAAGATGCCGGGGGCGACCGTCTCCACCGCCCCGCTCAGCTGTGAATGGGACCGTCGCCGCAGGCCAGCGCGGCCTCGCGCACAGCTTCGGAATAGGTCGGGTGCGCATGGCAGGTGCGGGCGAGATCCTCGGCGGCGGCGCCGAATTCCATTGCCACGCAGATCTCGTGGACCAGGTCGCCGGCCATGGGCCCGATGATGTGCGCGCCGAGGATCCTGTCGGTCTCGCTGTCGGCGAGGATCTTCACGAAACCGTCGGCGGCGAAATTCGCCTTCGCGCGGCCATTGCCCATGAACGAGAACTTGCCCGCCTTGTAGGCACGGCCCTTCGCCTTGAGACCTTCCTCCGTCTCGCCCACCGCGGCGACCTCGGGATGAGTGTAGATCACCGAGGGGATCACGCCGTAGTTCACGTGGCCATGTCGCCCGGCGATGGTTTCGGCCACGGCCATCCCCTCGTCTTCGGCCTTGTGGGCCAGCATCGGGCCAGAGATGCAATCGCCGATCGCGTAGATGCCCGGCACGCTGGTCGCCCATTGCCCATCGGTTTCGATCTGGCCGCGTTCCGTGGTGCGCACGCCAAGCGCCTCGAGGCCCAGCCCCTCCGTGTAGGGCCGGCGCCCGGTGGCGACGAGAACGACATCGGCGTCGAGCACCTCCTCGGCGTTGTCCTTGCGGGACGAATAGGTGACCTTGGCCTTCGTCTTCATCGCCTCCACGCCCTTGACCGCGGCGCCGAGAACGAAGGTCAGACCCTGCTTGGCGAGAATGCGCTGGAAGCTTCTCGAGACTTCGGCATCCATGCCCGGGGTGATGTGGTCGAGATACTCCACCACCGTGACCTCCGCCCCGAGGCGGGCGTAGACCGAGCCCATCTCGAGGCCGATAACCCCGCCGCCGATCACGACCATCTTCTTCGGGATCTTGCCGAGTTCGAGCGCGCCGGTCGACGTGACGACGATCTTCTCGTCGACCTCGACGCCCGGCAGGGTGCTGGCATCGGAGCCGGTGGCGATGACGATGTGCCGGGCCCCGTGGACATCGTCGCCGACCTTGACCTTGCCGGCCTCCGGGATCGAGCCCCAGCCCTTGATCCAGTCCACCTTGTTCTTCTTGAAGAGGAACTCGATGCCCTTCGTGTTCTGGCCGATGACGTCGTCCTTGTAGGCGAGCATCTGCTTCCAGTCCACGGAGGGGCTCTTTCCCTTCAGCCCCATGGCGGCGAAATTGTGCTCGGCCTCGTGAAGCTGGTGGGTGGCGTGCAGGAGCGCCTTGGAAGGGATGCAGCAGACGTTGAGGC
>CAYXOX010000216.1:0-3898 GCA_964466745.1 uncultured Rhodobacterales bacterium
CCATACCGGCAGCCAATTCGTGTCCTTTGTCATTGGGACCGCTGGCTCGACCCTCGGTCTATCGACGCACCAGCGCGCCCGCAAGCGCGCCGGTTGTGGGCAAGCGCGCCCGGAGAGGCTAAACCGCGTATGAAGTCCCGAAGACCGAGGCCCCCCATGCTCACGCCAAACCCCGCCGCCCTCGATTTCCTTCTCACCCGCCGGTCGCGCCCCGCGCGCACCCTGCAGGCGCCGGCGCCCGATCCCGAAGCGCTGCAGACACTGCTCACCGCCGCCGTTCGCGTGCCCGACCACGGCAAGATGGAACCCTGGCGCTTCATCGTCATGGCCCCGGCCGCGCTCGGGCGCGTAGCGGACGCCGTGGAGGCCGAGGCCCCCGCCGACGGCCTCGAAGCGGAAAAGGTGGAAAAGCACGCGGCGGGCTTTCGCAACGCCCCGCTCGTTGTGGCGGTCGTCTTCTCGCCCGGACCGACCGAAAGGATTCCGCGCGTCGAGCAGCAGTATTCGGCAGGGGCGGTGTGCCTCGGCCTTGTCAACGCGGCGCTGGCCGCCGGATGGGGGGCAAACTGGCTGACCGGCTGGTCGGCCCATGCCCCGGGCTTCGCACAGCGCCACCTAGGGCTCGAGGCGCATGAAGAGATCGCCGGCTTCATCCACATCGGCACCGAAAGCGTGGCCCCGCCCGAGCGGCCCCGCCCGGATGTCGCCGCACTGACCTCCTGGCACTCCGAATGATCCTGCTCGATTTCTTCCGCGCCCTCGGCCAGATCGGCGATCCTCGCTTCAGGCGCGTGCTCTTGCTTGGCCTCGGGCTGACAATCGCGCTCCTCGTCGCGGTCTATGCCGGGTTTCTCTACCTGCTGGGCGCGGTCTTCGGCGATACCGCCGTCCTGCCGCTGGTGGGCGAGGTCACCTGGGTGGGCGATCTGCTGACCTGGAGTTCGCTCGGCGTGATGATCGTGCTCTCGGCCTTTCTGATGATCCCGGTCGCCTCGGCCATCACCTCCATGTTTCTCGAGGACGTCGCACGCGCCGTGGAAGACAGGCACTATCCCGGCCTTCCCCCCGCCGAGCAGGTGCCGTTCTGGGACGCGTTCCGCGACACGGTCAATTTCCTGGGCGTGCTCGTTGCAGCCAATCTCGTGGCGCTCGTCGTCTATGCGCTGGTGCCGCCCTTCGCGCCGCTGATCTTCCTTGCGCTCAACGGCTTCCTTCTGGGGCGGGAGTACTTCCAGCTGGTGGCCATGCGGCGCCTGGGCCGCGAAGGCGCGAAGAGGATGCGGCGCCGCCACGCCCTGACCGTCTGGATCGCCGGTACGCTCATGGCGTTTCCGCTCGTCGTGCCGCTGCTCAATCTCGTTGTACCGATCCTCGGAGCGGCGACTTTCACCCATCTCTTCCACCGGCTCGCGGCGGCCGAGACTGGCTGAGCCTCAGCCGTCCGGGCGTGTCGAGGACGGCCCCATCCGCTCGAACCAGTCGATGTCGCGCACGGTGATCACGCCGGAAAGAATCGTTCCGCCGATGATCACCCAGAGAATCGCCGACACCCAGGTGGTGGTGACGACCTTGCGCTTGAGATCCGGATTCTCGGGCGCGGAGGCGTGGGTGCCGGGAACGATCTTGCCGGTTTCTCCCTGCGTCTTCAGCCGCAACGGCAGCATGATGAACAGCACCATGAACCAGATGACCGCGTAGAGCACGAGCGCCGAAGTGATGGACATGGCCGCCTCAGACCTCCTCGAGTTCCAGCAGGCAGCCGTTGAAATCCTTTGGGTGAAGAAAGAGTACCGGCTTACCGTGGGCACCGATCCGCGGTTCTCCGTCGCCGAGCACCCGGGCGCCCTCGGCGCGCAGCCTGTCGCGCGCCGCGCGGATATCGGCCACTTCGTAGCACAGGTGATGGATGCCCCCCGCGGGATTCTTCTCGAGGAAACCCGCGATGGGGCTGTTCTCGCCCAGCGGGTGGAGCAGTTCGATCTTGGTGTTGGGCAGGGTGATGAACACCACGGTCACGCCGTGGTCGGGCTCGTCCTGCGGTGCGCCCACATCGGCCCCGAGCGTGCCGCGGTACTGCGCGGCGGCGGCCTCCAGATCGGGCACCGCGATGGCAACATGGTTGAGGCGTCCGATCATGGGAACAGGCTCCGGTCCGCGCGAAGAAGGCCCGCCGCCACGGAAGGAGGCGGCGGCTTGCGCGCGCTTATCCCGCGCCCGCCGCGGCCCTGCAAGGGCACGACCGCGTTAATCGCCCGTTAGCCTCACCCTGCCACCGTTTGCCGCGGGACGGCAGCCCGGCCTGCACGGGGATGCCGCGAGACCTGGTGAACGGGAGATGACGATGAAGGATCTAGACGGATTCCTCTTGCCACGGCGGGGCGACGCGGTGCGCCCCCTGCTCGGCCTTACCTTGCTGGCCGTGGAAGACAGCCGCTTCGCCAGCGAGGCCCTGCGGCTGTTGTGCCAGCGCTCCGGCGCCCGGCTGCGCCGCGCCGACAGCCTGCGTGCCGCCCGGCGGCACCTGGCGGTGTACCGGCCCACCGCGGTGGCGGTGGACATCGGCCTGCCCGATGGCTCGGGGCTGGAGCTCGTTTCGGAGCTCGCGCGCGCGAGCCAGCGGGTTGGCGCGGTGATCGCCATGAGCGCCGATCCGGCCGAGGCCGAGGCCGCGCGGGGTGCCGGGGCCGACGGATTCCTCCCCAAGCCGGTGGAGAGCCTCGCTTCGTTCCAGGCCTTCATGCTAGCGCAGCTGCCGCATCTTGCACCCGAGAAAGGCCGCCCCCGCCCCGTGAGCGAGGACGACCGCATCCGGCCAGACGCGATGGCCCTTCAGGACGATCTCGTACACGCCGAGCACCTGCTGGCGCGCGCGCCGGACGAGGGCACCTTGCGCTACGCCGGGCAATTCGTGGGAGCGCTCGCGGCGGCGGCCGGCGATTCCGGCCTGGCCCGCGCCGCGGAAGCCCTGCGCGCGACACCCGCCGCCCCCGCGGCCGCGCAGCTTGGCGGCCTGCTGCGCCAGCGCCTGCAGAAGGGCGCGGCGGCCATGTGAGGCCGGCGGCCCCGGCTCAGCTTTCCGGCGGAAGGACGCGCAGGCGCAGTTCGCGAAGCTGCTCGTTCGACGGCTCGGAGGGGGCCCCCATCAGGAGATCCTCCGCGCGCTGGTTCATCGGGAACATGATGACCTCGCGGATATTGGCCTCGTCGGCAAGCAGCATCACCATCCGGTCGATCCCCGCTGCACACCCACCGTGGGGCGGCGCACCGTATTCGAAGGCCGTCGCGAGGCCGCCGAAGCGCGCGCGCACCTCCTCGGCGGGGTAACCGGCGATCTCGAAAGCGCGCGTCATTATCTCGGGCTTGTGGTTGCGGATCGCACCCGAGACGAGTTCGTACCCGTTGCAGGCCAGATCATACTGGTAACCGAGGACCTTCAGCGGGTCGCCCTGCAACGCCTCCATCCCGCCCTGGGGCATCGAGAAGGGGTTGTGGGAGAAATCCACTTCGCCGGTCTCGGCATCCTTCTCGTAAAGCGGGAAATCGACGATCCAGGCAAAAGCGAAACGGTTCTCGTCGATGAGCCCCAGCTCGCGGCCGATCTCGGTGCGCGCCTTGCCCGCGACCGTCTCGAAGGCGGCGGGCTTTCCGCCGAGGAAGAAGGCGGCATCGCCCACGCCGAGGCCGAGTTGCTGCCGGATGGCCTCGGTGCGCTCGGGCCCGATGTTCTTGGCCAGCGGGCCGGCGGCTTCCATCCAGGTTTCGTCAGCAACCTTCAAAGCGTGGTCGGCTTCTGCCTTCGCTTCGTCTCCGGGCTTCACTTCGACTTCCCGCCAGAAGATGTAACCCATCCCCGGCAGGCCCTCTTTCTGGGCAAAGGCGTTCATGCGGTCGCAGAACT
>CAYXOX010000217.1:0-3890 GCA_964466745.1 uncultured Rhodobacterales bacterium
CGCGGCGCCAGAACCTAAATCTGGTGCGTCTACCAGTTCCGCCACACCCGCAAATGTCGAAAGGCGCGGTGAAGCCGGGGTCGGCCCGCGCGTTCGGCGCTCTCTAGCAGAGCGTATTGAGGGATGCGAGCAGGAAAAGCACTGCAGGACGGGCCCGTCAGCGGCCCCGAAACCGCACCGCGCGGGGCGCTTCGGCCAGCCGCGCCGCCCCCCCCGTCCGCGCGGGATCGGCGCCCCCGGCGGCCTCGCCCCTGCGGCCTGCCGGGCCGGAAGCCAGCTTGCCCCGGCGGCGGAAGCGCCGACCGGCGCAAAACGCTCGGCGCGGCGCCACTCGTCTGCTATGCTTGCAGCCAACGAGCCGCTGGCGTGACCGGCGGCCATCCTGAGGCGAGGCAGGTGCGATGAAACGCGAGATGTCGGTGTGCGGCTCGCCGCCACCCGTAACGTGTGGGCTCTTCCCCGAAACTCCCGTGGTCACGCTCGAGGGCATTCTGCCCGCCGGGTACCTTTCCCCGGGCGACAGGATCGTGACCCGATCGGGGGGAGCGACGCCCCTGCGGGCGGTTGTCCTCGGTCCGTGCACCCTGGCGCCGGTGTTGCTGCGCGCAGGCGCGCTCGGGGCAGGCATGCCCTCGTCGGACATGCGCCTCGCCCCCGACCAGGAGGTGCTCGTGCGCGGCGCCATCGCCCGCAGGGTCTTCGGCACCTCCGAAGCGTTGTTGCCTGCCCGCAGGCTCCCCTGCGCCGAACGGCTGCACGAAACGCCGCGGCTGTGCCTGCTCACGCTGCATTTCGATCGGCCGCACGTGTTCTACGCCGGCGGCCTGGAGCTCGCCAGCGGCGAGCCCCTCGCACCGCGGCGGCAGGCGTCACACGCCCAGATCGCGGTAAACGCCCGGTAGGGCGTCGGCGAGATCCTCGGCGATCAGGCCGGGGCCGAAGCGGCGGGCGCACTCGGCGTGGAGCCAGGCGGCCACCGCACCGGCCATCGGCGGCTCGATCCCGCGCGCGAGCAGGCCGCACACCATCCCCGCAAGCACGTCGCCCGACCCGGCCGTGGCCAGCCAGGGCGCGGCGGCCGGGCCTGTGGCGTCTGCCGCAAGAAGCGTTCCGTCGGGCGCAGCCACGAGGGTGAGCGCGCCCTTCAGCAGCACCACCGCCCCGGAGCGGCGCGCTGCCGCGGCCACCGCCGCGGCCCTCTCCGGCTCTTCGTCAGCGGCGGGCAGCTCGCCGAAAAGGCGGGCGAACTCCCCGGCATGGGGCGTCAGAACGCATCCCCCGTGCAGAACGTCGAAGAGCGCTTCCGGCGCATCGGCGAAGCTGGTCAGGGCATCGGCATCCAGCACCACGCTGCGCCCGGAACCACAGGCCGCGACCGCCATGGCGCGAGTTTCGGCGCCGAGCCCGAAGCCCGGCCCGAGGCAGAGCGCATTGATGCGCGCGTCCTCAAGCAGGCGGCCGAGATCCGCCGCATTTTCCGCTTCCCGCAGCATCACCGCATCGAGGCGCGCTGCGTTCTCGGCAACGGCATCGGCAGGGCATGCCAGGGTGACGAGCCCGGCGCCGGCCCGAAGCGCCGCATGCGCGGCAAGCCGCGCGGCGCCGCCGCGACCGCTGCCCCCGGCCAGCACCAGCGCATGCCCGTGGTCGTACTTGTGCTGGCCGGCATGCTTGACGAGCAGATCGCGCATCGCGCCCCCTCCCGCCACGCGCCGGGCCTGGCGCGGGCCTGCGAGCGGTGCCGGCTCAGACACCGGAGCCCGCCAGGTTGCCGAGGCCGATGTCCACTGTGCGCAACTCGCCGCAGAGCGCCGGGCCCGCGCCGCGCAGGTGGCCGCGCTTCGGCGCGTGGAAGGTCACGGTGAGGTCGGCGGCGAGGGCCGGCCCGTCGGCGCGCCCGGTGTCGGAATCCAGTCCGGAGGGGATGTCCACGGCCGTCCTGCCGTCGTCGAGCCCGCTCCAGGCCTCGGCGAGCGGGGCGAAGGCCGGCGAAAGCGGTCGAGCCAGCCCGGTGCCGAAAAGCGCATCAACCGCCAGATCATAGCCGCCACCCTCCACGCGCTCGGCCATCTCGCCGGGATCCGCCGGGATCGTCTCGCCGATCCGTTCCCATTCCGCGGCCATCGCCGCGGCGTCGCCCGACAGGCGCGCCCGCGCGGCCGCGAGAAGCACCGTCGGCCGCGCTCCCTGCTCCGCAAGCCTGCGCGCGATCACGAACCCGTCGCCGCCGTTGTTGCCGGGCCCGCAGAGCACGAGCACGCGTCCGCCCGCAGCGGCCTGCGGCCAGCGCTCCACGATCTCCCGGGCCGCGCCCGCGCCCGCCCGCTCCATCAGCTGCGCGCCGCTCACCCTGCCCGAAGCGATTGCGGCGGCCTCGATGGCGCGCATTTGGGCAGAAGTCAGCGCTTGCCGCTGCATTTCCGCCCGTTTCGTTTCTCTTGTGCTCATTTCTGCGTCACTTGATCCAAAATTTGGGCGATGCCCCGTTAATCCGCCTCGAGGCGTTGCCGACTGTCAGCGTAGCTAATTGTTCGCCGAGGCTCAAAATGATCTGTCCGGCCTGCACGCCGGACAAACCTGGGGAGTCGAAGGGGCATGAAGAAAGTCGAAGCCATCATCAAGCCCTTCAAGCTCGACGAGGTGAAGGAGGCGCTTCAGGAAATCGGGGTCCAGGGCCTCTCCGTCGTCGAGGTCAAGGGGTTCGGGCGCCAGAAGGGCCACACGGAACTCTACCGCGGGGCCGAGTACGTCGTGGATTTCCTTCCGAAGGTGAAGGTCGAGGTCGTCATCCCGGAAGACCAGCTCGACGCCGCCATCGCCGCGATCATCGAGGCCGCCAAGACCGACAAGATCGGCGACGGCAAGATCTTCGTGTCCGACGTGGAGCAGGCGATCCGCATCCGCACCGGGGAATCGGGCGAAGAGGCGCTCTGAACCCGCGCCCGGCGCTGCGCCATGCCACTCATTCAAAACATCAAGGGGAAGCCATCCAGATGAGCAAATCCGACCTACTCAAGACCATCGCGGACGAGGAGGTTGCCTACGTCGACATCCGCTTCACCGATCCGCGCGGTAAGTTGCAGCACGTCACCGTGATGTCCGACCAGGTGGACGAGGACTTCCTCGAGGAAGGCTTCATGTTCGATGGCTCTTCCATCGCCGGCTGGAAGTCGATCGACCAGTCCGACATGAAGCTGATGCCCGACACCTCCAGCGCCTACATGGATCCCTTCTACGCCGAGAAGACCATGTGCGTGCACTGTTCCATCGTGGAGCCCGACACCGGCGAGCCGTACGAGCGCGACCCCCGCTCCACGGCGGAGAAGGCCGAGGCCTATCTCAAGGCATCCGGCATCGGCGACACCGCCTACTTCGGCCCCGAGGCCGAATTCTTCCTGTTCGACGACGTCCGCTTCTCGATGACCATGAACAAGGTCTCCTACGAGGTCGATGCGCTCGACGCCGCGTGGAACACCGACACCGAGTACGAGATGGGCAACATGGGGCACCGCCCGGGCGTGAAGGGCGGCTACTTCCCGGTGAACCCCATCGACGACGGGCAGGATATCCGCTCGGAAATGCTCTCGACCATGAAGCGCATGGGCATGAAGGTGGACAAGCATCACCACGAGGTGGCCTCGTGCCAGCACGAGCTCGGGCTCATCTTCTCGAGCCTCACCAAGCAGGCCGACGAACTGCAGAAGTACAAGTACGTGATCCACAACGTGGCGCAAGCCTACGGCAAGTCGGCAACCTTCATGCCCAAGCCCATCGCGGGCGACAACGGCACCGGCATGCATGTCAACATGTCGATCTGGAAGGACGGCAAGCCGCTCTTTGCCGGCGACAAATACGCCGATCTGAGCCAGGAGGCACTGTGGTTCATCGGC
>CAYXOX010000218.1:0-3884 GCA_964466745.1 uncultured Rhodobacterales bacterium
TGATGAAGAACGGTTTCGATTACATCGGCGACGCGGAGGCGTTCTCGGTCGCGCGCGGCGGGATCGCGCCCACCTGGACCTACTCGAAGAAGCTCGCGCAAGCAATCTAGCTTGCGGGTTTTTCCGGCGGCAATGCGCCGGCCAGAAGCTGCAGCGCGTGGTCGCGCGCGGCGCGGCGCACAGGCGCGCGGCCCTGCGCGCCGAACTCCACCGTCTCGGCGTTCACGCCCCGCGGCCCGGCCAGCGCGAAGCACACGCGCCCCTCGGGCTTGGCGCCCGAGCCTCCGGGCCCGGCGATGCCGGTGATCGCGACGGCGAGATCCGCACCCGATACCGCCAGCACGCCAATGGCCATTTCGCGGGCCACTTCCTCTGAGACAGCGCCATGGGCTTCCAGCGTGGCGGGCTTCACGCCGAGGAGCGCGGTCTTGGCGGCGTTGGCGTAGGTCACCACGCCCCAGCCGAACACGTCGGAGGCGCCCGCCGGGTCGGTGAGGGCGGCGGCGAGCATCCCGCCAGTGCAGCTTTCCGCTGTCGCGATGGTCAGCCCCGCGGCGCGGGCGCGGTCCAGCACCTCGGCGGCGGCGCTCACAGCCCGAACCCCAGGTGCGCCACTGCCGCGGCGGCGGCGACGGCGATAGCGGCGAACAGGCCGGCGATCACGTCGTCGAGCATCACGCCCATCGCGCCCGGGCGGCGGTCGGCCCAGCCCACGGGGCCGGGCTTCCAGATGTCGAAGACGCGGAAGGCCAGGAAGGCGCCCACCCAGCCCGGCCAGGGAAAGGTCCAGGCCGCCGCGCCCGCGGCGGCGAGCCCGAAAGAGAGCGGCAGGAGCGCGATCCACATGCCAACCACCTCGTCGATGACGATCCAGCCCGGGTCCTTGCCGGAACCCTGCCGCTCCTCGGCCGCCACGGCCCAGAGCCCTGCCGCGAAGAGCGCGCCGGTTGCAGCCAGGAGCGCCGCCGGCCCGCCCAGCCCGTGCAGCAGCCAGCCGAAGGGCAGGGCGGCGGCGCTTCCCCAGGTGCCCGGTGCCGGGCGCAGGAAGCCGGTGCCGCCGAAACTCGCGAGAAGGCGACTCGCCCGCATCAGCCCCTCGCCACGAGGGTTACGGTGGCGAGCGCGGCGATACCTTCCTCCCGGCCGGTGAAGCCGAGGCGTTCCGAGGTGGTGGCCTTGACGCTCACCCGCCCGGTCTCGATATCCGCGATCTCGGCGAGGCGCGCGCGCATGGCTTCGGCGTGCGGCCCGATCTTCGGGCGTTCGCAGATCAACGTGAGATCGATCGCGGTGATCGCGAAGCCGCGCTCCACGGCACGCCCGGCGGCGTGGCGCAGGAAAAGATCGGATGCCGCGCCCTTCCACTGCGGATCGCTCGGTGGGAAGTGCTGGCCGATGTCGCCGTCCGCCAGCGCGCCGTAGATAGCATCGGTGACCGCGTGCAGCCCGACATCGGCATCCGAATGCCCTTCGAGCCCCCGGTCGTGGGGGATCTCGAGGCCGCAGAGGACGAGCGGCCGCCCCTCCGCGAAGCGGTGAACGTCGAAGCCGTTGCCCGTGCGCACGTCCATGATGCCCCTCGCTACCTGCCGTTCGGCCCGGGCGAAATCCTCGGGCGTGGTGATCTTGAAGTTGTCGCCTTCGCCGGCGACGATTTCCACGGCGATCCCGGCCGCCAGCGCCACCTCGACGTCGTCGGCAGCGGTGCCGGTGCCGGCGGCGGCGCGTGCTTCGTGAGCGGCCAGAAGCGCCGCGCGGTCGAACCCCTGCGGCGTCTGGGCGCGGAAGAGCCCGTCGCGCGGCGCGGTGGCACGCACCTTCCCGGCGGTTCCGCGCCAGAGCGCATCGGTCACCGGCAGCGCGGGCGCGGCGGCCGGGCCGCGGCCGAGCGCCTCGGCTACGCGGGCAATGAGCTCGGGGGAGGCGAAGGGACGGGCCGCGTCGTGCACCAGCACGCGTTCGGCGCGGCTGGCGCGCACCCCCGCCAGCACGCTTTCGGCGCGTGTCGCGCCGCCGTGCACGGTGCGAACCCCGGCCTTGCCCGCAGGGGCAGGGAGCGCGGCGAAGAGCGCGCCATCGCCGGGGTGGATCACCACGACGACCTCCTCGACGAGCGGATGCGCGGCGAAACGGGCGATCGTGCGCGCCAGCACGGGCACCCCGGCCACGGCTCGGTATTGCTTGGGGACGTCGCCACCGGCGCGCGTGCCGCGTCCGGCGGCGACGATGATCGCGGAGAGACTCAAGGTGGGAATTTCCTTTGTCGGGCGCAGCGCGTGTCTAGAACCTGCGATGCGCGCTGACAATGCGGCCCTGAGCGCGCGCCAAATTGCCTAATAATTACGCGCATCGCGATTTCTCCGGGGGACGATGCGCGCCGGGTTTGCAACGCCGGGCCCGGCGCGATACCTGACGGGGTGCGCACAAGGATTGAGCATTTGACCACCCTTTCGGCAACTCCTCCTGCAGCCCCCCTGGTGTTCCTCGCGCCGCTCGCAGGGATCACGGACCGTCCCTTTCGCGATCTCGTGGCCGGCTTCGGTGCCGATCGCGTGGTCAGCGAAATGGTGGCGAGCCAGGAGATGGTGCAGGCCAAGCCGGGGGTGCGCGAGCGTGCCGAGCTCGGGTTCGCCGCCGAGGACACCGCCGTGCAGCTTGCCGGCCGCGAGGCGCGCTGGATGGCCGAGGCCGCGCGCTTCGCCGAGGGCTCCGGCGCGCGGATCATCGACATCAACATGGGCTGCCCGGCCAAACGCGTGACGAGCGGCCTGTCGGGCTCGGCGCTGATGCGCGATCTCGATCACGCAGTGAGCCTGATCCGCGCGGTGGTGGGCGCCGTTTCGGTGCCGGTGACCGTCAAGATGCGGCTCGGCTGGGATGACGCGTGCCACAACGCGCCGGAGCTTGCACGCCGGGCCGAGGCCGAGGGCGTGCGGCTCGTCACCGTTCACGGGCGCACGCGCTGCCAGTTCTACAAGGGCCGGGCGGACTGGCGCGCCATCCGCCCGGTTGTCGAGGCGGTGGGCATTCCGGTGATCGCCAACGGCGACATCGACGGCGCCGAGGCGGCCCGTGCGGCGCTTTCCGCGTCGGGCGCCGCGGGGGTGATGATCGGGCGCGGCGCACAGGGCGCGCCCTGGCGGATCGCCCAGGTCCGCGCGGCGCTCGCCGGCGGGCGACCCGTGCCGAGCCCGCGGGGCAGGGCGCTGGCGGAGGTGGTGCGTGGCCACTACGAGGCGATGCTGGCCTTCTACGGAGAAGATCTCGGCCTGCGCGTCGCGCGCAAGCACCTGGGCTGGTACATGGAGGGTGCAGGCACGCCGGCGCCCCTGCGCCGGGCAATCCTCACCGGGGCGGAGCCGGCGCGGGTGCTTGGCCGGCTGGAAGAGGCGCTTGCGGAGAGCTCGGCTTGCGGGCCCGCGCCGGACGTCGGGCGCCTTGCGGAGGCAGTGGCATGATCTTCGGGGCGCAGCTCTGGAACTCGCTGCCGGTGCCGGCGCTCCTGCTGGACGCACAGGACCGGATCCTCGATGGCAACCCCGCCGCCGAGGATTTCCTGAACATCTCGGTACGCGCGCTCAAGGGGGCTCCGGTCTGGGACAAGGTGATGGTGGACGCCCCGCTCGAGGAGGCATTCGACCGCGCCCGCCGGGACATGGCGCCGCTCTTCGTCAACGACGTGGACGTTGGCGGCGGCGAGCGCCCGCCGGCGCAATGCAACATCCAGATCGCGCCCATGCTCGGCTCGGATGGCCAGATGCTCATGCTGATCTCGCCCCGCGATCTCGCGGCGCGGTTCACCCGGGCCACCAACGCCAAGACCGCGGCCCGCTCGGCCATCGGCATGGCCGAGATGCTGGCCCACGAGATCAAGAACCCGCTGG
>CAYXOX010000219.1:0-3751 GCA_964466745.1 uncultured Rhodobacterales bacterium
GCGCACGCCGGCAACCGAGGAGAACTCGTGGAGCACGTTGTCGATCTGGACGCTGGTGATGGCCGCGCCCTGCAGGCTCGACATCAGGACTCGCCGCAGCGCGTTGCCCAGCGTGAGGCCGAAGCCCCGCTCCAGCGGCTCGGCGATCACCGTGGCCTGCCGCGCGGGATCGTTGCCCGGCTTCACTTCGAGGGCGTTCGGCTTGATCAGCTCTGCCCAGTTCTTGTGGATCATGCGTCCCTCCATTCCTGTCGGCGGCCCATGTCCGAGGCAACCGACGCCCGAGGATAAAATGACGTAGCGAGGCCCCGCGCGCGGCGGGGCCCCGTGAAAGATCGGATCGCCGTCAGACCCTGCGGCGCTTCGGCGGGCGGCACCCGTTGTGCGCGATGGGCGTCACGTCACGGATGGAGGTGATGTTGAACCCCACCGCCGCGAGGGCGCGCAGCGCGCTTTCCCGGCCCGAACCGGGCCCCTGAACCTCGACCTCGAGGGTGCGAACGCCGTGTTCCTGTGCCTTGCGGCCGGCATCCTCGGCGGCCATCTGCGCCGCATAGGGCGTGGATTTCCGCGATCCCTTGAAGCCCATCGTGCCGGCAGAGGACCACGCGATCGCGTTGCCCTGCACGTCGGAGATGAGGATCTTGGTATTGTTGAACGAGGAGTTCACATGAGCAACGCCGGCGGCGATGTTCTTGGAAACCTTCTTCTTGCCGCGGGTGCGCGTGTCGCGTGCCATGTCTCGTGCCCTCCCTTACTTCTTCTTGCCGGCGATGGGTTTCGCCGGGCCCTTGCGGGTGCGCGCGTTGGTGTGCGTGCGCTGCCCGCGGACGGGAAGGTTGCGCCGGTGGCGCAGGCCGCGGTAGCAGCCGAGATCCATCAGGCGCTTGATGTTCATCTGCACTTCGCGGCGCAGATCACCCTCGACGGTGAAGTTGGCGTCGATGTGTTCACGGATCGCGAGCACCTCGGCATCGCTCAGCTCGTTCACCCGGCGCGCCGTGTCGATGTTCACGGCCTCGCAGATCGAGCGGGCGGCGGACGGGCCAATGCCCGTGATGTAGGTGAGCGCGACCGGAACGCGCTTGGCGGTGGGGATGTTGACGCCGGCAATACGTGCCACGTGAAGTGTCCTTTCGTTGCGGTTCCGTAATGCCGGAACCTTTTTTCACAACGTCGGGCCCGCGTCGCGACCGAGACGGCAGGCCCTGAGCGAAATTATCGGGTTTTGCGCGTGGCCCTGAAGCCAGCGATTCCCTTTCGGGATGCCGGGTGTTAGGGCGTTAACGGGCCCGCGTCAAGCGGATGCCGCGGCATCCAGCACTGCGCCGATCTCGGCAGACACCGCATCCACCTCGCCCATCCCGTCTACCCGGTGCAGAAGCCCCTTGGCGTGGTAGTAGCCGACGAGCGGCGAGGTCTGCTTGTAGTAGGCCAGAAGCCGGGTGCGCAGGCTCTCCTCGTTATCATCGGCGCGCCGCGAGAAGCGCGTTCCGCCGCAGACGGCGCACTTGCCATCCTCCGGGATCGGCTTGGTTGCGTCGTTGTAGACCTCGCCGCAATCCGCGCAGGTAGCCCGCCCGGTGATGCGGCGCACGAGCGCCTCGTCGTCCACCCGCATCTCGATGACCGCCGAGAGGGGCGTGCCGGCCTTCTCGAGCAGCGCACCCAGCGCATCGGCCTGGGCGAGCGTCCGTGGGAACCCGTCGAAGATGAAGCCGGGCGCATCGGTCGTCTCAAGCCGCTCGGCGATGAGCGCGATCACGATCTCGTCGGTCACGAGTTCGCCGCGCGCCATCACACCTGCAACGAGCTTGCCGGTCTCGGTTCCGCTTTCCTTGGCGGCGCGCAGCATGTCTCCGGTGGAAAGCTGGACGAGGCCGCGGCTCTGCTCCAGCCGACGCGCCTGCGTGCCCTTGCCCGCGCCCGGCGGCCCTAGCAGGATGATGTTCATCGGCGTGCCGGCGCCTTGCGGGGCCGCTTCTTGGCGCCGCCGCGTCCGCGCAGCTGCGACTTCTCGATCAGCCCCTCGTACTGGTGAGCGAGCAGGTGGCTCTGGATCTGCTGGATCGTGTCCATCCCCACGCTCACGATGATCAGGATCGACGTGCCGCCGAGATAGGCGGTGATGGCAAGCTGGGTGCGCAGCACCTCCGGAATGAGACAGACGACCGCGAGGTATCCCGAACCGAGCACAAGGATGCGCGTGACCACGTAGTCGAGGTATTCCTCCGTCTTCTTTCCCGGCCGGATGCCCGGAATGAAACCGGACTGGTTCTTGAGGTTCTCGGCCACGTCCTCCGTCTTGAAAGACACTTCACGGGTGTAGAAGTAGGTGAAGAAGATGATCATGGCGGCGAAGAAGAGCAGGTAGAGCGGCTGGCCCGGACCGAAATACGCGAGGATCGTGCTCATCACCGGCCCGCTTTGCCCGCCCGAGAAGGTCGAGATCGTCGTGGGCAGCAGCAGCAGGGCGGAGGCGAAGATCGCCGGGATCACGCCCGCCGGGTTCACCTTGATGGGCAGGTGGCTCGACCCGCCATCATACACCTTCATCCCCACCTGGCGGCGCGGATACTGGATGTGTATCTTGCGCAGACTTCGCTCCATGAAGACCACGAAGGTCAGCGTGACGATCACCATGAGGATCACGCCGATGATGACCGCGGGGGAGAGCGCGCCGCTGCGGCCCTGGGTGAAGAACTGTGCCAGAGCCGCCGGGATCTCCGCGATGATGCCCACGAAGATGATCAGCGAGATGCCGTTGCCAATGCCCCGCGCCGTGATCTGCTCGCCCAGCCACATCAGGAACATCGTGCCGCCAACGAGGGTGATCACGCAGGCAATGCGGAAGTACCAGCCTGGGTCCGAGGCGAGATCGCCTGCCTCGAGGCTCACGGCAAGCCCGTAGGCCTGGAAGGTGGCCAGAAGGACAGTGCCGTAGCGCGTGTACTGGTTGAGCTTCTTGCGCCCCTGCTCGCCCTCCTTCTTGAGCTGCTTGAGCGGCTCGTACATGGCGGCGAGAAGCTGAACGATGATGGACGCCGAGATGTAGGGCATGATCCCGAGCGCGAAGATCCCCATGCGGCTGATCGCGCCGCCGGTAAACATGTTGAGCACGCCGCCCAGCCCGGCGGCCGCCTGATCCATGAAATCGCGAAGGGCGCCGCCATCGATCCCCGGCACGGGGATGTAGGTGCCCACCCGGTAGACGATCAGGAGACCGATCGTGAAGAAGATCCGCTGGCGAAGCTCCGTTGCCTTGCCGAGCGCCCCCCAGCTGATGTTGGAGGCCATTTGCTCTGCTGCCGATGCCATGCGTCCGCCCCTTCCGGATCCGGGTGTCTGTAGGGCCTGGCGCCGCACGCCGCATCTGGCGGCGGCGGCGCACAAGGCCCCCGGGTCATTTAAGCGGCAAGAGCACCGCTAACAACCGGTTACGCAGCGGCTGCCGCGGATGTGACGGTAAGCGCACCGCCCGCCTTCTCGACGACATCAATGGCCGCCTTGGACGCACCCGTCACCGCGATCTTGGCCTTGGCAGTGAATTCGCCCTTGGCGAGCACCCGAATGCCATCGCGCTTGCGGCGCACGAGGCCCGAGGCCAGCAGCGCGTCTTCGGTGATCTCCGCGCCGGCATCGAGCTTGCCGGCATCGATGAATTTCTGGATCAGCCCGAGGTTCACCACCGCGTACTGCTTGCGGTTGGGCTTGTTGAAGCCGCGCTTGGGAAGGCGCTGGTAGAGCGGCA
>CAYXOX010000220.1:0-3718 GCA_964466745.1 uncultured Rhodobacterales bacterium
GGTGCCGCCCACGCGCTTCACGCAAAATCCCGGAAGGACGAAGACATGACCATTCAATCCACGCTCACCGTTGCGGCTTCCGCCGTTCCCGCCGATGCCCCCGCCCACGAGGAGCGGCCCTGGGGCGCCTTCTGGAGCCTGGATCGGGGGCTTGCCCACCAGGTCAAGCGCATTCGCGTGGTGCCGGGCGGCAGGCTTTCGCTGCAGTACCACCACCACCGCGCGGAGCGCTGGGTGGTGATCGAGGGCACCGCCACCATCACCGTCGACGATGCGGTGATGAAGGTGAAGCCCGGCGGCGTGGTGATGATCCCCAAGGGGGCCGTGCACCGGCTGGAGAACCTGACGAAGACCCAGGTGGAGATCATCGAGGTGCAGATGGGCGACTATCTCGGCGAAGACGACATCGTTCGCCTCGAAGATGCCTACGATCGGCCGGCCCGCGAGGCGCGGGGCTGAGGCCGCGGGGGTGGCCGCCTGTCCATCCGGTGGCCGCCCCCCGAAGCCGCGTTTCCACCCCGGCCGAAGCCTGCGGGCCATGCGGTCGGTTAACCCGCGCCCATGGTGCCCGGCTCGGATCGTGCTGCCGCAACCGGGCGCGACGGTGGCCGCATCGGCCGGTTGCGCTGGAGAGCGCAGGATTTCTACCTGTCCGCTCTCTTGCGCCCCGGCCGCCTGCCGCGTGCTGCCGCGCGTACCATAATCGACAATCGACGTGATGCGCCTTTCCGGGCCGCAAGGCGCTCCGTTGCGGGCACTTGGGCCGGCGAGATCGGATGCGGAGCGCGCAAGACTACGCCGACGGGCCCGGCTGCGCGCGGCGGCCGCGGTCGGCGTCGCTCAGCGGCCTTGGAATCCTGGCGGAGAGACAGGGATTCGAACCCTGGGACCCCGTGAAGGGTCAACGGTTTTCGAGACCGCCCCGTTCGACCACTCCGGCACCTCTCCGCGGTCTGGCGCGCTGATAGCGCCGGCGCGCGCCGGCTTCAACCCCGCTTGCGCGGGCGCTTCCGAGGTGCGGTTCGCAGCCAGGCGCGCGGCGGTGGCCAGGCATCGGCGAGCTTGGAAACCGCGCGCGGCGCACCTACCCTTAGAGGTGCACATCCATCGCCCTCCCAGCGGAGTTCATCAATGATCCGACGCCTTGCCGCCGCCGCGGCGTTCGCCGCGCTGCCCTTCGCGGCCACCGCCCAGTCCGATGCGCCTTCGCCCTCGGCGTTGCTGACCGCCGTCGGCATCGAGGACGTGCTCGACATCATGCGCGAGGAGGGCATCTCCTATGCGACCGAGCTGGCGGGCGATCTCTTTCCCGGCCGGGGCGGGGCGCAGTGGTCGGCCATGGTGGAGCGGATCTACGACCGCGAGGCCATGGAAGAGGCCGTTCGCAGCCGCGCCGAGCCCGCGCTTTCGGAAGCGGAGGTGGCAGAGCTGACGGCGTTCTTCACCTCCGAGACGGGCCGCAGGATCGTTTCGCTCGAGATCTCGGCCCGGCGCGCGCTTCTCGACGAGGCCGTCGAGGAGATGAGCGAGGAGTCCTATGCCGCCGCGCTGGAGGAGGGCGATCCGAGGCTCGATCTGCTCGAGGCCTTCGTGGAGGCGAACGATCTCGTCGAGCGCAACGTCGTCGGCGCGCTCAACTCCAACTATGCCTTCTACGCGGGGCTTGCCGATGGCGGTGCATTCGATTTCGAGCTGACCGAGGACCAGATCCTGCGCGATGTCTGGGGGCAGGAGCCCGACATCCGCACCGACACCACCGAGTGGCTCTATTCCTACCTCTACCTCGCCTACCGGCCCCTGAGCGACGACGAGCTCGAGGCCTATATCGCGCTGTCCTCCAGCGACGCGGGGCAGGCGCTGAACGGTGCGCTCTTCGAGGGTTTCGACGCGATGTTCAACGGGATATCCGCCGCGCTGGGGCTGGCGGCCGCACAGTTCATGGGCGGGCAGGAACTCTAGCCGGCCGGCGGTGGCCGGGGGCTTGACAAGCCGCCGGTGTGCGAGGATAGAGCGGGCTTCCGCCGGCGGCTCTCCGCACGGCGGCGCCATGCAATGACGCCCCCGAGGGCGCGCTGCCCCAGGCGGGCCACCGGGCCCGAAACACTCCCGAGCGGAGGGGCCGATGGGCGCGACAGGATAAGGAAGACACCATGTTCGCGGTGCTCAAGACCGGCGGCAAGCAATACAAGGTCGCCAGCGGCGACGTCCTGAAGGTGGAAAAGCTCGCCGCCGAGGCCGGAGAAACGGTCCAGTTCAACGAAGTTCTGATGGTGGGCGGCACGGTGGGTACGCCCCTCGTGGAAGGGGCCGCCGTTCAGGCCGAGGTGCTCGATCAGGTCAAGGGCGAGAAGCTCATCCACTTCGTCAAGCGCCGCCGCAAGCACGGCTCGCAGCGCAAGAAGGGCCACCGTCAGCAACTCACGCTGCTCAAGATCACCCAGATCCTCGAGAGCGGCGCTGCGTCCTCCGGCGTGAAGGCCGCCATGGGAGCCGGCTCGGTTTCCTCGAAGGCGGTTGCCGCGGCCGAGCCGAAGGCGGCACCGGCCAAGCCTGCGCCGGCCAAGGCGAAGGCCGCGCCGAAGCCCGCCGCGCCCGAGCCGGCGGCCGAGGCCGTGCCCGGTGCGAAGCCCGGCAACCTGCTCGACGCCCCGCGCGACGGCAAGGCAGACGATCTCAAGCGGATCTCCGGCGTGGGCCCCAAGCTCGAAAAGCTGCTCAACAGCAACGGCGTGTTCCATTTCGACCAGATCGCGGCTTGGAACGAGGCCGAAATCGCGTATATGGACGATCAACTGTCGTTCAAGGGCCGTATCGCCCGCGACGGCTGGATCGATCAGGCGGCCGGGTTCGCCGCCGAGAAGGAGTAAACACCGATGGCACACAAGAAAGCAGGCGGCTCGTCCCGCAACGGCCGCGACAGCGCAGGCCGGCGCCTTGGCGTGAAGCTCTTCGGCGGCCAGGTGGCCATTCCGGGCAACATCATCATCCGCCAGCGCGGCACCAAGTGGTGGCCGGGTGAGGGCGTGGGCATGGGCAAGGATCACACGATCTTCGCAACCGCCGAAGGCGCCGTGACCTTCCACAAGGGGCTCAAGGGCCGAACCTTCGTATCGGTGCTCCCCACGGCGGAGGCCGCCGAGTAAGCGAACGCGCAACGCTCAGAGTTCATGGGGGATCGGCGCGGGCCGGTCCCCCTTTTTCGTTTCCGCCGGGAGGAGCCAATGGTGGACATGACCGTGCCCGAGGGCCAGCCCGTGGTGACCGCGCAGCGCGTGACGCTGAGACCTCTCACCACCGGGGATACCGGGCTGCTGCATCTTTATTGCAGCGACGAGCGGGTGGCCCGGATGACCCGGACGATCCCGCATCCCTATCCGCCGGGGGCGGCCGAGGCCTTCATCAAGGGGTCGCTTGCGCCCGAGCGCAAGGGCCTCGTCTGGGCGATCGAGGCACCGCGCGACGGGCGCTCCGAACTGATGGGCGTGATCGGGCTGGAGCCGATGGATCGCGGCCAGTGCGAGATCGGGTACTGGGTGGCGCCCGCCTTCTGGAACACCGGGCTCGCAACCGAGGCGGTGGGCGCCCTGCTTTCGGCCAATCCCATGGACTGCGCCTGCGCGTTCGGCAGCGTCTTCCAGGACAACCCCACCTCGGCGCGGGTGCTGATGAAGAACGGTTTCGATTACATCGGCGACGCGGAGGCGTTCTCGGTCGCGCG
>CAYXOX010000221.1:0-3693 GCA_964466745.1 uncultured Rhodobacterales bacterium
ATACTATAAAAAGCGTCCGCGCTGTGTCGGTGATCTTGCGGGAAAGGATGATGATGGCTGTCTATATCGTCCAAGGTCTCAACGATTGTGGGGAGCCCGAGATCGAGGTCGCCGTGTCTGCTGACAATCCGGAGCAGGCGGAGGCTGCGGCTAAGCAGCAGGAGTCATTTGCACTGATGCTTGAAGATGGCGTGGTCACGGAAACCGAGACATGGGTGTCGGAAGGACCTATCCATCTTCTCAGTTTTCCTATGCAGGGCGTTTGAGGAAGGGAAGTGAACATGAGCAGAGGCATGTGGGACGAAGAGATCCTCAAGTATTTGAAAGACCGGGACTGGACAAGCCCCACTGATATAGCTCATGGAGTCTGTACTCCCTTTGGATACCCTAACCGACACAGTGCATGGGCAAGCCCGAAGTGTTTGAGGCTCGTAGAAGAAGGGTTGCTGGAACGGAATGGTGACGGCCATTACCGGATTGTCCGGAAGAAGAGAAAAAAGAATATCGACCGGACTTTGGACAAACACCTGAAAAGTCGTAAAGCCAGAAAGAGCTTGATCTATGTTGATGGCTGTCACAACTGTAAAGAAGTCGACAAGAAAAAGTTCTGTGGGAGTTGGTCGTGCCCATACATTGGGGGCGTTCTTCCCTTCCAGAAGTGTGACCTTTGGAAAAAGCGTAAACAGTAGAATAAGGGGGACTACATGTATGTGATGGAGATCCTGAAAGGGAAAGGGCAGCAGCCTTATTACTGGCGCGTGAAGGCAAGCAACGGACAGATCCTGCTCACGAGCGAGAAGTATCTGGACAATCCGTTCCGTACCGTGGAGAACTTCTCAAAGGTGTTTCAGAGGGGCATGTTCCGGATTGTCGATCTGTCGAAAATGGAACAACATGGATAATGGAATTACAGAACAGGAAGCAGCGCAGGTCGCTGCCGTGCTCCGGGGCATCTCCTCGGACTGGAATCGGGAAGTGCCGCCGATCTTGGTGAGCCACGTTACACTGGAGATTCCGGAGAATACCGCTTCCCCTCATTGGAGAGTCTGTCCGATCTGTCTTGAGGGATTTCTGGTGGGTTGGGGACAGCCGGGTTTGGAGTACGACATCTGTACGGTTTGTGGTCAAAGATACCTCTACAGCGATCAGGAGAATCCGGATGGCGAAATACACGGATGAAGAGTTGGAGGAGTTTTTGAAAGGGCATCGTCTCTGTGGGTGGATTTCCGAAGACAGAACTGGTTGTGATTGTGGACATTACGACCGGCTCAAGGAGAAGGACCCGGAGATCGCTCCCCAACTCGTCGCCTACAGGCTACGGAATATCCCCGGTCACAGAGGGCGGCGTTCTCCGTGGCTTGATACTTGAAGACCGGAGAAGAAATACGGAGAGGACTACTACGGGAACTACGACCCAAGCTGAGAGTGAGGACAATGCCCCGGCACGGAAAGAGAGTCTGCAAGACTTGTGGGAGGGAAAAGCCCACGTACCTCTTCGACAAGCAGGATGAGGACTGTATTGTATGTTCCGGGAAGAACGTGCTGAAACCGGGAGGACGAGGGCGCAGGAAGGACAGGTCGATCCGTCCGAAGCCCGGAGAGTTCTGGAGGCATGTAGGAACAAGACAGACCCGGAAAGAGATCACCGGATTCTTTGAAAAAGACGGAACGGAATATGTGCAGTATCTGTTCCTTGAAGGAACCTACGAGGGACAAGAGAGGACGGTGAAGTATGTCCGTTTCAGGGTCAACCACACAAAGGAAGACAATACCAACCGGCATAAGCATGGCTGGGAGCCTTGGAAGCATACGAACTGGTGGAAGGAAAACCAGGAAAAGCGGAAGAAATAGGATGTCGGGAGAAGAGAAGATCGCACAAGCGCTATCTGGGAGAGTCCCCGTCCGGACTTGGTACGGAGCACGGGCGTTATGGGACTGCCCGTATGGCTGTGATTCGGAAAGCAGGATGACCATGAAGAAATTGCCTGTTGTAGATAAGTGTTTCCGGTGCGGACGGTCGTATACGATATACGATCCCTTGGAGGAAGTGTAGTCTTCTGAAGGAGAGTGCGATGGCTGGAGTCGAAGAAGTCGACAAGTTCTTTCGCGATTTCGTACGGGCGATCGGGGACTATGCGATAGAGCAACAGAAGAAAGAGTCCGGGCATTGTCGTCATCAATGGGGAGGGATGACCCCGTTTGAATCGAATCATATACAGACTTGTAAGAAGTGTGGTCTCGTGAGGCGCGTGCTGTAAATCCGTCCGGGACCCGGACACATTCTAAGGGGGAGTATACGTGAGCACGAAGATCTACAACGGATTCAAGTTCAAGAACCCGGACGTCCACCGGATCTGGAAGCAGATGAGGGAACTCCGGAAGGAAATCTGGAATCAGACCGCCGATCTCCTCGGTCGTGAATACGCGAGGACGGCTACGCTCTGCTTCGACTACAGGACTCTCGGGGATCCGGTGAAAGCGGATGATAAGCCAGAGATGGATCCCGTCCGGTATGCCTTCAAACGTGTTTCCGATCCGGCGCTCTCCGCGTTCAACGACGAACGCGGTAAGGACCAGCACCCTCTTTCGTTCATGTATGATTACCGAGCACAGGTCGCGATCTATCCGCTCTCGAACAGAAACACGCTCGGAGTGTATTTCATCCATGACAGGGAGTTGGATACTCTGTTCCGGAACCAGCCTTGGTTCATCGACTACCATTACCAGAACCAGACCGACCGTCCGAAATCCGTGACCGCCCGTCAATGGAGCACCCGGAAAAACCAATGGGACAAAGTCTTTTCCGTATCCGATGTGTATGCTCAAGCAGGCTTTGTCATGGATCTCCACGACAAGGCAATCGCATGGCAGTTCCCGCCCCCGGAAATCGTGATGCCTCATGTGAAGACGTACGCAAAGAGAGTCCGGGAACTGACGGAAAGCGCCGTATTCCGCCAATACGAGGAAAAGAATCCCCCGGATATCGACCATCTCTTTACCCACCAGGAAGAATTCAAGAAGTACCTGGAATCCGGAGCAGGACAAAGAGCGTGGAAGAAGCACGAGAAACGAATCCGGAGCAAACTCAAAAAGAGGATCATAACAAAAGACTTGTTCGGTCACTCTGTCAATCTGTTCCGTAAAGACGAGTTCCTCCGGATACGCGCCCTGAAAAAGCAATAGGAACAAGACCATGAGCAAGAAGTCGTTCCAACTGGTTCCGGATTTGTTCATGGACGGACGAGCCAACGTCACGTATAAGGGAAGGGCGTTATCCGTACCGGAGAAGAAAGACGTTCTCCAGATTATGGAGACGGAGTTCCTGGAAGCATTCCATAATCTGAGACCCGAACGGAAAGCAGCCGTCCGGCTCCGCTACGGACAGAATACCTATCGTTGGTACCGGGAAGAAGAGGAGAAGGAACATGTCTGAGAATTCCGGTCAGCAGCAAGCAGGGTGTGGTGCCATCACGGTCGGAGGATTCATCGCCGTGTTGATGAGTTGGTCCGTAAACAACTCCATCATCTACGCCTTTCTTCACGGAGTGCTCGGATGGCTGTATGTGCTCTATTGGATGATCGTGCATTATAAAAACGTTGGGGGCGAAATTCCTTGGTGAAGTATCCTACGAGAGTTGGAAAGGGTCATGAATGAAACCACAAATGGTGATGTTGGAAGTCCGGGCACTGGAC
>CAYXOX010000222.1:0-3607 GCA_964466745.1 uncultured Rhodobacterales bacterium
CATGATCATGCGGTGAACCTGCTGTTCGTTGTCGGGCCGGATCTGCAGGTTCAGCGCGTCGCGCACCATGTGTGCGCCCCAGGTGGCCAGCGCCAGCACCGCGATCAGGATCGCGACGCGCAGGAGGATACTGGCCAGCGACGGGCCGGCTGGGCGCATGGTGCGAATCTCAGCCCGAGACAGCGATTGCGGCGTCGAAATCGGTTTCCGTACCGGTCGCTTCGAGGACGATCTGATTGGTCCAGTACCAGCGGCGCGTGGTCCATGTCCCCTCGGCTGTGAGCGCAGAGCCATCGACCTGACCGTAGAAGACCACCGTGTGGGGCGCATCCGGACAGACGGTCGTGGCCGTGAAATGGATCACGCCTTCGACTTCCTTGGTCTGGTAGTCAGACCAGCCGAAATCGCAGTAGTTCTGGCAGTCGACGGACTGGAAGGTCCCATCCCGGAACAACAGCTCATCCTCGAGGACAGCACCGCTTTCGACGTCAGTGCCAAGAACCGTGAAGGCCCGGCCGTCGAGCGCGCCGGACGAGACCCATGCGCCCTCGGGCACCTGCAGGTCGGGAATGTCCTCGTTCATCACCGACATCGTGGCCGCGCCGGTGCCGAGCGTCGCAAGCGCGATCGCAGCCACTTGAAAGATCTGGGTCATGACGATCTCCATCGCATGTCTGAATTCGAATTCGGTCGAGGGCAGATGACGGGCCTTGGTAGTGCACTGTGTGGCGGGAACAAAACAAAAACTGCGGACTCACCTGGCGGGGCCTGACGTTGAACAAGGGTTGAGCAGGTCGGATCCTGGACGCCCATTTATACATTCGGGCGATGAGCCGACCTGCCGCGCGGGAACCTGACCCGCTGTTGCAATGTCCGTCTTACTCGGCGCCCAGGACTTCGGCGAACATCGTGGCATAGGCCGGACGCGCGAGCGCCACGCCTTCCTCGAGCGCGGGATGCGGCGACAGGGTCGTGAGATAGCCGACGTCGAGCATCGAAAGGTAGGTCTGACCATCCTCTTGGTAGAAGGCGATGTTGCCACAGGGCATCATGGCGAGGTTGTGCAGACCCGCCTGGGCGACGTAGCGGCGCATGTCGTTGAAGCAGATCTTCATGCCGACGGCCGCGCCACCCATCATTTCGAATTCGCCGTTAAGTGACCATCCATCGTCAATCGCAATGAAGTCCCGGATCAGCGTAGCGGCCTCCTGCGGTGTCTGCTCCAACTCGTGAATGATGAAGTGCTCGGACGCCTCGGCTGTTGCGGCGGGGGCCAAGGCCAGACCGGTAATGGCAGCAACAGAAAGGGTTGTCAGGGTCTTGTTCATGGGTTTTGTCCCCTTTTGGATTGGAAATGCGTCCGGGCACGGAATGAACTCCATCGAACCGTCCCGGGACGGTCTCAGCCGACGTTTTCAGCCATCAGAACGCGGAAGGCCGCGCCGATGCGATAGCCTCCGTCCGGCTGGACAAAGGGGGCAAGCGCCGCTTCATGCGCGGCGTCGAGGGCCGCCTGACCGCTGGTCTCCGCCGCCTTGACCGCGACGCCGGATGAACCGAGGCCCCTTTGCGCCGTGGCGAGATCCGGGTAGGTCCATGGGGTCTCCACGTCGAACGCCTCGCGCGGGGTCAAGCCGGCGCGCGCTGCCAACTCTTCAAGCTTGCCCGGTTCGGACAGGGCGAAGGGACCGCCCGCGTTCGGAGGCGGAGGCGGCAACAGCGCCTTCAGCGCGGCGACCAGCGCCGTGGCTTCCATTCTGCCGGGATCGCCCCAGGTCATGACGAACACTTTGCCGCCAGGCCTCGTGACCCGGCGCGCCTCGAGCAGCGCAGCGACGGGATCGGCGGCATACTGGAAGGAATTGAAGCCGGTCACGACGTCGAAACTGTCGTCGTCGAACGGCAGAAACTCGAGGTCGCCATGCTCAAACCGGACACCGGGCAGACGCTCGCGGGCGATTTCCAGCAGAGATGCAGACGCATCCATGCCGGCAACCTTGGCGCCGAGGTCGGCCGCATACCGCAGCGCCAGACCGGCACCGCATCCGGCGTCGAGAAGGCGGGTTTCCGACCCGACCACCGCCTTGTCGAACACGGCGTGATACGCCTGGCCGCATTGCGGCTCCTGGATGTGGGCCCAGTCGGCGGCGCGGGCGCCCCAGATCCGGCCGTTCGCCTCTCCGCTGAGGGTGCGCGCCGATGCCTTGGTTTGTTCGATAACAGTCATGGGTCTATTCTCCGTCAAGTGGCCCGGATGGGGGCAAACCTTTCCTGTCGGCGCCGATTGAGGGCGCCGCGGATCGGTCTCCGCCGGGAATGAAATTCAGGTCTTCGGGTCTTGGCCGCCCCAGTATCCGGGAGCGGCTTCGTCAGGCTCGTTTCCCAAGGAAAGCACCAAATATTCAGGCGCTTGCCGGAGTGCCGCAGGTCAGCGCGATGCTTTCCGTTGGACATGGGACCACCATCCGCCGCAGGCTCAATGCAGTCCAGCGAAACGATTTCAGGCCGGCATGAGCCAGATTCAGTTACACAAGATCGACCTCAACCTGCTCTCGACCTTCGAGGCGCTGATCGAGGAAGGCAGCGTCGCCGGCGCGGCGCACCGGCTGCACTTGACTGCGTCTGCCGTCAGTCATGCGCTCGGCCGCATGAGAACGCAGTTCGACGATCCGCTGTTCGTCCGCGTAGGTGGAAAGATGCAGCCGACACCGCGGGCCCTGCTGCTGGCGGACGAAATCGCACCGATCCTGCGCAAGCTGCGCCGGGCGCTGGAGCCAGCCGAGACCTTCGATCCGGCAACCACCAATCGCGTGTTCCGAGTCGCTCTGCATTCTTCGCCCGCCTTCATGGCGAGAATGACGGCTGAGATCGCCGAGGCGGCGCCAGGCGCCATGGTGGAATGGGTCAGGATCAAACCGACCAATCAGAACGATCTGATCGACGGGCTGATCGACCTTTTGCATGTGGGCGGCCCGGCACATCTCGCGGACGGCATCCAGTCGGTCGATCTTGCGCCGGTCACCTTCTTCAGCTTCGTGCGCCGGGGTCACCCCGCTGCCCGGAACTGGAGTGCCAACACCGCCGCGCGGTACCGCTACCTTCAGGTCGCGGTGGAGGACACCGGCGGAACGCCGATCGAAAAGGAGCACCGGGTGCTGGACCGGCCGCGGACGCTGGGCGGCAAGGTGCACGATTTCCCTCTCACCGGTCCGGTGCTGGAGAAAACCGACCTGATCACGACGCAGCCGAGCTTCGCCATGCACGAGACTTGGAAACGGTACGACCTTCAGGTGTTGGAACCGGTGGCCGCGCCGAAGGACTTTCGAATGCGTTTCGCATGGTCGGCCCGCTACGCGACAGATCCCGCGAACACCTGGCTGCGGGAGACGGTGATCGCGGCCTATCGGGATCACGAGGCGGACGTCACCGCCGAGATGGACGCGGCCACGGTTCGGCTTGGCGCTTGAACCGACACGATTGCACCCGAGTGTGTCAATCGGCATCCAATCGTGCCCCCTTATCGGCGTCCAAAATTGCCCCCTCCGGAGCTGAGCTGGCCCGGCGCTGCGTAGTCCTCATGTAACGCAGCGGCGGCGGGCCAGCGGGG
>CAYXOX010000223.1:0-3489 GCA_964466745.1 uncultured Rhodobacterales bacterium
TCTCGGCGCCGTAATAGGTGAGCGTCAGGCAGCTCGCGCCCGGGCGCATCATCTTCTCTGCGCGCTGCACCACGGCGGTGAAGGAATACACCGAGATGTCCATGGTGGTGGCGAAGTTCGCGCGGCTGGTGTCCACGTAGCGGCCGCGAAGCTCGCCCTTGTCGGAAAACCCGATGGCATGAACGAGAAAGTCGAGGCCGTCCCAGCGTTCGGCCAGCGCGGCGAAGAGCGCGTCCATCGAGGCCTCGTCGCCCACGTCGCAGGGCAGCACGATATCCGAGCCCACCGAGGCCGCCAGCGGCGCAACGCGCTTCAGGAGCGCGTCGCCCTGGTAGGAGAAGGCGAGTTCGGCGCCGGCGTCGGCCACCGCGCGGGCCACGCCCCAGGCGATCGACTTGTCGTTGGCCAGCCCCATGATGAGCCCGCGCTTGCCTGCCATCAACTGGCCCATCAGCCCCACTCCCCGCGCCATCTCTGCCGCCGCCACGCCCCGGCGGTGTGAGGTCTGTTAGGCGATCGGGGAGGGGGCATCAAGTATCGCCGGGCGCCGCGCGTGCAGCGGCGGGCTGGACCCTGCGCGACACCGCGCTACCACTGCGCCCTCGGGACGCGTATACCACGGTATGGGAGAGCCGCCATGAGCGACAGAACGGGAATCTTCGAGGGAGACGACCCCATCGCCATTGTCCGGCGCTGGCTGGAGGAGGCCGAGCCCGCCGAGATGAACGATCCCAACGCGATCGCGCTCGCCAGCGTCGATGCCGAGGGCCTGCCGAACGTCCGAATGGTGCTTCTGAAGGACATCGAGCCCGCCGGTTTCGTGTTCTACACCAACTACGAGAGCACGAAGGCCCGCGAGATCGAGGCCTCGGGCAAGGCGGCCTTCGTGATCCACTGGAAATCCCTGCGAAGGCAGGTGCGGGTGCGCGGGCTGACCGAGCGCGAGGAGGGCCCGAAGGCCGACGCCTACTATGCCTCGCGCTCGCTCAAGAGCCGGCTCGGCGCCTGGGCCTCGGCCCAGAGCCGACCGCTCGCCTCCCGCGGCGCGCTGATGGCCGAGGTCGCCCGCGTGACCGCGCGGCACGGCAACGCGCCTACGCGCCCGCCGCACTGGGGTGGCATCCGCATCCGCCCGCTGGAGATCGAATTCTGGGCCGACGGAGCGTTCCGTCTGCACGACAGGTTCCAATGGCGGCGTGCACATCCCGAAGTGGAATGGACGGTGCGCCGGCTCAACCCCTGACACCGGGGCACGGCTGTCCCGGACCATACATTCACGTCTCGCGAATTGCAAAGATTTCATATAAAAGGATTTTTTCGCTTGAACTCAGCCGGAAAAATAATCACGCTGAGATATGACTTCGGGTGAAGACCCTAAAGAGAGCGCAGAAGAGCGCAGTACTGCAATGGCGCCCAAGGACAGCACAAGCGGGCACAGGCTCCGCGGACGGGTCAAGTGGTTCGACCCCGGCAAGGGGTACGGCTTCGTCGTGGCCGAGGAGGGCGGGCCGGACATCCTGCTGCACGCCAACGTGCTCCGCAACTTCGGGCAGAGCACCGTCGCCGACGGATCCATGGTGGAAATCTCTATACAGCACACCGCGCGCGGCGAGCAGGCCGTGGAGGTCTTCTCGATCGAGCCCCCCGAGGAGCCGGTGTCATCGGTCATCGCCGAGGCGGTGGCCGAGCCGGATGCCATCGCGAAGCTGCCGCTCGAGGCCGGCCGGGTGAAGTGGTTCGACAAGGCCAAGGGCTTCGGCTTCGCCAATGTCTTCGGCAGCGGCGAGGACGTTTTCCTGCACATCGATGTGCTCCGCCGCTCGGGCCTTGCCGATCTGCAGGCGGGCGAAGCGGTTGCGCTCCGCGTCGGGATCGGCAAACGTGGGCGCATGGCAGTTCAGGTGACAACCTGGGAAGCGGCGGTACAGCCGGAATGAGCCCGCGCAGGTTGCTGGCGGCAGCCTTCGTGCTGCTGGCCGCAGCCGGGTCTGCGCTTGCCTGTTCGTCCGGAACGCTGGAGGTGCGGGGGGAGTTCGGCCAGGCGCGGTTCAGCGTGGAAATCGCCGACGACGCCGCGGAGCGTTCGCAGGGGCTGATGTTCCGCGAGTCGATGCCGCTCTCCTCGGGTATGCTCTTCGTCTACGAGCGCCCGCAGCACGTCAGCTTCTGGATGCGCAACACGCTGATCCCGCTCGACATGGTCTTCGCCGATGCGCGCGGCGTGGTCACGCGCGTCCATGCCGAGGCGGTTCCCCTCGACGAAACGCCCATCGACGGCGGGGAGGGGGTGCAGTTCGTGCTGGAGATCAACGGCGGGCTGGCCGCGCAGCTGGGGCTCGCCCCCGGGGCCGAGCTCCGCCACCCCGCGATTCCGGCATCCGTCGCGGCCTGGCCCTGCGCCGCGGGCTAAGGCGCTTCTTCCATTACACGGGCGCAGGCGCTATGGGCGTGGCGTCGGGGCGTAGCGCAGCCTGGTAGCGCGCCTGTTTTGGGTACAGGAGGTCGTGAGTTCGAATCTCGCCGCCCCGACCAAGCCACACAATATCTGGTGGCGCGGCGTATATCCGCCGCGAAATTGAGCGGGTCTGGTGCGCTCCGCCCTCCCTGGGCCGAGCCGCCGGGAGCGGGCGCCGCGATGCCGCCCCGCCCGGCCCATGCCAAGCACGGCGTCCAAGAGCCTCTCATCGAAGCGAATTTCCTGCCCGGACAGGAAAGGAGAATCGAGCCGCGGCGCAGGCGCGCAGGGTCAAGGCAAAAAAGCGGACCAATCTGCTAAATTCTGCGTTGACCTGCCCCCTCGGGATACGTCAGGTTGTGCTGGCTGGCGCTGATGCCACTACATTTAGTGGCGCGACGCGGCAGGGTGGCGAAAACCGATCCGCTGGAAACACCGGGAGCACTCCCGGGCCGTGCGCTCTTAACGGGCGTGCGACGCAGAGATCGTGCAGCCCTCTGCCCGGGCCCGGCCCCGCCCCGGCGGGATGGTCAGGGACAGAAGAAACGAGGCACACCCCGATGAAGATCGAGCGCAGGTTCACCGAGGCCGGGCAGGACGCCTATGCCGCCGTGGAGTTCACCACCACCACCTCCGAGATCCGCAACCCCGACGGAACCACCGTTTTCCGGCTCGAGGCGGTGGAGGTGCCCAAGGGCTGGAGCCAGGTCGCCTCCGACGTGATCGCCCAGAAATACTTCCGCAAGGCCGGCGTGCCCTCGAGGATCGAGCGCGTGAAAGAGGCCGGCGTGCCCGAGTTCCTCTGGCGCGGCAAGCCCGCCAAGGAGGCGGAGATGGGCGGCGAGACTTCCGCGCGGCAGGTGTTCGACCGGCTCGCCGGCGCCTGGACCTACTGGGGCTGGAAGGGCGGCTACTTCGCCAGCGAGGAGGACGCGCGCGCCTATTTCGACGAGATGCGCTACATGCTCGCAACCCAGCGCGCGGCGCCCAACAGCCCGCAGTGGTTCAACACCGGCCTGCACTGGGCCTACGGG
>CAYXOX010000224.1:0-3466 GCA_964466745.1 uncultured Rhodobacterales bacterium
CGGGCTGCAGGCGGCCGCCCGGCTCGGGGGGCGTCCCGGGTGGCGGCTCGGCGCCTGGGCGGCCGGGCTGGGCGGCGCGCTTCTCGCCTTCGCGCTCTCGGTGGCGGCGTGGGAGTTCGTGGCCGGCCTTCTCGCCAGCGCGCCCGTGCTCGGCGCAATCGCGGCGGCGCTGGGGGCGGCGTTCCTGCTGGCGCTCCTCGCCCTGGCGTTGCGGGAGCTCCTCGCCCTGCGGCGCCTCGGCCGCACGCTTGAGCTGCGCAGCGCCGCCGAGATCGCCCATGCCGACGGCAACCTCGCCGCCGCCCGCGGCCTGGCGGACCGGCTCGCGGCCTTCTACGGCGGGCGGCAGGATACCGCCTGGGGGCGGGAGCGGCTCGCGGCCAGGCGCGGCGAGATCCTCGATGCCGACGGGCTTCTCGAACTGGCCGAACGCGAGCTTCTGGGCCCGCTCGACATTCGCGCCACCCGGGAGGTGGAGGCCGCCGCGCGGCAGGTGGCCACCGTCACCGCGCTCGTGCCGCTGGCGCTGGCCGACGTGGCCGCGGCGCTCTTCGCCAACCTGCGCATGATCCGCCGGATCGCGGAGATCTACGGCGGGCGCTCGGGAACGCTGGGCTCCTGGCGGCTCACCCGCGCGGTGCTGACCCATCTCGTGGCGACGGGTGCGGTGGCGGTGGGCGACGACCTGATCCACTCTGTGGCCGGCGGCAGCGTTCTTTCGCGCATCTCCCGCCGCTTCGGGGAAGGCGTGGTGAACGGCGCGCTGACGGCGCGCGTGGGGGTGGCCGCGATGGAGGTCTGCCGGCCCCTGCCGTTCCGTGCGGAGCGGGCGCCCTCGGTCACCGGGCTGGTGCGGCGCGCGCTGGCGGGGCTCTTCGGGGCGGGGCGCGCCGGCGGCGAGGCTCGGGCGCAGGCGGAGGGCGATCCCGCGCCGCGGAGCGGCGGGCGCGGCTGAGGGCCAGGATCCCTGTGCAAGGCCCCCGTTCCGGCCCGGGCGGGTGCCGGTTGTGCTCCGCGCGTGGGAGGCGGGCTCGGCGCACGGGCCCGTCCGGCGGTTCCCGGCCTGCCCGAAAGGTGCGCGGCCTTCAGGACCACGGCGGGCAGCGCGCCGGGGCCGGGCCTTGCCTGCGCACGGGCCCGCCGCGCTCCGCCCGGAGCCGCGGCGGCGTGCCGCGGAGGTCAGGCGTAGCCTTCCACCGGTGTGCCTGCCAGCGCGGAGATGTTGAGCAGGCCGCGCGGAGTCACCGTCGGCGTCGCGATGTGGGCGCGATTGCCCATGCCCATGAGGATCGGCCCCACCTCCAGCCCGCCCGCCTTGTGCTTGAGGATGTTCCGCACGCCCGAGCCGGCATCGGTGTTGGCAAATATCAGAACGTTGGCGGGGCCCTGCAGCCTCGCCTCGGGGAAGGCCCGGGCCCGAGCCTCGACATCGAGCGCCGAGGCGACGTGCATCTCGCCCTCATAGGCGAAATCGCAGCCACGCGCGTCGAGCAGCGCCATGGCCGCGCGCATCCGGCGCCCGGTGTCGCAGTCGAGATCGCCGAACTGCGAACGCGAGCAGAGCGCTACCTGCGGCACCACGCCGAAGCGACGCACGTGGCGCGCCGCGGCCACCGCCGTTTCGGCGATCTGAACGGGCGTCGGGTCGGAGTTCACATGGGTGTCGGCGATGAAGAGCGGCCCGTCCTCCAGGATCATCAGGCTCAGGGCGCCCACAGGGCTCAGCCCGTCCCGCGCCAGTACCTGGGTGACGTAGTTGAGATGCCACTGGTACTGGCCGAAGGTGCCGCAGATGAGGCTGTCGGCCTCTCCGCGGTGCACCATCACGGCGCCGATGGCGGTGGTATTCGTGCGGATGATGGCTTTCGCCACATCCGGGGTCACGCCGTGGCGGGCGCGCAGGGCGTGGTAGGTGGACCAGTAGTCGTAATAGCGCGGGTCGCTTTCAGGGTTCACCACCTCGAAATCCCGGTTGGGGCGGATCGCCAGCCCCGCGCGCTCGCAGCGGGCGGCAATCACATCGGGGCGGCCGATCAGGATCGGCGTTTCCGTGGTCTCCTCGATCACCGCCTGGGCGGCGCGGAGCACCCGCTCGTCCTCTCCCTCGGCATAGACGATGCGGCGCGAGGCGGTTGCCGCGGCCTCGAAGACCGGGCGCATGATCAGGGCCGAACGGAACACCGAGCCGTCGAGCTGCCGCTTGTAGGCATCGAGATCCGCGATCGGCCGGGTGGCCACACCGCTTTCCATCGCGGCGCGGGCGACCGCGGAGGCGACCACCCCCATCAGGCGCGGATCGAAGGGCTTGGGGATCAGGTAGTCGGCCCCGAAGCTCAGCCGCTCGCCGTGGTAGGCCGCCGCCGCCTCGGCCGAGGTGGTGGCGCGGGCCAGCGCCGCGATGCCCTCGATGCAGGCGATCTGCATGGCGTCGTTGATCTCCGTCGCGCCGACATCGAGCGCGCCGCGGAAGATGAACGGGAAGCACAGCACGTTGTTGACCTGGTTGGGGAAATCCGAGCGACCCGTGGCGATGACCGCTTCCGGTGCCACCTCGCGCGCCAGCTCCGGCAGGATCTCCGGCGTGGGGTTGGCCAGCGCGAAGATGACGGGCTTCTCGGCCATGCGGGCCACCATCCCGGGCGTCAGCACGCCCGGCCCAGAAAGACCGAGGAAGAGATCGGCCCCCTCGATCACCTCTTCGAGCGTGGCCGGCGCCGAGCCCTGCGCGAAGGCGGCCTTCTGGGGCGTCATCTGCTCCGCGCGCCCCTCGTGCACGAGGCCGGCCAGATCGCACAGCCACACGTTCTCGCGGCGCACGCCGAGCTTGAGCAGCATGTTGAGGCATGCGATTCCCGCGGCCCCGCCCCCGGTGGACACCACCTTGATGTCCTCGAAACGCCGCCCGGTGACGCGCAGCGCGTTCGTGGCCGCGGCCCCCACCACGATCGCCGTGCCGTGCTGGTCGTCGTGAAAAACTGGGATGTTCATCCGCTCACGGCAGATCTTCTCGACCACGAAACAGTCGGGGGCCTTGATGTCCTCGAGGTTGATGGCCCCGAAGGTCGGCTCGAGGGCGCACACGATCTCGGCCAGCTTCTCGGGGTCGGTCTCGGCCACCTCGATGTCGAAACAGTCGATATCGGCGAACTTCTTGAAGAGCACCGCCTTGCCTTCCATCACCGGCTTCGAGGCCAGCGCCCCGATATCTCCGAGCCCCAGCACGGCGGTTCCGTTGGAGACAACCGCCACGAGATTGCCGCGCGCCGTGTATCGGCTGGCGGTGGCCGGGTCGCGGGCGATCTCGAGCGAGGCCTCCGCCACGCCCGGGCTGTAGGCGCGGGCCAGGTCGCGCCCGTTGGCGAGCGGCTTGGTGGCGCGCACCTCGAGTTTCCCCGGCTTGGGATGCTCGTGGTAGAACAGCGCCGCCTCGCGCAGCGTTTCGGACCCCTGGCTCATGGCGCACTCC
>CAYXOX010000225.1:0-3427 GCA_964466745.1 uncultured Rhodobacterales bacterium
CGACCAATTGATTAACAGTCAACTGCTCTACCGCTGAGCTACGCCGGAACACCGACCCGGGCTATAGCAACGCACCCTGCGGGCATCAAGGGGCAAGCGGCGCATTTCGGGCCCGGATTGCGGCGAAGCGCGCGGTGGGCGATGGCGGGCCCTCCGAAGCCACAGCGCCGGTGCCGGCAAGTTCGATCAGGTGAGCGAGCACCGTGCGCGCGGCGGCGGCAAGAAGGCCGGGGCCCAGGCCTGCGTATATGCGCTCCGCGAGTTCCCTGGCGGTGGCTGGCCCGTGGGCCGCGAGCACGGCGACGATCTCCGCGCTCCGCGCTTCCCGGTGCGCCACGAGGGCCACAAGCCGGCCGGGGCCGTCTGCCGCCGCGGGGCCGTGGCCGGGCAGCAGGCGGCGGGGCCCGCGGGCCGCTAGGCGCCGGCAGGAGCCGAGGAACTGGACGAGATCGCCATCGGGGGGCGAGATCACCGTGGTGATGTCGGCAAGGGCAAGATCTCCCGTGAAAAGAAGCCCCTCCATCTCGAAGCTCAGGTGGTTTCCCATGTGACCGGGGGTGTGGAGCGCGGTGAGCCGCCATCCGTCGCCGGCCAGTTCTTCGCCGTCTGCGAGCAGGCGGTCCGGCGCGAAGGCAAAGTCGACGCCCTCGCCGCCGCCGAGCGCGGTGGCAGCGCCTTCGCCCGCGGGCCCTCCGGCGCCGTTCGCGGCGGCCGCGAGCGCGGCCATGGCGGGGCTGCGCCCGGCGTCGCAGGGGCCGAACGCGAGCACAGGCGCGCCCCATTCCCGGGCCAGCGCGCCCGCGCCGGCGCTGTGGTCCCGGTGCGCGTGGGTGACGAGGACGGCCTCGATCCGCGCGCCCGGCGGCAAGGCGGCCCGAAGCGCGGCGCGATGGGCGGCATCGTCCGGCCCGGGATCGATCAGCGCCCGCCCGCTTCCGGAGCCAACCAGGTAGCTGTTGGTCCCCGACAGGGTCATGGGCGAGGGGTTCGGCGCGCAGATCCGCAGCACATCGCGGGCCACCGGCTCGGCCACACCGGCCACGGGCCCCGCACCGACCGGGCGTTGCAAGGAAGGTCCGCTCATCGGAGCTTTCTCCGGCCCTGCCTGTCCACTAGGCTCCGCGCCATGTTCGCCGCGCTCAAGAGATATATGCCCCGCAGCCTCTACGGCCGCGCCGCGCTCATCCTCGCCCTTCCGGTGCTGACGTTGCAACTGGTGATTTCGGTGGTGTTCATCCAGCGGCATTTCGAGGACGTCACCGAGCAGATGACGCGCAACATGCTCGCCGATCTCACCTTCATCCTCGAGCGCATGGAGGCCGAGCCGGGCGCGGCGGAGGCGCTCGCCCGTGGCCGCGAGCTGGGCGACGCGCTGCGCTTCGAGGCCGAGCTGCCGGCATCGCGCCCGCCGGAAAACGCGCGCGCCTTCTACGACATCTCGGGCCTCACGGTGCGCGCCACGCTGGAGGCCGGGCTGCCGGGGCTTGCCGGGCTCGATCTCGGCGAGGAGCGGCGCGTCACCCTGTGGGTGCAAACGCGGTACGGGCTGGCGTCCTTCCGCTTCTCGCGGCGCATGGTATCGGCCTCCAACCCCCACCAGCTGCTGGTGCACATGGTTGTCTTCGGGGTGCTGATGACGGGCGTTTCCTACCTTTTCCTGCGCAACCAGCTGCGGCCCATCAAGCGGCTTTCCGCCGCGGCGCAGGCCTTCGGGCGGGGCCGTACCGAGCCTTACCGGCCCTCCGGCGCCCTCGAGGTGCGGGCAGCGGGGCATGCCTTTCTCGACATGCGCGCCCGCATCGAGCGGCAGATCGAACAGCGCACGCTGCTGCTCTCGGGCGTCAGCCACGATCTGCGCACGCCGCTCACCCGGCTGCGGCTCGGGCTCTCCATGCTCGACGAGGAGGAGGCGGCCCCGCTGCGGCAAGACGTGGAGGAGATGCAGCGGATGCTCGACGAGTTCCTCGATTTCGCGCGGGGCGAGGCTGCCGGAGAGATCGAACGGATCGACCCTGGCGAGCTCGTGAAGGGGATCGTCGCCGATGCCGCCCGGGCGGGGCAGGCGGTCCGCTTCACCTCCGCGAGCGGGGAGGGCGAGGTTGCGTTGCGCCCCATCGCCATGCGGCGCGCGCTGGAAAACCTCATTGGCAATGCCGTGCGCTACGGCAGCCGTGCCGAGGTGAGTCTCGCGCTGTCCGACCGGGCGCTCAGGATCTCGGTGGAGGACGACGGGCCCGGCATCCCGCCCGACCGGCGGGAGGAGGCGCTGCGCCCCTTCGCCCGCCTCGATCCGGCGCGCAACCAGGACCGCGGCTCCGGGGTCGGGCTCGGCCTCGCCATCGCCAGCGACATCGCGCGCGCCCATGGCGGCACCCTGCGGCTTGGGGAGAGCGAGCGGCTCGGGGGCCTGCGCGCAGATCTCGTGATCGCCCGCTAGGCGTTGCCGCGCGGGGCGCGCGGCGGGGCTGGGGCTGCCGGTGGCATGCGCCTGGGCACGTCAGGCAGCGGCACGTGCCCGCACCGGCAGGCTCACCCGGAACGCGCCGCCGCCCTGGCCAGGCAGGTAGGCGACCGTGCCGCCGAGCCGCGCGGCGACCTCCCGGCAGATGGCCAGCCCCAGCCCGGCTCCGGCGGCCGCCTTTCCGCCCTCGCTGCGCGCGAATTTCTCGAACACCGTCTCACGCTCCTCGCGCGGAATGCCGGGGCCGTTGTCCACGAAATCCACGAGCACCTCGTCGCCCCGCTGGCGCACGCGGATGGCGAGCCGCGGCACCTCGGCAGCGCAATACTTGCGGGCGTTCGAGATCAGGTTGATGAAGATCTGGGCGAGGCGTCCTGAATCGGTATGCAGGATCAGTTGCTCCGCGCTGCGGTTGCGTTCCACCAGGAGCGCCTCGCCGCTTCCCGCGGGAAGCGCCGCGGCCTCCGCGCGGTCCAGCACCTCGGTCAGCGACACGTCCTGCCAGTTGAGCGCAACCTCCCCGTTCTCCAGCACGCTGAGATCGAGCAGATCGTCCAGCAGGCGGGTCAGCCGCAGGGTCTCGTCGTGGATGATCGCCGAGAAGCGCCGCTTCTCGCCCTCGGGCAGGTTTTCCTCGGCCATCAGGATCTCCGAGAACGCGCGGATCGAGGTCATCGGCGTGCGCAGCTCGTGGCTGATCTGGCTGAGGAAGGCATCCTTCTGGATCGAGAGCTGGGTGAGTTTCTCGTTGGCCTCGCGAAGCTGGCGCGCGGTGCGCCCGAGCTCCGCCGACTTTGCCTCGAGGCGGGCCGAATACTCCATGATCTGCGCGGTCTCATCCGCCACCGCCAGCAAATCCTCGACCGAAACGGTCGCGCCCCCCACGATCTGCGAGATCATCGCATGCGCCGTGGCGGTGCCGACCGACCCCGACAATTCGCGTTCCAGTTCAAGCATGAAATCCGG
>CAYXOX010000226.1:0-3396 GCA_964466745.1 uncultured Rhodobacterales bacterium
CGGGCAACACTTTAAATACTCAGCTTAACACCGATTAGCCTACCCATACACTGGACGGCTTAACCTAGCCAACCAGACCCACCCAAACAATGGACGGTCCTGGTAACGAAAGGACTGTTCACTCATGTTATGTCAAGATTGTCCCAAACGGGAGAGTTGCGCGGAGTTGTGCGCGAAAGCGGAGAGGTACGTCGGGCAGGATGAGAAAAAGTACCAAAGGGAACGTACCTATGGCTCTAGTGTAGTATTAGACATCTTAGGATACCGTTCAAGACACAACTGGCAAGACTGTTCCACCTACTGGATTGCTCAATCAGTTAATTTCTCCGAACTAACACCCACACAAAACAAATGCCTTCACTTGTTTTACTTTGAGGGGCTTTCCTACAAACAGATAGCTTTTCGCCTTTCAGGTAATCGAAAGGGCGCATACTCCTGTGACAATATAGACTATTGTATTCGTTCAGCAAAACGGCGAATTTTACGATTTTCTTCCAAGAGTGAAGGGGGAATTTATATGGGCCGGTGTAAAAACAGGCAGGAATTGAGGGCGGGGATAGTGGCCTTTTTTGTGTATATGTCGGTTACCTGTTGACAAAAGGTTACTTCAACGGTAGAATATAGATAAGGGTTAGGATGATATCGACCATCAACCGGGAGAAAAGCAGATGAACAGCAGAACCTTAAAAGAACTTCTTCCAAAGGCCAACTTCTCCGAGGACATGCTCAAATTGCTTGAAGAGCGTCCGGTGTTCGGTGGCTTTATTCAAACCGAAATGAAAGCCTATATGGGCGAACATACAGACTTCGATGCTGTGCCACGGGCCGGTATTGCCCCCGGTGAGCATGTACCGCTATCACCTAGGAAATATCTGGCGGCATTGCTCATGATCCTACACAAGGCACCGCTCAGCCTAGATGATATAGGCGAGGTAGTGGATGCCAAGAGGGGCTTAATTAAGAAGTGGCGCACCGAGGACAAGTTCAGAGAAGCGGTAGATGCGGCCATTGTCAAATACTGTGATCGGATAATTGAACAGGTAGGCCTAATTTGGGGAAAACTGCCTGCTACAATTAAAGTCCTTTCTGATGAAGGGTACTCAGATTCTCAAATTGTGACGGTAATATCTGGTGTCTTGGATGAAGTTGGAGCACTGCCACCAAATATACAAGACACATTTTTAAACCGCTTCTTTAAGCAACGCCAACGGCAATATAGGGAGCTTACCGAAGACCCCAAACTCAACGAAATAGAAAAGGCTGAGAGGGTAAACAGTTTCAGCGTTATGTCACGTGCCGTTCTCAGACAAATGATAGAGCATTTTGAGAATGACCCCGAAACCCAGTTAAAACTTATCAATGTCGACATGAGGGAGCGGATGCAAGAGGCTGACTATATGCGGAAGCTGCATAACTATATCACCTGGACACTGGAAAGATGGGAATTGGATGAAGAAACAAAACAGATAACAGCGGACACAGAACGAATGCTGGATAAAGCAATTAGCAGCACCCTTAACCCCAGCTATTTTAAGTCTGAGTAACCTGTGGGTATTTTTTTAGTTATCTTAGTAACCTTAAAAAAGCAGGACACCGGCATGAAAACAAATCAACTTTCAACCGTGCGTAGGACACCGGCTATAAGCCGCCCCGAAGCCAAGCCGCCAAGTATGGCAAAGGGAGTGGGCATGTGGTCCGGTGTGGTGCATCACGCTCAAAAACAGCCAACATTGCCTTTTGTGTTGGCAAGGACCACTTCTCAAAAAGGCATATGAGTAAACAAATGTTAGAAGTGAAGTCAAATTGTATCCCGCCGGACCTAATGAAGGGGAAACGGCATGTGTGTTGGCGGGCAGAGAAGCGCAACGGCAAAGTAACCAAGGTGCCCTACCAAACCACGGGGCAGAAAGCCAGCAGCACCAACCGGGAGACCTGGACATTTTTCTCCCAGGCCCTGAACGCTTATAATAATGGCGGTGGATACTCCGGCATCGGGTACGTATTCAGCAAAGACAATGATATGTGCGGTGTTGACCTTGACAAATGCCGCAACCCCGAGACAGGCGAGGTTGAACGCTGGGCGCAAGAGATTGTAGACCGGCTGGGCAGTTACACGGAAGTAAGCCCGTCAGGTACAGGCCTCAAGGTGTTTTGCAGGGGCACTCTCCCCGTGTCCGGCACCAACAAGGGCAATTTAGAGATGTATTCAAGCGGTAGGTACTTCACCCTCACCGGCCACCACTACGAAGGCACACCCAAGAAACTCACCAAGGCAAACGAGACGCTCAACGAAATATACAAGGAGCACTTCGGAGATGTTAAGGCAACCCCCAGCGATACCCCACCGATTGACACCAAGCCAGACACGGGACCTTTAAAAGACGAAGACAGCGCAATTTTAGACCGGATAAAAAACCTATGGGACCCGTCGGGAAATTTTTTTGACCTGTATTCCAACGGTGATTTTTCGGGACGTACCGCCGGAGACGGGGAGGAATTTACACATTCGCATGCAGACTTCTCAGTCGTGTGCCACCTGGCGGCCTTTACCCGTGATGCCACGCAGATTGACCGGATATTTCGACATAGTGCCCTTATGAGGCCTAAGTGGAACCGTAAGACCGGGAACTCCACCTATGGGTGGCGAACCATTCAGAAGGCATTAAATACCGTGGACGCCAAGCAAGACCCCATACCCTTCACTGATGAAATCATAGAGCGATTATGCAGCGGCGAGGCGGTGGACGGTAAACAAGCGGTAAGCGAGCCTAATGAGTTTTGTGGCTTCCCTCATGACGTTATGGCCGGTGTGGCTGGGCAATTTGCGAAGGCCTATGGCAAGTGCTTAGAGACTCCCCCGGAATTTCTCTATATGTCATTCCTGACCTGCCTTGGAAATACACTAAGCGGGAAAATAACCCTAGATTCTGAGCTCTACCCGCAACCACGTTTATACACTGTTTTGCTCGGTGCAAGCGGTACGGGCCGCAAATCAACGGCGATAAAGAAGGCGGCAGACTTTTTTAAAAACTTCCTAATGGGTGCTCTCACGGTTTGCCAGGGACTTGGATCACCGGAAGGACTAGCGCAGCTCTTTAAAGGCAATACGCAGGTGTTGCTTTACCTAGACGAGTTAAAAGCCTTTGTCCAAAAGTCTAAAATTGAAAGTAGTAACCTTCTCCCCGCTGTGACCAGCCTATTCGGTGAGAATGAGTACCATAACGTTACGAAAAAAAAGAAAATTCAAATTGAGGACGCCCACCTTTCTCTTCTCGGGGCATCCACGCTGGATACTTTCCAAACTATGTTCACGAGCGCATTCCTAGATATTGGGTTTATAAACCGCCTGTTCATCGTGGTAGGCGACAGCGAAAGGCGTTTCTCCATCCCCCAGGC
>CAYXOX010000227.1:0-3354 GCA_964466745.1 uncultured Rhodobacterales bacterium
TAGACCGCTCCCATGACCGCCCTCCGCCGCCTTCTCGACGCCCTGCCGCTGAGCCTCCTTCTCGTCGCGAGCCTCACCCTCGGCCTCGCGCCCTTCGTGCCAGAGCCGCATATCTGGGAGAAGCTCCAGATGCTCGCCGCGGGAACGCTGACACGCCCCATCGACATCGCGGACCTCGCGATGCACGGGCTGCCCTGGCTGCTGCTGCTGCTCAAGCTGACGGTGGGGCGCGCGGCGCGGGGCTGAGGCCCGCCCTTTCGCGCGGCTGCCAAGACGGCTAGTCTGCTGCTCAGGTTGCGATCCGGAGGTGCCCATGTCGATCTTCTCGAGGCTGTTCGGTGGCGGAGACAAGCCGGCGAAAGAGGCTGCGAAGGAGCCCGAGGTCTACGAGGGCTTCCGCATCTTTGCCGAGCCGATGAAGGATGGCGGGCAGTACCGGATCGCGGCGCGGATCGAAAAGGAGATCGACGGCGAGCTTCGGTCCCATTCGCTGATCCGGGCCGATACGCTGGGCGATGCCGATGCAGCCGCCGAGGCCTCGGCCGCCAAGGCAAGGCAGCTGATCGACCAGGAGGGCGACCGGCTCTTCGACTGACGGCTGGGCACGGGCGGCGGGCGCGCGATGCAGACGGAGTTCGTCGTTGCAACCGGCGGCCCCGGGTTTCACGAGATCACCGGGCGGATCGCCGCCTGGCTGGAAGGCGCCGGCGCGCGCGACGGCCTTCTCACGCTGCTTGTGCGTCACACGTCGGCGTCGCTTCTGATCCAGGAGAATGCTGACCCGGACGTCACGCGCGACCTCGGCACGTTCCTCGGCCGGCTGGCTCCCCCGGCAGATGCCCCCGGCATGGGCTGGCTGCGTCACACCTCCGAAGGGCCGGACGACATGCCGGCCCATATCAAGGCCGCGCTTCTGCCGACCTGCCTGCAGGTCCCGGTGCTGGGCGGCGCGCTGCGCCTGGGAACCTGGCAGGGGATCTACCTCGTGGAGCATCGCGAAAGGCCCCATCGCCGCCGCGTCGCGGCGCATTTCGCGCCCTGAAGCCCGCGGGTATGGGCGGCTGTGGCGCCGCCGCCACCGCCGGTCCGAAAAGTTGGGCCGTACGCCAAACCGCTTTCCCGGCGGCGCCGCGCAGGCTAGCGAATCGGGCAGGCGGGAGCGCGTGGGAGCGGTTTCGCCCGGGCCGGCGCGGGCCCCTCTTCGCGCCTTCCATCTCGAGGAAAGAGACAATGGAAACCACCAAGGCCCCGCTCACCGAAGAGCAAGCCGCGCGGCGTCGGGCCGGCCGCACCCTTGCGCGCGCTCTCTGGCAGGCCGGCCGTCGTTCGGCGGCACCTGCCACCCAAGACGAAGCCGGAAGCGAAGCCGCCGCGCCCGCGTCCTGGAAGCAGGTCCGCAAGCAGCAAACGAAGCTCGCGATGAAGACTATCCGCCTGTTCGAACGCTCGGGCTATCGCATCGAGGCGGACGAGGAGGCGATCGCGCGCCTCGACGCGGCCCGCGCCGAGCGCGCCGCCGCCCGGGCTGCCGCCCGCGCCGCGACCCGCGAGGGCGCCGCCGCCGAGGCCGCCGAATAGCCCGGCATACCGTCGGCACAGGGTGGGCGTGGCGGCGCACGTCCGCCCACCCTTACGGCCCTTTCTCTGGCCCGTTCTTCCCCAACCGCCGCCCCGACGCGGGCGTGGCACTTTCCCGCAAGATCGGGTGGCGCAAATTGGGCTCTACCCAAACCCTAGAGGGGCTCATATAGTCCCTGCGGAATGTACGGGGGCGGCCCCCAGAAGCAGACGAGACGACACAGGGGAAACGCCCATGCGCTGCCCGTTTTGCGGAAACATCGACACCCAGGTGAAGGATTCGCGCCCCGCCGAGGATCATGTCGCCATCCGGCGGCGGCGATTCTGCCCTGCCTGCGGCGGGCGTTTCACCACCTACGAACGGGTTCAGCTGCGCGACCTCGTCGTCATCAAGTCCAACGGGCGGCGCGAGGATTTCGACCGGGACAAGCTGGAACGCTCTATCCGCATCGCGCTGCAGAAAAGGCCCATCGAGCCCGAACGGATGGACCAGATGATCTCGGGCATCGTGCGCCGTCTTGAGAGCCTTGGCGAGACCGACATCCCCTCCAAGACCATCGGCGAGATCGTGATGGAAACGCTCGCACGGATCGATACCGTCGCCTATGTGCGCTTTGCCTCCGTCTACAAGAATTTCCAGGCTGCCGACGATTTCGACAAGTTCGTCAGCGAGCTGCGCCCCAACACGGGCAAGCCGGAGGAGTGAGCGGGGCCGGCGGCGCCGACTCGGGCGTCGATGCCCGGTTCATGGCGCTCGCGCTGGCCATGGGGCGCCGCGCGCTTGGCGCGGCCTGGCCCAACCCGGCCGTAGGCTGCGTGCTGGTGTCCCCCGATCGCCGAATTCTCGGGCGCGGCGCCACCGCGCCTGGCGGTCGCCCCCACGCGGAAACACAGGCGCTTGCCGGGGCCGGTGCGGCGGCGCGGGGCGCGACCGCCTACGTGACGCTTGAGCCCTGCGCCCATCACGGGCAAACCCCGCCTTGCGCCGAAGCGCTTGCCCGGGCCGGCGTCGCGCGGGTGGTCGTCGCCGCGCCCGATCCCGACCCGCGCGTGAACGGGCGCGGCGTCGCGCTTTTGCGGGCCGCCGGCGTCGCCGTCACCGAGGGCTGTCGGCGCGCCGAGGCCGAGGCCGATCTCGCGGGCTTCCTGCTGCGCGAGCGGCACGGCCGGCCCCGCGTCACGCTCAAGCTCGCCGCTTCGCTCGACGGTCGGATCGCGACCGCGACCGGCGAAAGCAGGTGGATCACCGGCCCCGAGGCACGGCGCCGGGTGCATTTGATGCGCGCGGGCCATGACGCGGTGATGGTCGGGGGCGGCACGGCGCGCGCTGATGATCCTGCGCTTACCATCCGCGGGCTCGGGATCGAGCGGCAGCCGGTCCGGGTGGTGCTTTCGCGGCGCCTGGACCTGCCTCGGGGGCGTCTGTGGGAGAGTGCCGGGGAGGCGGCGGTCTGGCTCTGCCACGGGCCCGACGCGCCGGAGCAGACGCGGGCGGGCTGGGAGGATGCCGGGGCCCGGCTCTTCGAGGTGCCGGCTCAGGGGCGCCAGCTTTTTTTCAATAAGCCTTCGCAGTTCCTGCTTTTTGTCTTTCACATCCTCCATCGGTCTTTTCTCCATAAAAGCAAATATACCGCTTCCATATCTGATTTTTTCGAAAATTTCAATAATTATTGACGCACCAAGGGTTGGATGATAATTTATACCATTTTATGGCATTTTATTTATAATCGGTAACACGTAAATATAGGTATTCTATGCTGGAAATCAAGTATGTTC
>CAYXOX010000228.1:0-3286 GCA_964466745.1 uncultured Rhodobacterales bacterium
GCGGCAAAAGCACGCTGCTCAACCTGATCAGCGGCATCGACAAACCCGAGTCCGGGAATATTTTTATCGGTGAAACCTGCATCACCGCCGTCAGCGAACGGGAGCGGACCCTGTTCCGGCGGGATCATATCGGTTTTGTCTTCCAGTTTTTTCATCTCATTCCCGTTTTGACGGTTCTTGAAAACGTGACCATGCCCATGGAGCTGGCCGGCCGCAGCACCCGCGCCGCACGAAGCACGGCCATGGGGTTTTTAAAAAAAGTCGGCATGGATGACCGGCAAAACAGCTTTCCCGACCGGCTGTCCGGCGGCGAGCAGCAGCGCGTGGCCATTGCCAGGGCTCTGGCCCATGACCCTGCCCTGATTCTGGCGGACGAACCAACGGGCAACCTGGACGAAGAAACCGGCCGAAACGTCCTCCGGCTGCTTCTCAGCCTGACCCGCGATGCCGGGAAAACCCTGATTGTGGCCACTCATAACCTTGAAATGATCGATCCGGCCGACCGTGTCTTCCGGATTCAGGAGGGACGCCTTATGGAGACACCGGGCAAAATCCGGGGCCCGGAGGAAAATTCCTGAGCCATGACCGATGCAAAGTCCTTCATCAAAGCGTCCAAAACGGTTAATACGCCCTTGTGGCGCATGGCCTGGCGGCGGATGCGGCATCGGCCCCTGCAATATATTCTGTTGATATGCGGGGTGGCCATCGGCGTTGCCATGATGGTGTCGGTGGATGTGGCCAACCATTCGGCCGGCCGGGCTTTTGAACTTTCCACCCAGGCGGTTGCCGGCCGGGCAACCCACCGTCTGACAGGCGGCCCGTCAGGCCTGGACGAAAGCCTTTACACAGGGCTTCGCACCACCATCAGTGATCTGCCGGCGGCCCCCATCGTGGAAGACTACGTCATCGGGCGTAATCTCGGGGAACAACCCCTACGCCTGATCGGGGTGGATATTTTCGCCGAGCCGCCGTTCCGCGGCTATTTTCCCGTTGGAACGGAAGCAATGGCGGAAGCAATCACCCACCTTCTGACCCATCCGGCCGGCATTGTGCTGCCTCGCAACCGAGCCGATCAATACGGCATTAAGCCCGGCGATGCCACGCTGCTCATGCATGGCGGCCGGGAGATCAGCGCTACGGTGATCGGCGTGCTGGCGGCCAAAGACGAGCTCAGCCGCCAGGCCATAGACCACATGATCTTCTGTGACATTGCCACGGCCCAGGAAATGCTGGGCATGCGCGGCCGGCTCAGCCGCATCGACCTGATCGTTGAAGATCCGGCCATCCTGGCCCGGGTGGAGTCCCTCCTGCCGCCGGACGTCATACTGGAGCCGGCCGCGGCCCGGAGCAACGCCCTGCGGCAAATGACGGCGGCCTTTAAATTGAATCTCACCGCGCTCAGCCTGCTGGCTCTGATGGTGGGGATGTTTCTGATTTACAACAGCGTCAGTTTCAGCGTTGTCCAGCGGCGGGATCTCTTCGGTATTCTGCGCTGCCTGGGGGTGACCGGGGGCCAGCTTTTCACGTTGATCTTAGCGGAAGCCGCCGTCCTTGGTCTGGTCGGCGCGCTGTTCGGCCTGGGCCTGGGCATCTTTCTGGGCCGCTTTCTGGTGGCCCTGGTCTCCCAGACCATCAATGACCTCTATTTTGTCTTAACTGTCCAAAGCGTGGCCGTGGCGACAACAACCTTTGTAAAAGGACTGGTTGTCGGCACGGGGGCGGCTGTTGTCGCGTCGCTGCCGCCCGCCGTGGAGGCCATGCGGACAACGCCCCGGAGCAACCTGGCCCGCTCTTCGCTGGAAGGCCGCTCCCGCAGGGCATTGCCGCGCCTGATGGCCGCGGGCGGGCTGCTGATCCTTACCGGCGGACTGCTTCTGCGTTTGCCGGGGCACAGCCTGTTTCCGGCTTTCGGCGGACTTTTCGCGCTGCTTTTCGGCATGGCCCTGCTGACGCCGGCGGCCACCTCACTGCTGATGCGGGCGGCGACTCATGGCGCCGGGCGTTTATTCGGCATCCTTGGCCGCATGGCATCGCGGGGCATTGATCGTTCCCTTTCCCGAACATCCGTGGCCATTGCCGCCTTGATGGTGGCGGTTTCCGTAATTGTGGGCGTGTCCATCATGATCGGCTCTTTCCGGGGCACCGTTTCCCTGTGGCTGGACGCCACCTTCCAGGCGGATGTTTACCTTTCTCCCCCGTCCCTTTCAGCCGGCCGGGTCCAGGATGCCCTGGACCCGGAAGTCATCGAACGGGCCGCCGGCTTACCCGGCGTAAAAAGAATGGTCACGGCCCGGCATGTGACCGTCATGGCCCCTGAAATCGGCCGCATGGTGGAGATGATCAGCGTGGATGGCGATGTTTCCGGGGGCGGCCGGAGCTACCTGTTTGCGGACGGCAATAAAAATAATTTATGGGATCGCCTGGCCGCCGGGGAAGGCATCATGATTTCCGAATCTCTTTTCCACCGGGAAAACATGAAGATGCCGCCCGAACCGATCCTGCTGATGACTGATGCCGGCCCCCGGCGCTTTCCTGTTCTGGCCGTTTATTACGATTACGCCTCGGAGATGGGAACGATCATGATCGGACAGGGCCTTTTTCGCGCCAACTGGGCGGATAACCGCATTACATCAATGGCCTTTTTCTTAGACGACGACAACAGCGCCGAAGAAGCGGCAGTGATGCTGGGAGAACGCCTGCGCGGCCGCCAAAACGTGATTATCCAGTCCAGCCGTTCCCTGCGGGCCGCGGCCCTGGATATCTTTGACCGGACCTTTACCATCACGGCGGCGCTGCAGCTTCTGGCCACCATCGTGGCCTTTATCGGGGTGCTTTCCGCGCTGATGAGCCTTCAACTGGAACGGGCCCGGGAGCTGGGGATTTTGCGGGCCACCGGCATGACCATCGGACAGATGTGGCGCCTGACCTTTCTGGAAACCGGCCTCATGGGCGCCACGGCGGGCCTTCTGGCCATGCCGGTGGGGTGGATCCTGGCCTGGATTTTAATCCATGTGATCAATTTGCGCTCTTTCGGCTGGACCATGGAGATGATGCTGACCCCCGGGCTTTTTCTGCAGGCGTTCCTGGTGGCCCTGGCCGCGGCTCTGCTGGCGGGCATCTACCCGGCCTTCCGGCTCGGCAAAACCGATATTTCCCGGACCATCCGGCAGGAGTAGCGTAAAACATGAAACCACTGACCCGATATATGCTTGTTGCGGCCCTTTTCGCGGCCATCATCATGGTTTTCCAGAGCCGGCGGGATTTTGCCCGATATTGGTTTGATGAT
>CAYXOX010000229.1:0-213 GCA_964466745.1 uncultured Rhodobacterales bacterium
AAGTTGCTGAAGAAGAAGAGTTTGGTGTGTCCAGTTCAACTTGGCGCAGCTGCCTGTCCCTTATTGGTGCAAATGGTGATGCCAGAAATAGTCATCAGCGCAACCGCTTTGGAATGACTGTGACGGGTGCTGTTCGTACAAAAGTAAAAGACACCATGACGGGCAACACTTCTCATGACGCTTATTATAAAAATGTGCGTATTGATGGTGCTT
>CAYXOX010000229.1:223-3271 GCA_964466745.1 uncultured Rhodobacterales bacterium
TTTTCTTATCACGCAAAGGGACGCCCAGGAACCTTCCGTTGGAAATCAGGTCACATATCTTGAAGGGGCCAGAATTGAAGGGGATGTTGAAGGCCGTCAAATTTATATTCAGGATTGCCGGGATTGTGAAATTGGAAGCTCATCTGTTATCGTGGGCTGGATGGTACAGGTGCTTAATACGTTCTTCACGGCAGCAGCTGGAACCCTTACTGTCAATAGTGGCTTTGGAAGTGGCGCTGAAGCAAGGTGGTTAGGCAACGACTTTGCGGCAATGACTTGGACCATTCCGGCAGCTCAAACACTTTATGTGGATGATATTACCAAGAAAAGTTTCGAGGATAATATCACTTGGGCAACCAATACTCCTACAATCACGTCTCTTGAGGCTGGGTTTGAACTCACGAATGACAGCATAACTGAGGATCATATCCAGCTCACCAATGGCGGTGCACTGGTTGGTCTTAATAATGCCGGGGATGGTGATGTTGCTCTGATAAAGTCTAATGCTTCTGATCAGGCTGAATTGCCAACTGCCACTCTTGTTAGCGGGGATATCACTTTAGATACAGGAGTGACTTTCGATGGCGGCGCAAACAAGCTTACTAACGTGGCTGATCCAACATTAGATCAGGATGCTGCAACTAAGAAGTATGTAGATGATGAAGTGGCCGGGGCTATTACTACGGCAATGAATTATCAGGGCACAGCCGATGCTTCTGCGGTTGACGCGGACACTGCCACAGGAACAAGCTCTCATAGTAATGGCGATCTTTACCGGATCACAACTGCTGGAAGCACAGCCTTTGGTGAGCAATATGACGTTGGGGATTATACTGTTTATAATGGAACGGGATGGGATCGAATTGACGCTGTTGATCCTACTGTTTCTGGAACTGCTGACCGGATTACCGTAACTGGTGATGACCATGATGGCTATGTTGTTGATGTTGCATCCACCTTTGGCTTGGCTGGCTTGGCTGATGTTGATCCAAGCGGTGTGGCTGATGGATATATGCTCCAGTACAACAACTCAACAAGCAATTGGGAAGCTGTGTCTTCCATTGACGGCGGTTCTTACTAAGGGCTGCTGCCACCTTGGTAGTGAGGGGAAGCATCGCAGAAATGCTTCCCCTCACGGCGAAACAAAAGAGAGGTTATGATGAGCAATTTGCCTTTGGTATTAAAGAATAAACAGGATGCCTCCGGGGCACCTGATCCAGCTGATATTGTAGTTGGTGAAATGGCTTGGAATGGGGTTGAGGGGAAACTCTACGGTAAAAAGACTGATGATAGCATTGTTGAAGTTGGAGCCGGGGCAAGTGAAGAAGCTGCCATGGAATGGAACTTAGACAATTTTAGTTACTCAGGTAGGTCTTATGACCTTAGTGGTATTTCGTGGGAACACGCATCTTTAAACGATATTTATTTACAAGACATAAGATTTTCCAGCGACGGAACAAAGCTATATGTCCTTGACTCTTTAACAAATGAAATTTATCAGCACATTTTAAGCACACCATGGGATGTGACTACACTGAGTTATGCTAGTAAGAGCTTAGCTATTGGAACACAAGATAATACAATGTACGGCTTTTGCCTGTCCTCAGACGGCTTACATTTATTTGCTTGTGGCGCGCAAAATGATGGAATATATCGTTATGATCTTATGTCCGCATGGGATATCAGCACAGCATCTTATCATAGCACACTTACAGTTAGTGGCTCCAATTTTACAGCCATTGATATTTCGACTGACGGTGATAAATTATATGTGGTAAATACTACTAATCCTTATGTAATACGTGAGTACACACTAGGGACAGCGTACGATCTTACTACAGCGTCGAACACAAGCGAATATTTGTGGACCAATGAACTTTCTGGTGGAGCTTCTGGCCTTGCCCTATCCCCTGACGGCTTACACCTTTATCTTCTATCCGCAAATGAAGATGCACTTTACCAATATAGTTTAGCTACAGCATGGGACTTGGACACAATAAGCTATGCCTCTCAAACTACAGATATAAGCAGCCAGTCCGGCAATCCAACAGGGGTTGATTTCCGGGGTGACGGCATGGGCTTTGTGATGTGCGAAAATGATGGTGATGTCTTATATGAATACATGGCACCATTTGATATTTTAGCCAGTGAACTTGGCAATGACAGTGACGTGGATGGGGTCACAGTAAAAGATGCCCTTAATAACCTGAATGCCCCTGCTACGGAAAGCATAATTGTCGCAGCAAGTGATGAAACTACGGACCTTGAAACTGGTACTGGCAAATTAACTTTTAGAATGCCGTACGCTTTCACAGTTACTGAAGTCCGGGCGAGTGTAACTACAGCGCCAACCGGGGCAGCTCTTCAGGTTGATATCAACGAGGGCGGAACAAGTATCCTGAGCACAGAAATAACAATTGACGATGGGGAGAAGACTTCCACCACAGCTGCCACAGCGCCAGTTATTAGTGATGCTGCTTTGGCGGATGACGCAGAAATCACTCTTGATATAGATCAGGTTGGTTCCACAACTGCTGGGGCAGGGCTTAAAGTTTACCTGATTGGCACGAAAGCATAAGGGCTTTTAATGACAGGCTTTATATTAAATCCATTTGTTTTATCCGGGGAAGCTGCGGAACCTTTACCGCCATCCCAATTTTGTGCAGGTGGCTTCGCGGGCAGTCCCTATATTTACATTTGGGATGTGACGGATTGGAGTAAAATTGCTGACCCGGCAGTCCTACCTGCAAATCATTGCTGGGGGCTGACTTTCAGTGAAGATCAAAGTCTCATGGTTACGGCTAATCATGGGACCCCCGGCATAACAATTTACAACACAAGCGACTGGAGCAAGGTTCCTGATCCGGCGCAACTTCCAGCAGGGACACCAAGAAACGCTTGCTTTAGTCCTGACGGTTCTATGCTGGCGGTTGCCCATGATGGTTCGCCGGGAGTTATCGTGTATGACACGACAGACTGGAGCGTTATCACTACGGGCATTGACGTTGGAGGGAGTGAAGATGTTTCCTTTAGCCCTAACGGTTCTTT
>CAYXOX010000230.1:0-3248 GCA_964466745.1 uncultured Rhodobacterales bacterium
GTCAGGCGGTGCGCGCCTTGCGCTGCCGGCGGGCGACGAAGCCGAGACCGCCAAGGCCAAGGCCTAGGGCCAGAAGGGCGGGGGGACGGGGATCTTACTGATCTCCCGTGTAGTGGCTGAAGCCGCCTGCTTGCGGCGCGTTTTTCGTGCCTGCCGCCCGCACCGGACGGCGGAGATGTTTCGCGCGCGAAACATTTCGCCCATGGCGCAACGGAAAAGGCCGGGCGCGGGGCCCGGCCTTCGTGCTGTAACCATCCGGCGGGAGCCGCGGTCAGGCGGCCTTGACGCTGGCTTCGGGGGCGGCCCAGTTCCACGGGAGGAGTTCCGGCAGGCGTGATACGGGCATGTCGGAGATGCGGGCGATGACGTCGGCGAGCCATGCCTGCGGGTCGATGCCGTTGAGCTTGGCGGTGCCGATCAGGGTGTACATGGCCGCGGCGCGGTGGCCTCCGCGCTCGGAGCCGGCGAAGAGCCAGCACTTCCGGCCGAGGGCCACGCCACGGAGCGCTCGCTCGGCGGCATTGTTGCTCAAGCAGATCCGGCCGTCCTCCAGGAACCAGGTGAAGCCCGGCCAGTGGTTCGGCGACAGCAGGTAGTCGATGGCCTTGGCCACCTTGGCGTGTTTCGACAGCTGCGCGCGTTCGCCCCGAAGCCAGCGCTCGAGGTCTGTCACGAGGGGCGCCGAGAGCTGCTTGCGGACCTCGAGACGGACGTCCGGGGGCTGGCCGTTGATGCTGCGCTCGATCTCGAACAGGGCATCGATCCGCCGGACGGCTTCCAGGGCGATGGGAGAGATGTCTTTGGCCGGCTTGCCCTTTCGGACGTTGGTCTCGATGTCGGCAAGCTCGAAGAACTTGCGCCGCGCATGGCTCCAGCACAGCGCCGGGGCCACCGGCCCGGGCTGTCGCCCCGGGTCGTAGAGCGGGTTGTACCCGGCATAGGCGTCGGCTTGCAGGATCCCCTGCCAGCCCTGCAGATGCACCGTCGGATGTTCGCCGCCGCGGTCGCGGGAGAAGTGGAAGACGACCGCCGGCGGCGCCGTGCCGTCGAACGGCCTGTCGTCGCGGAGATAGGTCCAGAGACGGGCGGTCTTCGTCCCGCCGCGGGCCAGCAGCGGCACGGTCGTGTCATCGCCATGCAGCCGGGTAGCGGCGCGCACATGGGCCTCGATCAGCGCCTTGAGTGGCGTCAGCAAGGCGGTCACGGCGCCCACCTGGTCGGCCAGCGTCGACAAGCTCAGCTCCACCCCCTCGCGGGCATAGCGCTCGGCCTGGCGGTTCAGAGGCTGATGCTGGCCGTACTTTTCGAACACGATCATCGCCAGGAGGCTGGGGCCGGCCCAGCCGCGCGGGATCGGGTGGAAGGGCGCGGGCGGCTGGCTGATCTTCTCGCACGCGCGACACGTGAACTTCTCACGCACCGTCTCGATCACCTTCCACTGGCGGGGCACCACCTCCAGCGTTCGCGTGATGTCCTCGCCCATCTTCACGATCCGGTCCGAGCCACATGAGCTGCAGCATGTCGGCGCCTCGACCACGACGCGTTCGCGGGGCAAGTGCTCGGGGAAGGGCTTCTTCACCGGCTTGCGCCGATCGAAGGCCGCCACCTTTGTCGTCTTCTCCGCCGCCTGCTCGGCCCCGGCCGCATCCTCGGCGGCATCGGCGACCAGCTCCTCGAGCTGCAGTTCCAGCTGGTCGAGGAGCCGGGCGGTGCGTTCCGGGCTGCGGCCGTATTTGTCGCGCCTGAGCAGCGCAATCTCAAGCTTCAACGCCGCGATCATCGCCTCGGAGGTCGACACGACCGCGCGGGCCTGCGCGAGGTCAGCCTCTGCCGCGGCGGCACGCCCCTCGGCCGCGGCCAGGGCAGCGCGCAGTTTATCGAGTTCGGAGGCGGCCTCGGACATCGCCAAAATCTACCATGCCGGCCCGGGAACGCCCATGGGAAATTGGCCTTGAGCGCCGGTTTATCCAACCTTTGCAGGTCTTTGCGTCCAGCGCGGGTTGCGCCAGTCAATGCCCTCCAGGAGATAGCCCAGCTGCGCTGCCGAGACCTGAACGGCCTCCCCCGAGCCGCCCGCGGGCCAGATGAACTTCCCCGCTTCGAGCCGCTTGGCGTAGAGCGACATGCCAACGCCATCATGCCACAGCAGCTTCACCAGATCGCCCTTGCGCCCGCGGAAGCAAAAGATCTCGCCCGCGTGCGGGTCGCGCCCCAGCCCCTGCTGAACCTTCAGCGCCAGGCTGTTCATCCCGCAGCGCATGTCCGTCACGCCGCCTGCGATCCAGACCTTCACCCCGGCCGGAAACGCAATCATCTCGGATCCACCACCGCCAGCAGCGCTGCCAGACGCGACGGCGGCAGCGATGCGGGGATCGTCATGCACCGACCGTTCGGCAGCGCGATATCGATCCGGGCATCCTCAGCGACCTGTGTCGACCGCGCCTCCGGGGATGACACAGGGCCCTCCATGACCAGCGGCACGAAGCCGCCGCCGAGGTCCGGGCCCCCAAGCGTTCCATCGCGATACGCACGCCGCCAGATCGACAGCAGCGACCGCGAAATCCCGTACCGCCGCGCCGTCGCTGACCCCTGCCGGTGGCCGCGGAAGCTCTCCTCGACAATGCGGATCTTGTCCTCGTCAGACCAGTGCCGACGACGACCAACATCCTCGGCCGCGAAGAGTTCGATCGGGGTGAAAACGGAAGAGCATGACATAAGGCAATGCCTTACGACCATTCACGCGGCCAGCGCAGACGGCTCACGCCGGAAGCTTACTTCGTGCTCGACGGTCGTGCCGGAAATCAGGCGGACTTGCGCCGCTGGCGGTGGCGGTAGGCCCCGAAGCCCGCGAGGCCGAGCGCCAGCAGGGGAAGGGCGGCGGGCACCGGGATCGGCGCGACCTCGCCATAGACCCTGAGCGTGGCCGAGGAGACCGTGATCGAAGGGTTGCCCCACAGGCCGCCGTCGGGCGTGAACTCCGACAGCCAGAAGGTGAAGACCTGCGTGGCCGACGAGTGGGCGAAGACGTCGCCGGCGCTCGAGGCGTCGTAGACGAAGGTCTGCGTCGCGCTGTCGATCAGGTCGAAGGCATCGTCGGTGGCGGCGCTCGGGTCGCTGCCCTGCGCGCGGACGGCCCAGATCTCGAGCGGAACTGTGATGTTGAAGAACGGGATCACGATCGACGCGTCGAAATCGGAGCTTTCCAGCGTCAGTTCGAACCGATCGATGCTGACGATGTCGAGCGCGGT
>CAYXOX010000231.1:0-3144 GCA_964466745.1 uncultured Rhodobacterales bacterium
GGGGTCCGGGGCGGAGCCCCGGGGGGGCGGGTTCCGGCGCAAACGCCCGGGCACGGCGCGGCCCCGCGCCCTGATCGGCATGCGCGGGCCGCCGACGCGCGAATGCGGCCGATCCTTGCCGCACCCCGCGCGGCCGCTTGGCAAACCCGGCCGGCCCGGCGTATGGCTTGGCCATGACGCTTGCACGCTCCCTCGCCGTCGCGGTCTTGTGCGGCGCCGCGCTTCCGGCAGCGGCGCACCCGCATATCTTCGTGGAGACGGGGCTCGAGCTTCTGCTGGACGAGGAGGGCCGGGCCACGGCGGTACGCGTGACCTGGGAATACGACGAACTCTATTCCTTCCTGATCACCGAAGAGATGGGCCTCGACGACGACTACGACGGGCAGCTCACGGAGGCGGAGCGCGAGCGGCTGGTGGGTTTCGATCTCAACTGGCTTCCCGATTTCGAAGGCGATCTCTACGCTCATCTCGACGGCGCGCCGCTCGCGCTCGACCGGCCCGTGGCCGTGGACGCGCGCTTCGAGGACGGCAAGATCGTCACCGTCCACGACAGGCCCATCGCCGCGCCGCCGCCCCCCGGAAAGACCCTCGTGCTCGAGGCCTACGATCCCACCTTCTACACGCTCTACGAGGTGACGCTCGGCGTGCGCGTGGCCGGCGAGGGCTGCGAGATCGAGCATCGGCCGGCCGACATCGCCGCGGCCACCGACCTTCTGGAGGAGGCGCTCTTCGGGCTTCCCGAGGAGCCGGAGGATTTCCCCGCCGTGGGGGCCGCCTTCGCCGACAAGATCGTGGTCCGGTGCGGCGCCGCGGGCTGACCGTCCTGGCCCTGGCGGCGCTCGCGCTCGGCGCCGCGTGGCTGCTTGGCGGCGGTGCCGACAGGCTCGCCGCCTGGGCCGCCGCGGGCCAGCGCGAGGCCCAGGGCGCGCTTGCCCGCGGCATCAGGGCGTTGCGGGGGGGCGATCCCGGTGCCTTCGCGGGGCTCATGACGCTGGCCTTCGCCTATGGCTTCTTTCACGCCGCGGGGCCGGGCCACGGCAAGATCCTGATCGGCGGCTACGGGCTTGGCGCGCGGGTTCCCGCGGCCCGGCTCGCCGGGCTGGCGCTGGCCTCCTCGCTCGCGCAGGCTGTCACGGCCGTGGCCCTCGTCTACGCCGGCGTCTTCCTGTTCGAACTCTCGCGGGAGGCCATGGTGGGCGTCACCGAGGCCACGCTCGCGCCGCTGAGCTATGCCGCCATCGGCTGCGTCGGGCTTTGGCTCGTGTGGCGCGGCGTGCGGCGGCTCGTGAAGGCACGGGCCGGCCGGGCGTCCCGGCCGGGCGCGCACGACCATGCCGCGCATGCGCGCACCGCGCACCCCCACGGTGCCGGGCATCGCGCCCACGGCGGAACGGCGCCCGGCGACGCTGCCGCCTGCGGGCCCTGCGGCCACTCCCACGGCCCGACGGTGGAAGAGGCGGCCGGCGTGCGCTCGCTGCGCGATGCGGTTGCCGTGGTCGGGGCCGTCGCGCTGCGGCCCTGCTCCGGGGCGATCCTGCTTCTGCTGCTCACCTGGCGGCTCGACATGGCGCTGGCCGGGATCGCGGGCGCTTTCGCCATGGCGCTCGGTACGGCGAGCGTGACGGTGGCCGTCGCGCTCGCGGCGGTCGGCCTGCGCGAGGGCGCGCTGGCGGGGGTGGTGGGCACGCCCGCCGCCGCCCGGGTCGCGGCCTGGGCCGAAACCGCGGCGGGCCTCGTGATCGCCGTGGTGGCCGCGGGGATGCTCGCGGGAGCGATCTGACGCGTCCGATCCGTGCGGCCGCGCGGATGCTTGCGGGGGGCAGGCGCTCGGCGTAAGCGACCGGGATGACCCCGCCGCTTTCCTTCTCGGGCCATGCCCGCGCCGTGCTTGTGCTGGGCCTTCCGCTGATCGGCAGCCACCTGGCGCAGATCGCCATCCAGGTGATCGACACGCTGATGCTCGGGCGCTACTCGGTGGAGGCGCTGGCGGCCGGCACCATCGCAACGACGCTCTTCTTCGTCCTGTTCATCCTCGGCTCGGGCTTCGCCTGGGCCGTCATGCCCATGGTGGCGACGGCCGCCGCGGGCGACGACGAGGTGCAGGTGCGCCGCGTGGCGCGGATGGGAATGTGGCTCTCGACCGGCTACGGGCTCGCGACGCTGCCGCTGCTGTGGTTCTCGGGGCCGCTGCTCCTCGTGCTCGGCCAGACGCCGGAGGTCTCCGCCGGAGCGCAGAGCTATCTGCGCATCCTCGCGCCCGGGATGGTGCCGGCCCTCCTGGTGATGCTGCTGAAGGCCTATCTTTCCGCGCTGGAGCGCGCGCGGCCGGTCTTCGTCATCGCGGTGGCCGCGGCGGTCGCGAACGGTTTCCTGAACTACGCGTTCATCTTCGGCAACTGGGGTGCGCCGGAGCTGGGGCTAGAGGGGGCCGCGCTCGCGTCGCTCACCATGCACCTCGTCTCCCTCGCCGCCATGGCCGCCTACAGCGCGTGGGCACTGCCGCAGCATGCGCTCTTCGCGCGGCTCTGGCGGCCGGACTGGGAGGCCATGGGCCGGGTCTACCGGCTGGGCTGGCCCATCGGGCTGACGAACCTCGCCGAAACGGGGCTTTTCGCCATGAGCGCGGTGATGATCGGCTGGATCGGCACCCGCGAGCTTGCCGCGCACGGGATCGCCATGCAGCTCGCCTCGCTCTTCTTCATGGTCCACATCGGGCTCAGCCAGGCGGCCACGGTGCGGGCCGGCAACGCGATGGGGCGGCGCGATGCCGTGGGGCTGCGCCGCGGCGGGCTCGCGGCCATCGCGATGTCCGTGGCCTTCTCGGCGGTGACCATCTCGGCCTTCCTCGGCATTCCCGAAACGCTCTCGGGCTTCTTCCTGGGTGCGGACGATCCCGAGCGCGGCGCGATCATTGCCATCGGGGTGCAACTGCTGGCCGTCGCCGCGCTCTTCCAGCTCGCCGATGGTGCGCAGGTCATGGCGCTCGGTCTCTTGCGCGGCGTGCAGGACACGCGCGTGCCGTTTCTCTACGCGGTCGTCGCCTACTGGGGCATCGGGGTGCCCACGAGCTACGTGCTTGGCTTCTGGGCGGGGCTCGGCGCGGTCGGGGTCTGGCTCGGGCTCGTGGTGGGGCTCGCGCTGGCG
>CAYXOX010000232.1:0-3115 GCA_964466745.1 uncultured Rhodobacterales bacterium
TCACGTGCGGCTTGTTACGCTCAAACTTTTCCTTCGCCATCTTGGCCTCCTTGTCGTTCGGTGCCGCGGCTCGCACTGCACGGTGCGGCAAGCTCCCGCAGAAAATGCGCGCGCCGAATACGGCCAAGCCCGAAGAAGTGCAAGCGTCAGTTGCGCGGCGTTTCCGATCCCGGCTGCGCCGTGGCCGAGGCAGCGGGCTCGGCCGTCTCCAGCGGGGCGACGGCGACGGCGCCGGGTGCCAGCGGCGCCGGCAACGGGGCCGCCTCACCGGCGCTTTCCGGCCCCGCCGCCGTCTCTCCGCTCGCCGATCCGGGTATCGCTCCCGCGCCGAACCATTGCGGGTTCGCGCGCATCCACCGCTCGACGCCGGCCGCAACGCCACGGGCGAGGTTCTCGAGCTGCTGCTCGCGCGTCTGCGTGATGCCCGAACCCAGGACCGTGCGCGCGTTCAGCGGCTCCAGCGCCGTGATCTGCTCGTCCTCGATGTTGATGCGCGCCTGGGCCGCGTCGTCGTAGAGGATGGCGGACACGATCATCGTGGAGTTCGGAGACAGGACCACCGGGATGCCCGGCTGCGCCAGAACGTAGCCCTCCACCCGCACCGCGATATGGTAGAGCTTGTCGCCCGAGAACCTCCGGAACCGTTCCTCGAGCGCATCCCGCACCGCCGCTTCTATCTCTTCGTCGCTCGCCTCGCGGGAGGCCGGCCCGCGCACAGGATCCTTGGCGACTGCTATCGCGAAGCCGAGAGCGAAATCCCCGATCGGATCGGGCTCTCCCTCGAGGCTCGCGCGCGGGTCGCAGGCGGCGAGCGCGAGAAACGCCAGCAGGGCGATGAAGCTGCGCGCCATGGGAACGTCCTCCGTGGTCTGTTTCGCGGCGGAGCCGCATGGCCCCATGGGCTACTAGGCCTACCCGCTGCAGCGCCGCACGGCAATGCACGCCGGGTCGTGCCGGCGCGCCGACGCGGGCTAGATGACGCTTCATGACCAAGGAACCCTCCCCGGGGCCCGGAAGCACGGCCCTGCCCGCCCACGTCCGGCTGCTCGAGCGGCCCCTCGGCATCGCCGCATCGCTGCGCGCGGCGCGCCGCAACCTGCTGGAGATCATTCCCGCGCGCGCCGTCGAGGATCCCGTGGTCTCCGGGCGCACCGCGATCGTTCGCTGGCACATGCTGATGGACCCGCCAAGCCTTCGCCGGGTGCTGCGCGACAGGCTCGACGACTACCCGAAATCGGCGGTGACGAAGAACATTCTCTCCCCCGCGATCGGCGAGAGCCTCTTCATCGCGGAGGGTGCGGAGTGGCGCTGGCAGCGCCGCACCGCTGCGCCGGCCTTCACCCGCCGCAACGTCGACGCCCTCGGCCCGGTGATGTCGCGCGCGGCCGAAGCGGCGGCGGAACGCCTGGCGGCCGGCGCCCGCCCCGGCCGGGCGCTCGATCTTGCCCGCGAGATGGTCGCCACGACCTTCGAAGTGATCTCGGAGGTGACCTTCGGCGGCGGCGATGGCCTCGATCTGCGGGAAGTGCACGGCAGCCTCGACAGCTACATCGACGCGGCCGCGCGGGTCTCGCCACTCGATATCGTCGGCGTGCCGACATGGGTGCCACGGCCCGCGCGGCTCGCCGCATCGCGCCGGATGGAGGAGATGCGCAAAGCCGCCAATGCCATGATCGCACGGGACGCGCCGGCCCCCGCGGGCGCCGCCCCCGGGCTCCTGGCGCTCCTGCGCGAGGGCAGCGACCCGCGCGACGGGCGCCGGATGACGACGGACGAACTGCGCGACAACCTGCTGACCTTCATCGTGGCCGGCCACGAGACGACAGCGCTGACGCTTGCCTGGGCGCTCTATCTGGCGGCGTTCGATCAGCGGGTGCAGGAGCGGGCCAGGGAAGAGGCGCGCGCGGTTCACGCGGGGCGCGCCGCCACCGCCGGGGATCTGCCGCGCCTGCCCTACCTGCGCCAGATCGTGGAAGAGGCGCTGCGGCTCTACCCGCCCGCGGGTTTCCTCTCGCGCACCGCCGAGGCCGAAGACGTTCTGTGCGGCGCTCGGGTGCGCCCGGGCGATACCGTGACGATCCCAGTCTACGCGCTTCACCGCCACCGGCGCCTGTGGGACCGGCCCGACAGCTTCGACCCGGACCGTTTCGCGGACAGGAGCGCTGTCGACAGGTTCGCCTTCCTGCCCTTCGGAGACGGCCCGCGGATCTGCATCGGCGCCAGCTTCGCGCTGCAGGAAGCGGTGATCGTCCTGTCGACCCTGCTTGCGCGGTTCCGCTTCCTCCCGGTTCCCGGCGTCGCGCCAAGGCCGGTCATGGTCCTCACGCTCCGGCCCGAGGGCGGCGTGTGGCTGCAGGTGGAAGATCTCGACGCCCGCGCAGGCGGCGGGCGCCGGCCGGCTCAGCCCAGCGCGGCGGCCTTCACGTCCTCGTCGATGTAGGGAACGTACTGGGCGAAGTTCTCCGCGAACATCTCCACCAGCTTGCGCGCCTGCGCATCGTAGGCCGTGCCGTCGTCCCAGGTGCGGCGAGGGTCGAGCAGGATGTCGGCCACCCCATGCACCGCCACCGGGACCTCGAAGCCGAAGTTGGGATCCTTGCGGAAAGCACCTTCCGCCAGCGAGCCGTCGAGCGCGGCGCTCAACAGCGCGCGCGTGGCGCGGATGGGCATGCGCGCCCCGGTGCCGTAGGCGCCGCCGGTCCAGCCGGTGTTGACGAGCCAGCAGGTGGCGCCGTGGCGGGCGATCTTCTCGCGCAGCAGATTGCCGTAAATTTCCGGGCGGCGCGGCATGAAGGGAGCCCCGAAGCAGGTGGAAAAGGTGGGCTCGGGCTCTGTCACGCCGCGCTCGGTTCCGGCCACCTTCGAGGTGAAGCCCGACAGGAAGTGATACATCGCCTGCGCCGGGGTGAGCCGCGCGATGGGCGGCAGGACGCCGAAAGCATCGCAGGTGAGCATGATGATGTTCTTGGGATGCCCGCCCAGCGCGGTTGGGGAGGCGTTCGAGATCGCATCGAGCGGGTAGGCGCAGCGCATGTTGGCCGTCAGGCTGTCGTCGGCGAAATCGACCGTTCGGGTCTCCTCATCGAAGACCATGTTCTCGATCACCGTCCCGAAA
>CAYXOX010000233.1:0-3101 GCA_964466745.1 uncultured Rhodobacterales bacterium
GGATCTAGACGAGGACGCGCTCGTCACGATCCTCACCCAGCCCAAGAACGCGCTGGTCAAGCAGTACCAGCGCCTCTTCGAGCTGGAGAACACGGACCTGACCTTCACCGACGACGCGCTGGTGGCCATCGCCAAGCGCGCCATCGAGCGCAAGACCGGCGCGCGGGGGCTGCGCTCGATCATGGAGGACATCCTGCTCGAAACGATGTTCGAACTGCCGGGCATGGACTCCGTGGTCGAGGTCGTCGTCAACGAGGAGGCGGTGACCTCCGACGCGGCGCCGCTGATGATCTTCGCCGAGGAAAAGGACACCGCCCGGGCCTGAGGCCGGGCGGCGGTCAACGCCCGCCTGTCCCGCGCCCGTGACGGGTGGCGCGAATACGGGAGGCCGGGCGATGGAGCGCTACAGCACGGGTTCGCCCTTCGAAGCCGAGATCGCTTACTGCCGCGCCGTCGCCTGCGACGGCTGGATCTTCGTGGCGGGCACCACCGGCTACGACTACGCCACGATGACCCTTCCCGGCGACGTGGAGAGCCAGTGCGGCAACGCGCTCGCCAACGTGGAGGGGGCGCTGGCCGCCTTCGGCGCGGGCTTCTCCGATGTGGTGCGCGTGCGCTACATCCTGCCCGAGCGCGCCGACTGGCCGCCCTGCTGGCCCCTGCTGCGGGCGGCCTTCGCAGGGACGCCGCCCGCGGCGACGATGATCGTGGCGCCGCTCCAGGAGCCGGCCATGCGCTTCGAGATCGAGGTGACCGCGCGGCAGCCCGGCGGCGGCGCCTGACGCGGCGGTGCGGCGAGGGGCCAGCCCCTCGCGCTCCCCGGAGTATTTCGGCCAAGATCAAGGAGGCGGTGGAGCGGATGTGCCCGTGGCGGACAGGCCCGCGGGGCAGGGGCCGGCGCCGGGCGGGCTGGTGGGTGCATGGCCGGGACGGGTGCCGCCGGCCGAAGGTGGGCCCTTGGGGCAGGGCGGGCTGGCTGCGAGGGCCTGCTCGCGGCGCGCAGCGGGGTCAGGCGAAGGCCTGCAGCCCTGTCTGCGCCCGGCCGAGGATCAGCGCGTGGATGTCGTGTGTGCCCTCGTAGGTATTCACCGTCTCGAGGTTGATCATGTGGCGCATGACCGGGAAGCTCTCGGAGATGCCGTTGCCGCCGTGCATGTCCCGCGCCGCGCGGGCGATGTCGAGCGCCTTGCCGCAGTTGTTGCGCTTCATCAGGCTGATGGCCTCGGGCGATCCGGTTCCGGCCTCCATCATGCGGCCGAGCGCGAAGGCGCCCTCGAGCCCGAGGGCGATCTCGGTCTGCATGTCGGCGAGTTTCTTCTGGAATAGCTGGGTCTGCGCGAGGGGGCGGCCGAACTGCCGGCGTTCGAGACCGTAGCTGCGCGCGGCGTGCCAGCAGGCTTCGGCCGCGCCCATCACGCCCCAAGCGATGCCGTAGCGCGCCCGGTTGAGGCAGCCGAACGGCCCCTTGAACCCTTCCACGCCGGGCAGGAGCGCGTCCTCGCCCACCTCGACGCCATCCATCACGATCTCGCCGGTCGTGGAGGCGCGCAGGCTGAGCTTGCCGCCGATCTTCGGCGCGGAGAGCCCCTGCATGCCCTTCTCGAGAACGAAGCCGCGGATGCGGTCGCCATGGGCTTCGGACCTGGCCCAGACCACGAAGATATCGGCGAAGGGGGCGTTCGAGATCCACATCTTGGAGCCGGTGAGGCGGTATCCGCCCTCGATCTTCGCGGCGCGGGTCTTCATGGCGGCGGGGTCCGAGCCGGCGTCGGGTTCGGTCAGGCCGAAACAGCCGATCAGCTCGCCCGAGATGAGGCCGGGCAGGTAGCGGGCCCGCTGCTGGGCCGAGCCGTAGGCATTGATCGGGTAGATCACCAGCGAGGACTGCACGCTCATCATCGAACGGTAGCCGCTGTCGACGCGCTCGATCTCGCGCGCGATGAGCCCGTAGGTGACATAGCCCGCGCCGAGGCCGCCGGCGCTCTCGGGAAGCGTGGGGCCGAGCAGGCCGGCGGCGCCCATGAGCGGGAAGAGCTCGGGCGCGGCGACCTCCTCGCGGTAGGCCGCCGCAACGCGCGGAGCCAGCTCGCTTTCGGCGAAGCCGCGCGCGGCATCGCGCAGCATGCGCTCGTCTTCGGTCAGCCTGTCTTCCAGCCGCAGCGGATCCTCCCAGGCGAAGCGGGCGAGCTCGGGCGTATCGGATGTGCGGACATGCTGCGGAGCGTTCATCGCGGGGTGTCTCCTCGGGCGGGCAGGGCTCCGGGCGGGGCAGTCGCCGGTCCCCCGGGGCGGTGTGTCGGTGAAGGCCGGGCGACGGGCGCCGGAGGCCGCGGCGGGGAACGGCGGCGCACGGGCCGCGCATCGCCCCGCGCGCCGGCCGTCGCGGTGCGCTCTACTTGGCCGGGCCGATCATCATGACCATCTGGCGGCCTTCCATCTTCGGCATGTTCTCGACCTTGCCGATCTCCTTGACGTCCTCGGCGACGCGTTCGAGCAGGTCTCGCCCGAGGTTCTGGTGGGCCATCTCGCGGCCGCGGAAACGCAGGGTGATCTTCACCTTGTCGCCGTTCTCGAGAAAGCGCGTCACGTTGCGCATCTTGACGTCGTAGTCGTGGGTGTCGGTGTTGGGGCGGAACTTGACCTCCTTCACCTCGATCGTCTTCTGCTTCTTGCGTGCCTCGCTCTCGCGCTTCTGCTGCTCGTACTTGAACTTGCCGAAGTCCATGATCTTGCAGACCGGCGGAGTGGCGTTGGGCGAGATCTCCACCAGGTCGAGGCCCACCTGCTCGGCGAGTTCGAGCGCGCGCTCCGGCTTGACCACGCCGACATTCTGGCCGTCGGGGCCGATCAGGCGAATCTCGGTGGCGCGGATGCGTCCGTTGACGCGGGGGCCGGTGTCGCGCGTGGGAGGCGCGTTGTGAGGTCTGCGGGCTATGGCGATCATCCTTCGGTGGTTGGGGAAAAGTGCGCGGAACATACCGTTTTCGCGGGGTCCTTTCAAGGCGGGACGCGCGACGCCGCCCCCTGGTCCGATGCGCTGTCACGGGCCGTCGCCGCGGGTCCGTCGCCGCGCTCGTCGCGCGGCCCGGCCGGGACGCCCG
>CAYXOX010000234.1:0-3101 GCA_964466745.1 uncultured Rhodobacterales bacterium
TTGAGCGTGCCGTTCTGCACCAGAACGGTGGCCACGGGGCCGCGACCGACGTCGAGCTGCGCCTCGATCACCGCGCCCGAGGCCGGCCTGTCGGGGTTCGCTTTCAGATCGAGCAGCTCGGCCTGCAGCGCGATGGATTCAAGAAGATCCGCGAGGCCCGTTCCCTTGATGGCGGACACCTCGACGTCCTGCACCTCGCCCGACATCTTCTCGACGACCACCTCGTGCTGAAGCAGGTCGGTGCGGACCTTGTCGGGATTGGCGGCGGGCACATCGATCTTGTTGATCGCCACGATCATGGGCACGCCCGCGGCCTTGGCGTGGTTGATCGCCTCGACCGTCTGCGGCATCACCGCGTCATCGGCCGCGACGACCAGCACCACGATATCGGTCACCTGCGCGCCGCGGGCCCGCATGGAGGTGAAGGCGGCGTGGCCGGGCGTATCGAGGAAGGTCAGCATGTCGCCGCTGTCGGCCTTCACCTGGTAGGCGCCGATGTGCTGGGTGATCCCCCCGGCTTCACCGGCGACGACGCGCGCGTTGCGGATCGCGTCGAGCAGCGACGTCTTGCCGTGGTCGACATGGCCCATGACGGTAATCACCGGCGGGCGGGGCTTGAGGTCTTCGGGGCGATCCTCGTCCTGCTCGATCACCTGCTCCACGTCGCTGTCGGAGACCCGGACCACCTTGTGGCCGAATTCCTCGATGATGAGCTCCGCCGTATCCGCGTCGATGGTCTGGGTCTGGGTGACCATCATGCCGTTCTGCATCAGCGCCTTGACCACATCGGCCACCCGCTCGGCCATCCGGTTGGCCAGCTCGGACACCATGATCGCCTCGGGCAACCGAACATCGCGCACCACCTTCTCGCGCTCCTGCTGGCCGCCCATGGCCTTCTGCCGGGCACGTTCCTGCTTGCGCTTCATCGCCGCAAGCGAGCGCTGCCGCCCGCCCTCGCCGCCGGAGAGCGCCTGGTTCAGCGTCAGCTTGCCCGAACGGCGGCCGTCGTCCCGCGCCTTGCTGCGGGTGTTCGGGCGGTCGTCGCGCTCGCGCTCCTTGCGCGGGGCCGCCGCGGGCGCCGGACGTCCGCCGCGGGGAGCAGCGGGCTCGGCCACGGGCGCGTCGGCGGCTCCGGCTGCCGGTGCGGCGGCGCGCTTCGCGGCCTCGGCCGCCTCGCGCCGGGCACGCTCCTCCTCCTCGGCCTTCTGGCGGGCACGCTCCTCGCGTTCGCGCTCCTCGCGTTCCTTCGCCTCGGCCTCCTCGCGGCGGCGCTGGCGTTCCTCGGCGCGTTCGCGCTCCTCGCGTGCGCGGGTCTCGGCGTCCTCGGATTCGCGGGCGCGGGCGGCCTGAACCGCCTTCAGGCGGCGCTCCATCTCGGCTTCCGAGATGCCGGCCGGGCGCTTGCGCGGATCGCCACCCGAAAGCCCGGCGCCACCTGCGCCGGCACCCGTTCCGGCCTTCTGTGCACCCGGCTTGGGAACAACCACGCGCTTGCGCTTGGTTTCCACCACGACGTTCTTGGTCCGGCCGTGCGAGAAGCTCTGCTTCACGTTGCCGGTTCGCGCGCCACCGCGCAGCCCAAGGGTCTTTTTGCCGTCGTTGTCGCTCATGTCAGCGTCTAATCCTTTCCGGCGGAAGCTTCCGCCGTCTTGCGCAGGCCGGTCAGCCTTTCGGCGTCCTCTACAACACGGGTTGCGAGTCCACCAGCCGCGAGCGCGCCATGTATCACACTTTGGCGGCCGAATGCCAAACCCAATTCCCCGGAGGTCAGAACCCCGAAGAAGCGGCCGCCTTCGGGCGTCCAGAGTTTGGACTTGCCCCGTTCCGAGCCGTCCGAGGCCTGCAGCAGCACCTTGGCGCGGCCCTGGGCCAGCCAGCCCTTCACCTTCTCGAACCCCGCCACCGCCAGGCCGGCCTTGCGCGCCATCGAGACCAGCCCGACGACCCGCTGGGCGAGCTGGCGCTCCACCTCGTCGGCCAGCCCGTCGGGCACGATGACCTTCGCCCGGGCGGCCCGGGCGAAGCGCCCGCGGGAGGCCTCCTCGATCGCCGCGCGCGTCGCCGTCACGTAGATCCCGCGGCCGGGAAGCTTGCCCAGCACGTCGGGCACGATCTCGCCCTCAGGCGACACCACGAACCGCACGAGGCCCGGCTTGCCGGAGCTCTCGCCGGTCACGATGCAGCGCCGCTCCGGCTCCGCCTGGCGCTCGCGCTTTCCGCCCCGGGTCATGGCCGCGGCCCTCCGAAGGCGATCAGGCCTGCACCTCCTCTGATGCATCCTCTTCGCCGTCCTCGGCCCCGGTGTCCTCCCCGGTCTGCTCCAGGTCGGCCGGATCGACCCAGCCGAGCAGAACCCGGGCGGTCATCACCATGTGCTGCGCCTCCTCGAGCGAAACGTCGAACGGCTCCAGCACCCCGTCATCCTTCGAGCGCTCGCCGTTCACCGTTGTCCAGCCGCCGGCAAGTTCCCAGTCGGCGCAGGTGGCGAAATCCTCCAGCGTCTTCACGCCGTCCTTGGCAAGCGCCTCGACCATCTGGGGCGTGAGCCCCTCGAACTCGATGAGGCTGTCCTCGGCGCCAAGGGCGCGGGCGTTCTCGAGCGCCTGCTTGTTGAGCGCCTCGAGGTGGTCGCGCGCGCGCGCCTGAAGCTCGCCGGCGGTGCCCTCGTCCACGCCGTCGATCACGAGGAGCTCGTCGAGATCGACGTAGGCGACCTCCTCGAGATTGGTGAAGCCCTCCGAGACGAGGAGCTGCGCGAAGAACTCGTCGAGGTCGAGCGTATCCATGAAGAGCTTGGTGCGCTCCTCGAACTCGGCCTGCCGGCGCTGGCTCTCCTCCTCCTCGGTCATGATGTCGATGTCGAGCCCGGTCAGCTGGCTCGCCAGCCGCACGTTCTGCCCGCGCCGGCCGATGGCGAGCGAGAGCTGCTCGTCGGGCACCACCACCTCGATGCGCTCGGCGTCCTCGTCGAGCACGACCTTGGTCACCTCGGCGGGCTGCAAGGCGTTCACGAGGAAGGTCGGCAGGTCTTCCGACCAGGGGATGATGTCGATCTTCTCGCCCTGCAGTTCGTTGACCACGGCCTGCACCCGGCTGCCGCG
>CAYXOX010000235.1:0-3074 GCA_964466745.1 uncultured Rhodobacterales bacterium
TATGAGCGCCAGCATCAGGAATATACTGAATTCCATCACCGTAAGGGAGATCACCACCTTGATCAGGTTTCTGCGGGTCAGCACACCATGGATACCCACCAGGAACATCAGGAAACACAGGATAAAAACAGTCATTTTGATATCTCCTCTTTATAGATTACCAGTGCAAGGAATATTGTTATCAGTGCCGCCGCCACCTCCATGCCGATAAAGATGTTGTAGAGCGGGATCACTCCCGCGCTGATGAGCCGGCCGGGAATACCTTCCGGCAGGTAGTTATTGAAGAACATCAGGCTTCCCGCAACCAGTCCGATGGTCGCCAGCACCAGCGCCATCAGTACAGCCGCGCTCTCCACCACCGATGAACCCTCTTCCTGTCTTTTCAGTTTAATGTATTCAGAGCCGTTGGCAAGTATCAGCAGTATAAAGGCACCGGCAACCAGTGCCCCCCCTGCAAATCCGCCGCCCGGTGTAAGATGTCCGTGAGTGATGATATAGATCCCGTAAACGAAGATCAGCCCGCTCATCAGCTGGGCTATTTTTTTCACTATGACTGACATTCCCTTCATAGGCCTATTTTTTACCGACAAGTCTTATTATTGTTATTACACCTATAGCCGCCGTGAAAAGAACCGTAGCTTCGCCCAGGGTATCGTATCCCCTGAAATCCCACAGCACACCCGTCACAAGGTTCAGGCTGCCGGTCTGCGAAGCCGCACCCGTTACATAGGCTTCCGACATTCTGAGGGTGTGTTCGCCGAAGCCGGTCAGGTTGCTGACAGCCCTGTTGAAATAGAGTAACAATACCATGATAAACAGGAAGGAGGCGGCAATTGTGCCTGCCTGTCTTTTATCGAAGTTAACCTCAAGCTCTTTCCTTGAGCTGTCCAGCACCACAGCCACCATAATTATAAGTGTGATGGTTTCAACCACTATCTGCACTATGGCCAGGTCGGGAGCCTTAAGCATAAGAAAGCAGATCACAAGACCGTAACCCACGAATCCCTGTGCTATGATGGCCGACAGCAGGTCTTTTGCATGTATTGCAACTATGGCTGCAATTATCATGAATCCTATTATAACTGAAAGCATCAATTCCATATCCGGCTCCTATAATAGTATTAATAAAATAATTATCAGTCCCCCGAGTATCCACCCCAGGTATGTATGCAGCACCCCGTCATGTCTTCTGCTGAAAACGTTGTTCATCCATAATATGCAGTCCTTTGAGCGCAGGTAGAGGTCGAACCACCCTTTATATGCTTTTTCATAAATAAAACAAAGCACCGGTGCATTGCGTATCGTCTCATAGAACCCTGTAACCGGAAAATCCCTGTCCGGCGCCATCTTCTCACCACCTGTAAAGATTTCCGCCTTTCTCATCCTGCCAACACCTGTTGCCAGGTATATCAGGAATCCCAGCAGGATAGAGAGAAGGATGAGCAGAGAGACGGTAGCGGACTGCCATACGCCGTAGAATTCGAATGGCCCGGTGACAGGGTAAAATATTTCCGGCACAAAGTAACCTGATGCAAACACTCCCAGTGCGATGCACAGCAGCGCCAGGACGGCTACAGGAACCAGCTTTGTTATGCCGGCTTCTTTGATATCCTTCATATTACCGGACAGGCTTCCAAGGAAGACACCGCTTATAAATTTGATAAAGCTGGCCAGGGTAAGTGCCGAGCCAAGTACGGCCAGAGCCAGCCAGACTATCCACAGCTTGCCTGCCAGGGAAGTCCCGCTGCCAAATTCAATAATACCCTGGTATATCATCCATTTGGAGGCAAAACCGTTGAACGGGGGTATTCCCGAAATTGAAAGTGCGAAGACCAGGGTCGCGATAAAAGTTACGGGCATCCTTTTGGACAATCCTCCCAGCCGGTCAAGGTCATTTTCACCGGTAGCACTCTTTATATTTCCTGCTGCCAGGAAGAGTCCGCTCTTGTATATTGCATGATTCATCATGTGGAAAAGTCCCGCAGCCAGTCCGATAACACTGCCAAGTCCGATTCCCAGCACCATGTATCCCACCTGGGATACAGCATGAAAGCCGAGCAGTTTTTTATAGTCATGCTGCACCAGTGCCATCATCACTGCGGTGATAATGGTTATCACCCCTGCAATCAGGATCACAAGGCGCAGAATATCGCTCATCGCGAACATATCATGGCATATCCTTACCAGGAAGTATATACCCAGCAGCTTGTCCAGCGATGCCGGAAGGTATGCCGAAGATGCTGCCGGTGCTTTTTCGGTGTAATCGGGTATCCATGAATGGAAGGGGAAGGCTCCCGCCTTGGTAAAGCTGCCGATAAGCAGTGCCACGAAAGCCGTATAGCTGAGCAGTGACCCGGTTTCAACCATGATACCGCTCATGCTGATCGATCCCGTGAGCTTGTAGAGGATCGCAATCCCCATTATCATTATACCGTCCGATGATCCTATCATGATAAGGGTTTTCTTGGCCGCGGCAGAGCTCTTTTCATCATTTTGCGGTATGAGCTTGTATAATGTGAGTGCCAGTATACCCCAAAGCATTATGAACAGCAGAAGGTTATCTGCCAGTATTGTCCCGAATGACAACCCGAGTGTTATAAGGAAGTAGCTATGGAAGTTCCTGAATTTTAATGACTTTCCTTCCCCTTTTATCGAATACACTGCAATCAGCAGTCCGAAAAGCCCTCCGAGCAAAACAATCAACTGAGACAGTCCGTCGATGGTAAACCGCATATACTGGTTGCAGCTCTGAAGCATCCTGCTTATGTTTTCACCTGCACCGGGTATCTCCGGGGCGAACAGCCTTGCCAGAGCCGGTTCTGCCCTGAAGATGGTCCATGCCCAGTAGGCGGTGATGATTGATACCAGCAGGGCCAGTATGCCTTTTATCATCCTGCCTCGCTCCGGCAGGGCAAACAGCAGCAGACCCGCGAAAACCGGTACCAGTATGATAAGGCTTATTATGTCCATATATTGTTTTTTATTCTGTCAGTCTTTTGCTGAGAGATCCTGAGCAGTTCGTTTCCGTTCCAGATCTTCTCCCTGCTTTCAAAGTCATATGCCACGGCCATTCT
>CAYXOX010000236.1:0-3006 GCA_964466745.1 uncultured Rhodobacterales bacterium
CGTGGGCCTGATGCAGGCCGTCAAGCGGTTCGATCCCGAGCGGGGGTTCCGCCTCGCGACCTACGCCATGTGGTGGATCCGCGCCTCGATCCAGGAGTACATCCTGCGTTCGTGGAGCCTCGTGAAGCTGGGCACGACTTCGGCGCAGAAGAAGCTCTTCTTCAACCTGCGCAAGGCCAAGGCCCGCATCGGCGCGCTCGAGGACGGCGATCTGCGCCCGGAGCACGTCGAGAAGATTGCCCACGATCTCAACGTCACGGTCGACGAGGTGGTTTCCATGAACCGCCGCCTCTCGGGCGGGGACGCATCGCTCAACGCGATGGTCGGCAGCGACGGCGACAGCGCCACGCAGTGGCAGGATTGGCTGGAGGACGAAGGTGCCGACCAGGCCAACGACTACGCCGAGCGCGACGAGCTCGAGGCGCGGCGCGAGCTGCTTGCCGAGGCGATGGACGTGCTCAACGACCGCGAGAAGGACATCCTGACCCAACGCCGCCTGCAGGATCAGCCGGTGACGCTGGAGGAGCTCTCTGGAACCTACAACGTCAGCCGCGAGCGCATCCGCCAGATCGAGGTGCGTGCCTTCGAGAAGCTGCAGAAGCGGATGCGCGAGCTCGCGGAAGCCAGGGGCATGATGGCGACGGCCTGAACCTGCGGCGGCGCCTCAGGCCTGCGACAGGCCCCACAGGCCCGCCGCGAGGGGCAGGGCGACGTCCGCCGTTCCGGCGGGGGCGAGCTGCTCCAGCACCGTCGCCAGCGCGGCATCCAGACGGTCGTGCTCGGCCCGCCAGGCGGGCAGGGCGGCGACGAGGAGTGCGTGCCCGGCATCCGTCAGCGCCGCCCGGCGGCCACGCGCGTCCGCAGCGTCGGGCGTGATCGCGACGAGCCCGCGCCGGGCGAGCGGCTTGAGCGCGAGCGACAGGGTCGCCCGGTCCATCCCCAGGAAGTCTGCGAGCGGCGCGAGCCGCGGAGGCTCGGGCCGGTTCAGCGCCACGAGCAGCGAGAACTGCCCGTTGGTGAGTCCGAAGGGCCGCAGCACGGCGTCGAAGCGGCGCGCAAGCGCCCGCGCCGCGCGCTGTGCGCGAAAGCACAGGCACCGGTCGCGGACCTCGAGAGTGGCGTCGAACGGGAGGCGAGGCGCGGTCACCCTTTTGGTTTGGTGCCAAATCAAATCCCTGTCAATCTGCGGTGCAAAAGCAGGAACGGAGGTGATTCCCATGCCCTATGTCAGCGGGTTCGTCGCCGCGGTGCCCACCGCCAACAAGGAGGCCTACATCGCCCATGCGAAGGAAGCCTGGCAGCTCTTCCGCAAGTACGGCGCGGTGGAGACGTGGGAGTGCTGGGGCGACAGCGTGCCGCCGGGCGAGGTGACCTCCTTCCCGATGGCGGTGAAGGCGCGGGACGACGAAACCGTGGTCTTCTCCTGGATCATCTGGCCCGACAAGGCCGCCTGCGAGGCCTGCTTCGCCTCGATGCAGACCGATCCGGCCTGGGCCGAGACGGGGGAGATGCCGTTCGACGGCGCCCGCATGATCTTCGGCGATTTCGAGCCCGTCTACATCGAGCGCGCCGCCGGCTGAGCCACGCTGCCCGGCGTTGACCTTCCCCCGCCCCCGGCCCTACCGTCGGGCGAAACGACGCGAGGAGAGCAGGCATGGCGGCACCGGTGAACTGGGGCATTCTCGGCTCGGCGGTCTTCGCGGCCGGCCAGATGGGCCCCGCGATCCACTTGGCGCGTGGCGGAAGGCTCGCGGCGGTGGCCACGCGTGACGCGGCGCGCGCCGCGCCCTTCTCGGCCTTCTGCCCGGATATCCGCGTGCACGAGGGCTACGAGGCGCTGCTGGCCGATCCGGCCATCGACGCCGTCTACATCCCGCTGCCCAATCACCTCCACGTGGAGTGGACGCTCAAGGCCCTCGCGGCCGGCAAGCACGTGCTCTGCGAGAAGCCTCTCGCCATGAAGGCGGCCGATTTCGACGGCGTGATCGCCGCGCGCGACGCGAGCGGGCTGCTGGCGGCCGAGGCCTACATGATCGTCTTCCACCCCCAGTGGCAGCGCGCGCGGGAGCTCGTCGCGGAGGGCGCCATCGGCCGGCTGGTGCGGGTGGACGGGTTCTTCAGCTACGACAACCGCGACCCGGGCAACATCCGCAACCGGCCCGAAACGGGGGGCGGCGCGCTGCCCGACATCGGGGTCTACATCCTCGGCGCCACCCGCTTCGTGACGGGGCAGGAGCCGCGGGCGATCCGCTCCCGCATCGTGCGCGAGGGCGGGGTGGATGCCTATGCCCATCTCGACGCGGAGTTCGAGGGCTTTCACTACGCCGCGGGCGTCTCCATGCGCATGCAGCCCCGGCAGGACATGGTGTTCCACGGGGAGGAGGGGCTCCTGCGGCTCTCGGCGCCGTTCAACCCCAACGTCTTCGGGCCGGCGGTGCTGGTCCACGAGCGGGGGATGGAGCGGCGGGAGGAGCGCTGGCCGGCGGCGAACCACTACGTGCTGCAGGTGGAGGCGTTCAACGCGTCGGTGCGCACGGGCGCGGCCTACCCGTGCCCGCTGGAGTTCTCCCGCGGCACCCAGGCGGCCATCGACATGGCCTATGCCGGCGATACCGGCCCCGGCTGACCGCGCGCCGCGTGTGTGCTAGGCTCGCGCCGCGGGCACCTGCCCGCGCAACCGCAACGCGCCGGGCCCCGGCTGGCCCGGAGAGAACGCAGTCCGGGGGACGCAATGGAAGACGAACGCAAGGTGGAGGGCCGCATCAACGGCGAGCAGGACGAGCCCGAGAAGCCCGACACCATGGGCATGCGGCTGCTCTACATGATCATCATCTGGGCGATGCTCAGCCTCGCGCAGACGGTGCTGACGATCGCCACGGTGATCCAGTTCGTGATCATGCTGATCAACAACGGCACCCGCAACGCGCGCCTCGCCGAATTCGGCACCGACCTCGGCATCTGGATCGCCAAGGCCGCCCGCTACCAGACAGGGGCGAGCGAGGTGAA
>CAYXOX010000237.1:0-2916 GCA_964466745.1 uncultured Rhodobacterales bacterium
CAAGATCAAGGCCGAGGGCAAATGGGCTGTGGAGGGGATCAGCGCGCGCCGCAAGCGCAACCAGGGCCGCCTGCGCGCCCTGGCCGAAATGCGCCGCGGCCGCGCCGAGGAGATCGCCCGAACGGGCCCGGCGGCCATGGACTTCGCCGAAGGCCCGGCCATCGGCCGCAAGGTGATCGAGGCGCGCGGCATCTCCAAGCGGTTCGGCGAACGGGTGATCCTGCGCCCGTTCGACCTGCGCGTCAGCCGGGGCGACAGGGTGGCCATCGTCGGGCCAAACGGGGCCGGCAAATCCACCCTCGTCGGGGTGCTCACCGGGCAGATCGCGCCCGATGCCGGCGAGGTCAGGCTGGCCTCCGGCCTCGAGATCGCGCTCTTCGACCAGGCGCGCGCCGCCCTCGACCCCGATCTCTCGCTCTGGCAGAGCCTGACCAGCGCCGAAGGGCTCACCGTCTCCGGGCAGGCCGACCAGGTGAACGTGCGCGGCACGCCGCGGCACGTGATGAGCTATCTCAAGGATTTCCTCTTCTCGGAGGCGCAGGCCCGCGCACCGGTTCGCAGCCTTTCGGGCGGCGAGCGCGCCCGGCTGCTCCTCGCACGGCTCATGGCGCGGCAGAGCAACCTGCTGGTGCTCGACGAGCCGACCAACGATCTCGATCTGGAAACCCTCGACCTGCTCCAGGAGCTCGTGGCGGACTATCCCGGCACCGTGCTTCTCGTCAGCCACGACAGGGATTTCCTCGATCGCACCGCCACGCTCACCGTCGCGCTCGAAGGGGAGGGGCGGGCGACCGTCTATGCCGGCGGCTGGTCCGACATGCTTTCCCAGGGCGGCGGCGCCTTCGCCACCGCCGAACGGAAGACGCCGCCGGCGCCGAAAGTTGCTCCCGCGGCAGGGAAGGTACCCGCGAAGACAGATGCTTCCCCCGCGCGCCGCAAGACGGGGCTGAGTTTCACCGAACGTCACCGGCTCGAAGCGCTTCCCGCCGAGATCGACCGGCTGACCGCCGAGATGGCCCGCCTCGAAGAGCTGCTTTCCCAGCCCGATCTCTACAATCGCGAGCCGGTGAAGTTCGCCAAGGCCAGCGAGGCGCTCGGCGTGCGGCAGGCCCGGCTCGCCGAGGCCGAGGAGGAGTGGCTGGCGCTGGCCGAGCGCGCCGAGGCGGAAGGCGGCGCCTAGGCGCGGCGCGCCGGCTCCCGGGGCGCGCTCGGGGCATCACGCCTGCCTGCAGGCATCCATCCGCCGGGCCGCGGCGCCCTGGCCGGCAAGGATTTGCCGATCGGGACGGGATCGGGCGCGGGGGGCTTGCGGCAATAGGCTGCCGTTCCCACCTGTTGCTCAGCACGCCGCCTATTGGGCGCTGCCATTCTGGCAGCCGCGGCGGCCCTGCAAGACAGCTCCCTGAAGGAGGCACAAGACATGAAACTGCTCTCGACCGCCGCCGCGTTCGCTCTCGTGGCAGCCCCGGCCCTGGCCGGCGGCCTCTCCGATCCCGTGGTGGAGGCGCCCGTCCCGGTGCCGGCGCCCGCGCCCGTCTACGTCGCGCCCAACTGGACCGGCGCCTATGCCGGCGGCCAGATCGGCCTCGGCACTGTGACCGCGGAAGGCGGCAATTTCGACGAGGACGGCGACGGCTTCCTCGCCGGCCTCCATGCAGGCTACAACCACGACTTCGGTCAGTTCGTTCTCGGCGGCGAGATCGACATCGATCTGGGCGAGCTCAGCATCGGCAACGGCGACGACAAGATCGACCAGGTCGCGCGGCTCAAGCTTCGCGCGGGGTACGATCTCGGCCGGACCATGGTCTATGCCACCGCGGGCGGCGCGGCCGCGAACGCGGAGATCGGCGGCACCGAGTACAGCGATACGGGCGCCTTCGCCGGCCTCGGCGTGAGTCACCGGATCAACGACAACTACGTCGCCGGTGGCGAGGTGCTGTTCCACCAGTTCGACGATTTCGACGACACCGGCATCGACGTGGATGCGACGACCGCGAGCGCGCGGGTCTCGTTCCAGTTCTGATCCCAACGTGAAAAGCTCGCGCGCGGCCCCAGGGGCGCGCGCGGGCCGGTTCGCGCGCACGTCCGAAGCCTCTTGCCAGATCGGCGTCGCCGCGGTTACACCGCTCCCATGAGAAGCACCTGCGCCATCACCGAAGGCTGCATTACCCGCTGACATCGTCGGGCGGGCGCTTTTCGTTTCTCTTTTCCCTCACGAGATGCCAAGCCCGCCGGCGAACGGCCCGCGCGAGGACGAGGCATGAGCGAGATCCGACTCCACAACAGCCTGACCCGGGCGAAGGACACTCTCGTGCCCATCGATCCGGGCAACGTGCGGATGTATGTCTGCGGGCCGACGGTCTACGACCGGGCGCACCTCGGCAACGCACGGCCCGCGGTGGTGTTCGACGTGCTCTTCCGTCTGCTGCGGCATGTCTACGGGCCCGAACACGTCACCTATGTGCGCAACATCACCGACGTGGACGACAAGATCAACGCGCGCGCCCGCGAAACGGGCCGGCCGATCTCGGAAATCACCGCCGAAACCGCCCGCTGGTACATGGAGGACATGGCCGAACTCGGCGTCCTGCCGCCCACGCACCAGCCGCGCGCCACCGCCTACATCCCGCAGATGGTGGCGATGATCGAGGCGCTGATGTCCGAAGGGCACGCCTATGCCGCCGAAGGGCATGTTCTCTTCGACGTCGACAGCTGGCGCGAGCGGTACGGCAGGCTCTCGGGGCGTTCGGTGGACGACATGATCGCCGGCGCGCGCGTCGAGGTGGCCCCCTACAAGCGCAACCCCATGGATTTCGTCCTGTGGAAGCCCTCGGCCGAGGGCGAGCCTGCCTGGCCGGGCCCGGAGGAGAATGGCGTGGAGGTCAGCCGCGGGCGGCCCGGCTGGCACATCGAGTG
>CAYXOX010000238.1:0-2902 GCA_964466745.1 uncultured Rhodobacterales bacterium
TGAGGAAGGCCTTGCCGTCGCGCAGTTCCACCGCCTCGGGGTAATGATAGACCGGGCGGCCTTTCTCGTCGCGGGTCATGTAGATCGCGTGGGTCACCATGCCCTGGGTGAACAGCGCGTTGAACGGCTCTTTCGACTTCTCCGGCAGGTGGCCGCAGATGTGCATCGCGCGGGCGAAGAAGCGCGAATAGAGCAGGTGCAGGATCGCGTGCTCGATCCCGCCGATGTACTGGTCCACGTTCATCCAGTAGCCGGCGGCCTCTAGATCGGTCGGGGTTTCGGCGCGCGGCGCGGTGAAGCGGGCGAAGTACCACGACGAATCCACGAAGGTGTCCATCGTGTCGGTCTCGCGGCGGGCGGGCGCCCCGCAGGCCGGGCAGGGCACCGCGGCCCAGGTGGGGTGCCGGTCGAGCGGGTTGCCGGGCTGGTCGAAGCTCACGTCCTCGGGCAGGCGGACGGGCAGGTTCTCCTTCTTCTCGGGCACCGCGCCACAGCTGTCGCAATGCACCACCGGGATCGGGCAGCCCCAGTAGCGCTGGCGCGAGAGGCCCCAGTCGCGCAGGCGGTAGTTGGTGACCCCGCGGCCCCAGCCCGCGCGCTCGGCGAAGGCGATGGTGGCGTCGATGGCCTCCTGCCCGGTGGCCACGTCGAGCCCGGCGAAGTGGTTCACCCAGCGGACCTTCTCGGTTTTCGGCGGCACGAAGGCGGTTTCGCCAACCGGCCGCGGATCGTCGAGGGCGAGGAAGGTATCGATCACCGGCAGGCCGTACTTGCGGCAGAAATCGAGGTCGCGCTGGTCGTGGGCGGGGCAGCCGAAGATGGCGCCGGTTCCGTAGTCCATCAGGATGAAGTTGGCGACCCAGACCGGCAGCTCCCAGTCCGGGTTCAGCGGGTGGCGGACGGTGAGGCCGGTGTCGTAGCCGCGTTTCTCGGCCTTCTCGAGCGCCTCCTCCGAGGTGCCGAGGCTGCGCACCTCCTGGCTGAACCGGGCCAGGGCCGGGTCGGCCGCCTCCAGCGCCCTGGCCAGCGGGTGATCGGGGGAGATGCCCACGAAGCTCGCCCCCATCAGCGTGTCGGGGCGGGTGGTGTAGACGGTGACGCCCGCGTGGCCATGGACGGGCGCGGCGAGCGGGAAGGTCATTTCCAGCCCACGGCTCTTGCCGATCCAGTTGGCCTGCATGAGCTTGACCTTGGGCGGCCAGTCGTCGAGCCCCTCGATGGCGTCGAGCAGCTCCTCGGCCATGTCGGAGATGCGGAAGAACCACTGGGTGAGCTCGCGGCGCTCGACCTCGGCGCCCGAGCGCCATCCCTTGCCGTCGATCACCTGCTCGTTGGCGAGGACAGTCATGTCGACCGGATCCCAGTTGACGGTGGCGCTCTTGCGGTAGACGAGGCCGGCCTCGAGCATGTCGAGGAAGAGTGCCTGCTGCTGGCCGTAGTACTCCGGGTTGCAGGTGGCGAACTCGCGCGACCAGTCGATCGAGAGGCCGAGCGGCTGCATCTGCTCGCGCATCTGGCGGATGTTCTCGTAGGTCCAGTCACTCGGGTGGCCGCCCGAGGCCATGGCGGCGTTCTCGGCGGGCATCCCGAAAGCGTCCCAGCCCATGGGGTGGAGCACGTTATGCCCGGTGACGAGCTTGTGGCGGGCGATCACGTCGCCCATGGTGTAGTTGCGCACATGGCCGATGTGGATGCGCCCCGAGGGGTAGGGAAACATCTCGAGCACGTAGTACTTGGGCCGGGAAGGATCCTCGCGCGCGGTGAAGAGCCCGGCCTCGGCCCAGGCCTGCTGCCATTTCGCGTCGATCTTGGCGGGGTCGTAGCGGGACATGGGCTCGGGTCTTTCCTCTTCGGGGCCGGGTCGTGCTGCGGCGGAAACCGGCGGCTGCCGCCGCGCGCGATGCCGGTGTTAGCGCGCGCCGGGCACGGACGCCAGAGCGCGCTGCGCTGCTGCCCGATACGGGGTGGCCAAGGCGGAGCGAGGGGCGCTGCCCCTCGCGCTCCCCGAGGTATTTCAGGGCCAAAGTGAACGCGACGGGCGACGATGCACCCCGGGCCGGCCAGGCGGCCGCGCCGCCGCGGGACGGCACGGGTCTCAAAGGCGCGCGTCGGCCACGCGCAGCTGCCGTGCACGGGTGAGAATTGCGTCTTCCACGGCCCGCACGGTTTCGGGCGCGACCGGCCCGGCCCGGGTGGCGAGCGCCAGCTTGAGCGAGCGCGCATCGAGCGCCGGATCGGCGATGAAAACGGTTGCGCGGTACTCGCGCCCACCGCCGGGAGGCGCGCCGTAGCCGGTGACGATCACCCCGGTGAAGGGATCCACCGACTGGATGGGGAGGAAATCCAGCACCTCGAGCGATGCCGCCCAGAGATAGCGGTTCACGGCGACGGCCGATCCGCCCCGGGTGCGCACGGCCTGCTCCACAGGCGCCACGGCGGCCCGGGGGCCCCCGAGGCCGAGGAAACCGCCGCCGCCGCAGCCTGACAGAACGAGCGCGACGCCGATGGCGATCGCGATGCGGATCCGGGTCCGGGTCTTCATGGCGCTCCCCCGCGTCCTCCCGTCTGGGTGGGCGCGTTGCGCCCGTTGCTCGTATCTACCGAAGGGTCCGTGGGCTCACAAGATTTTTCGGGAGGCGGGGGCGCCTCGCACCCCGGACACGGGTGCGCCAGCCCATGCCCCCGCGAGGGGTCGGGGGATCCGATGCGATCGCACCCCGCACCTTTTGCATTGCCTCCGATCGGCGCGGCTGCCGGCCCGGTGCCGGCGTCCCTTCCACTTTGGCCCTGAAATACCTCGGGGAGCGCGAGGGGCAGCGCCCCTCGCTCCGGGGCTGGCCGCCCGCTCCCGGGCGCCGCGGCGCTCGCGAACCGGCACCGGAAACGAAAAGAGCGGCCCCTT
>CAYXOX010000239.1:0-2883 GCA_964466745.1 uncultured Rhodobacterales bacterium
CAACGGTAGAGTTTGAAGGGATCTTCGAGCTGGTCGAGCCGCTCGCCCGTGGCCTCGTCGCGGCTGTCGATGATCCAGCGGTAGGCGTGTAGCAGCGCGGCGGGACCCAGGTAGCGATCGCCGTTCCACCAGTACGATGGGCAGGCCGTGGAGCAGGAGGCGCACATCACGCATTCGTAGAGCCCGTCGAGCTTCTCGCGATCCTCGATCGACTGGCGCCACTCGTGCTCGGGCCGCTGCGTCTTTGTTTCGAGCCAGGGCATGATCGAGGCGTGCTGCGCGTAGAAATGGGTGAGGTCGGGCACGAGATCCTTGATCACCGGCATGTGCGGGAGCGGATAGATCTTCACGTCGCCCTTTATCTCGTCCATCCCGTAGATGCAGGCCAGCGTGTTGATGCCGTCGATGTTCATGGCGCAGGATCCGCAGATGCCCTCGCGGCAGGAGCGACGGAAGGTGAGCGTCGGGTCGATCTCGCTCTTGGTCTTGATGAGCGCATCCAGAACCATCGGTCCGCAGCTGTCCATGTCCACCCAGTAGGTATCCACGCGCGGGTTCTGCCCGTCGTCCGGGTTCCAGCGGTATATCTGGAACTTGCGCAGGTTCTTCGCGCCCTCGGGCTTGGGCCAGCTCTTGCCGCTGGTGATGCGGGAGTTCTTGGGCAATGTCAGTTGGACCATGCGTCAGGCTCCTTGATTGAGGAGATCGCCGCCATTGGCGGCGATACAGGTGAGCGTCTCCGGGCGGCCGAGCACTGCGGTGACCGTGCGGACGGTCTGGTCGTCGACCCCCGTCACGGCGGCGCGTGCCACGGTGAAGACTTCTTCGTTGCTGGCGTTCTCGACGATGCAGGTGGCCACCGGCCGCGCGTCGATGCCCGGGTATTCCGCCTCGATCACACCGGCGATCACCTCGACCGCCGCGCTGCGGGTTTCGGCCTCGGCCCGGTCGGCGACCTGCGCGCACCCCGCCAGCAGGACGAGCGCGGCAATCGCGGAAAGGGTTACCATGATCGGGTGTTTCATAGGGGATCTCCTCCCGCCGGGACGCGGGTTCCTGTGTTGCGGGTGACGGCGGCCCTGTCGCGGTCGGCAACGCCCTGCGGTGCCGGCTCCGGAGTGGGCGCGAAGGTCCACTCGGCGATGCGCTCGGGTGTGAGAACCGCGTCGCGCCGTTCCTGGAAGGCGGCAAGGGCCGCGCGATCGAGCGCGCGGAGCTCCGGATCGGCGAGAAACCTCTCGAGCAGCGCATCTGCCGGTCCGAGGCGGGCGAGGATGCGGGTATCCTCTACCTCGTTGCGGTTGTGCCGGCGGTAGAACTTGGAGCCGAGGTGATACTTGCCGCTGGCGCGGCCCATCCCGTCGCCCCGGTCGTTCTTCATCAGGAAGATGTCGCGGGAGCGCACGGCATAGTGGTGGATGCACGCCGTTTCCCAGGTGAGCGCGTCATCGGGCAATCGGTACCGGCTTTGCGTGGGGTGCGAGGGTGCCGCGGTGCGAACCCGGCGCCCCGTTGCGATGTAGGTGGCGCCCGCACCGGGAATCGGTTCCTTGGGCATGTGGTCGATGGCGCGCATGTAGGAGCCCGGGCGGAACATCGACTTGTGACCGGCGTTCTGCGGGCGGGGACGGCCCTGGGTCCGCACGAAGGTGCGCAGCACGCTGCCGCCCCGCCACCAGCACTGGCCGCTGTCGCCGAAAGGGCGCCACATCAGGGCGATGTTGTCGCCTTTGCCCGCCACGGCAACAAGGTCTTCCACGCGGCCCTCGCCGGCGGTGACGTGGAGGAACTCGTCGGCGTCGATATGCAGTAGCCAGGCGATTTCCGACATTTCCGGTCGCGCCAGCACGAGCCGCATCCCCGCTTCCTGCGGCCCCTCGTCCTCGCCGATCTCGTTGCGCAGATGGGTCACCGCGCCGAGGGCCTCGAGTCTGTCGAGCATCCGGTCGGTGCCATCGGTGCAATCGTTCGTCACGACGTAGATCCGTTCGAAGCCTATGGCGCGGTGATAGGCCACCCACTCCAGCAGGAAGGGGCCCTCGTTGCGCATGCAGGAGGCGAGCGCATACATCAGGTCGCTCCGCTCGCGACGGCCTCGGCACCCCACGCGCCCTGCCGCCCTTCCGCAAGCGTTGCCGCGGGGGAACGCGCGCGCAGGTGGCTTGCGTCGACGTAGGGCACCATCGGCCTTGCGTCCGCGGCGCTTGCCGGGAAAGCGTGCGCCCCTGCTGCCTCTGGCCAGCCTGCGTCAGCCTGGAGGGCAACGGCCATCGCGATCAGTACACCCGCGCCTTGGGCGCGATCTTCTTGAGGTCGATCCCGCCTTCGTTGTGGCCAAGCAGCGGGTTGAGATGAACCCCGCGGTACCCCAGCCGGCTGTCGTTGCCCGAAAACCAGACGAGCGAGTGCTTGCGCCAGTTCTCGTCGTCGCGCTCGGGATAGTCCTCGTGGGCATGTGCGCCCCGGCTTTCCTTGCGTGCCTCGGCGGCCACGATGGTGGCGAGCGCGTTCGGCATCAGGTTGGTCAGCTCCAGCGTTTCCATGAGGTCGGAGTTCCAGACGAGGCTGCGATCGACCACCTTCAGATCCGCCTGCTTGGCGGCGACGGCGTTCATCTTCTCGACCCCTGCTGCAAGCGTCTCGTCGGTGCGGAAGACGGCCGCGTCCTCCTGCATGGTTTTCTGCATCTCGAGCCGCAGCTCGGCCGTCGGCACGGCGCCGTCGGCATGGCGCAGCCCGTCGAGCCGGGCCAGCGCGGCATCGACGCTGTGCTGGTTGAGCCGCGGGTTCGGTGCCTCGGGATCGACGACCTTGCCCGCCCGGATCGCGGCCGCCCGCCCGAACACCACCAGGTCGATCAGCGAGTTGGAGCCGAGCCGGTTG
>CAYXOX010000240.1:0-2860 GCA_964466745.1 uncultured Rhodobacterales bacterium
CACGGGGTAGCCGATCTCGCCGGAGATCCTCACCGCTTCCTCGGCGTCGGCGATCAGCCCCATGTAGCCGGGCACGGTGCTCACCCCGGCCTCCCGGGCGATCTTCTTCGATGTGATCTTGTCGCCCATTGCCTCGATGGCCTTGGCCGGCGGGCCGATGAAGGCCACGCCCTCGGCCTCGAGCGCCTCCGCGAAGAGCCGGTTTTCCGAAAGGAAGCCGTAGCCGGGGTGCACCGCCTCGGCGCCCGACGCCCGGATCGCCTCCATGACGCGCTCGATCACGATGTAGGATTGCGCGGCGGGTGCCGGGCCGATGTGTATCGCCTCGTCGGCCATCTCCACATGGAGCGCGTTGGCGTCCGCATCGGAGTAGACGGCCACGGTTGCGATGCCCAGCCGGCGTGCCGTCTTGATGACGCGGCAGGCGATCTCGCCGCGGTTGGCGATCAGGATCTTCTTGAACATGTCCCGTTCCTTCCCGGGTCTTCGGTCTGCCCGGAGAGCGGGCAACAAAAAGCCGTCCGGCGCGGGGCGCGCGCCGGACGGCTGCCTCGAACGTCCGGGCGGGGCCGGGCGGGGCCCGGCGCCGCTTCGGCGTCAGTCGATGTCGTCGGAAATGACGCCGACGCCCGCGCCGATCGCGGCGCCGGTGACGGGATCGTTGAACACGACCTTGCCGACACCTGCACCGATCGCGGCGCCGGTGACGCCACGCTCGAAATCGGTATCGCCGCAGGCCGAAAGCGCGAGGAGGGCGGAAAGCCCGACAACGGCGGAGAGACTACGCATGGGGGGTTTCCTCTTTGAACGCACGGTGTGCCGCGCGCGACTGCAGAATGCCCCGCTTTTCGGGCCACGGCAACGCGGCGCGGCGCGCCCGCGTGCGCCTTCGGGGCCGGCGCCGCACAAAAGGATGGCCTGAACCTTGCGGGTCCAGGCCATCCAGATGGGGAAGGGTAACGGTCTTGACATTGTGCGGCCGACTGCTTGCTGGGGACACCGGCCACGCGCACAACCTTGAAGCGAGTCGCGCGGCCTGCAAAGCCCGTTTCGACGCCGCGCGCCGGATAAGCCGTTTCCCGCTCAACGCGGCGCCTGCACGGCGGTTTCATGCCCATTCCCCGCCCTCCGGGTCGTCGTCCTCGTCGTCCTCGTCTTCCCGGGCGGCAGGCGCGCGGGTTTCCGGCGCGAAGACATGGGGGAAGCTCGCCTCGGCGCGGGCCACGTCGATGCGCAGGAGCGCGTCGTAGCTTGCCGGGTCGAAGGGATCCTCGGCGGGGACGACCTCGCGCCCGAACAGCCAGGAGAGCCGGCCGGCATCGAGATTGCCGCGCTCGAAGGGCTCGGCGCCGAAATGCTCCCACAGCGCCGCGAGAAAGCCCGTGTCGGCCCTCCGGTCGGCGGGGCGGCGATCGGCGAAGCGCTCGCGGGCCTTCAGCGGCGTTGCGCCTGATTTCGCCGCGCGCCGGATCGTGAACTGGTGGTCCGTTCCGGGCAGCCGCGAGGGAAAGCCGCGGTGCTTCAGCATCGCTGGGCGGCTCCGCGCCGGCCCTTGCGCCGGATGCCGCGGCGGAGCTCCGTGGCGGTGGCCGCCCGGGCGTGGCGGGCGGGAAGGCGGGCAGAGAGCGGCATCAGAACGGCTCCAGGTCGCAGCGACCGTCGCGGATGCGGTAGGCTTCGAAGAACTGTACCGCCTCGGGATCGGTCGCGCCGAAGGGCAGCATCCGGTCCGACATGGAGATGACGGTCCGCGCCTCGGCGTGGCCGGCCTTCTCCGCCCAGGGCAGGGCCCAGCCCGCGCAGAGGGCGGGAAAATCCTCCGCCACCTCCGGGTAGCCCGTCGTGCCGTCCGCCAGTGCCGGGGCGAGAAAGCGGAACCGAACGAGGGGCAGCCCGCCCGAGGCGGCACTCGCGGGCTCCTCGATCGTCTCGAGATGCCCCAAAGCGAGCCCCGAGGGTACCTCCAGCGGGCCTGCCTGCTCGGCATGCGCGGCTCCGGCGAGCCCGGCGCCGAGCACGGCCGCGCCGGCCAGCCGCAGCCTGCGCTGCGTCCGGGCCGCGCGTCGCGGCACGGCCGGGAATGGGTGGCAGCCCCGCCCCGCCGGAGCGGGGCCTCCTCCCGCCGGGGCTGCCGAACCCCCGGGCCACCCCGGGGGACCGCCCGGGCGAGACGCCTCAGAGCGGTATGTTGTCATGCTTCTTCCACGGCATGTCCTGGCGCTTGGTGCGCAGGCTCGCGAAGGCCCGGGCCACCCGGCGTCGGGTGGAGCGGGGCTGGATGACCTCGTCGATGAACCCGCGTTCGGCCGCGACGAAGGGATTGGCGAAGCGATCCTCGTATTCGCGGGTATGTGCGGCGATCTTCTCGACGTCGCCCGCATCGGCGCGGTGCAGGATCTCCACCGCGCCCTTGGCGCCCATCACCGCGATCTCGGAGGTGGGCCAGGCGTAGTTGATGTCGGCGCGCAGGTGCTTGGAGCTCATCACCACATAGGCACCGCCGTAGGCCTTGCGGGTGATCACGGTCACCTTCGGCACCGTCGCCTCGGCATAGGCGTAGAGCAGCTTCGCGCCGTGCTTGATGACACCGGCGTATTCCTGCCCCACTCCGGGCAGGAAGCCGGGCACATCCACGAAGGTGAGCAGCGGGATCTCGAAGGCATCGCAGAACCGCACGAAGCGGGCCGCCTTGCGCGAGCTGTCGATGTCGAGCACGCCCGCCAGCACCATGGGCTGGTTGGCCACCACCCCCACCGTCTGACCCTCGAGCCGGATGAAGCCGGTGATGATGTTGCCCGCGAAGCTCTCCTGGATCTCGTAGAAATCGCCCTCGTCGGCGACCTTCAGGATCAGCTCCTTC
>CAYXOX010000241.1:0-2842 GCA_964466745.1 uncultured Rhodobacterales bacterium
TGCCGGCTCAGGGGCGCCAGCTTTCCGTGGCCGACGCGATGGCCGCGCTGGGCGGGGCGGGCCTGACCTCCATCCTGGTGGAGGGGGGCGGCGCGCTCGCGGCCTCGCTGCTGGCCGCCGGTCTGGTGGACGAGATCGCCAGCTTCACCGCGGGCCTCGCCCTCGGTGCCGAGGGCACCCCGTCGCTGGGGGCGCTCGGGGTCGACAGGCTCGCCTCGGCGCCGCGTTTTGCGCTGGTAGAGGCCGTTCCCGTGGGGGCGGACCTTCTCCACCGTTGGCGCCCGCTGCCACGCGTGCCCGGAGAACTGCCGGGCTGACCTCGGTCGGGCCGGGCCCTCCGCGGCGCGGCGGTATCGCCCACACAAGGCGGCTGGCGCACAAGCGGATACCAAGGCCCGGCACAGCCGGCCGGGGAGGGCAGGTGGAGGGGGAGCGCCGCGGCCCGTGCCGCATGCACCACGGCCTGTTCCGGGCCGGTGCGCTTCGGTCGTCGTCAGGCGCTGCGCAGCCGTTCCGCGGAGGGCCGCTCGCCGCCAGCCCATCGTTCCAGGGCCGCGCCGAAGGCGGCGAAGAGGGCCCGGGAGACCGGATCCCGCGCGGCGTTCCACTCGGCGTGCCACTGAACGCCCATGGCAAAGCCCGGTGCGCCCTCCACGTAGAGCGCCTCCGGAGTGCCGTCTTCGGCGCGGCCGTCGATTACCACCGAGCGTCCGGTGCGCGCGAGGCCCTGGCCGTGGAGCGAATTCGTCATCACCTCGATGCTGCCCAACAAGCGGTGGAACGGCCCTCCCTCGGTGAAGCGCACCGGGTGACGCAGCGCGAATTTCTCTTCCAGCGTTCCTTCGGGCGGCATCCGGTGGTTCATCCTGCCCGGCAGGTCGCGGATCTCGGGGTGCAGCGTGCCACCAAGCGCGACGTTCATTTCCTGAAAACCGCGGCAGATGCCCAGCACCGGCTGGCCCGCGGCGACGCAGGCGCGCGTCAGCGGAAGGGTGATGGCATCGCGCGCCCTGTCGCAATCGCCGTGTGCCTCGGTGTGTTCCTCGCCGTATTCCTCGGCGTGCACGTTGGGCCGGGCGCCGGTCAGAAGGATGCCGTCGCAGATCTCGAGGATTTCCTCCACGCTCACGAGGGCCGGATCGGTGGGCACGATCATGGGAACGGCCCCGGCGGCCTCGGCCACGGCGGTGCAGTTGATCACACCGCTGTTGAACACGGGATAGCTTTCATCGAGAAGCGCGGGATTTCCGATGATGCCGACGACGGGGCGCGCCATGGCTGTTCTGCTCCTGCTGCGGTGAGACCCCCGTTGATACCGTGCTTCGCGGGCGGCGAAAAGCCTGCCCTGCGGCGCCGGGGCGCGTGGGCCTGTGCGGAGGGGCGCGCTAGGGCTTGCCCCATGCGAAAGTACATCGATCTGCCACCGGCCTGGCTGCTTGGCGGCCTGCTGCTTGCCTGGCTGCAAAAGACGTACCTGCCTGCCGGGCTCGCCTTCGGGCCTGTCTGGGCCGATCTTGCAGGCGGGCTGCTTGTCGGTGGAGGCGCGGTGCTGGCCGCGCTCGCGGTGATGGAGTTCCGCACCCACCGCACCACGATCATTCCCCATCGGGAGGCGGCGCGCCTGATCACCACGGGCATCTACACGCGCTCGCGCAACCCGATCTACCTGGCGGACGTGATGATCCTCGCCGGTTTCATCCTCTTCTGGGATGCCGTGCTGGCGCTGCCGCTGGTTCCGCTGCTTCTCTGGGTGCTGGAAAAGCGCTTCGTCGAACCCGAGGAGGCGCGGCTCGCCGCGCGTTTCGGCTCCGAGTGGGAGGCCTGGGCGGACCGTACCAGACGCTGGCTCTGACCGCGAGGCACCCTTCGCGCGGCGCGGTGGCGACAGATTATTTCTCGTGCCCGTCCGCATGCTTGTGCCGCCAGTGCCCGCGCGGTAAGGGACACCCGCTTGAAACCGCCCTATCTCGTGGGCGGAGGCCACCAGCGAGGGGATGCGAGACGTGAAGATCGGGGCACCCACAGAAATCTTGGAGGGCGAGGCGCGGGTCGCCATGACGCCCGACAGCGCACGCCAGCTTCAGAAACTCGGCTACGAGTGCGCGATCGAGGCGGGAGCGGGCCAGAAGGCCGGCTTCACCGATGCCGCCTACAAGGAGGCGGGTGTCGAGATCATCTCCACCGCCGCCGGTCTTTGGAAGGCGGTTGACGTGGTGGCGAAGGTGCGCCCGCCGACCGAGACGGAGGCAAAGCGGCTCACCAAGGGCCAGTTGCTCGTGTCGTTCTTCTACCCCGGGCAGAACGCCGAGCTCATGGAGCTGGCGCGCGGCAAGGGCGCGAGCGTCATCGCGATGGACATGGTTCCGCGTATCTCGCGGGCCCAGAAGATGGACGCGCTTTCCTCCATGGCCAATATCGCCGGCTACCGCGCGGTGATCGAGGCCGGAAGCAATTTCGGCCGCTTCTTCACCGGCCAGGTCACCGCGGCCGGCAAGGTGCCCCCGGCCAAGGTGCTGGTGGTGGGAGCGGGCGTGGCCGGCCTCGCTGCGATCGGCACGGCGACGTCGCTGGGCGCGATCACCTATGCCTTCGACGTGCGCCCCGAGGTGGCCGAACAGATCGAATCGATGGGGGCCGAATTCGTGTTCCTCGAATTCGAGGAATCGAGCCAGGACAGCGCATCGACCGGCGGCTACGCCGCGCCCTCCAGCCCCGAGTTCCGCGACAAGCAGCTCGAGAAGTTCCGAGAGCTGGCGCCCGAGATGGACATCGTCATCACCACGGCGCTGATCCCCGGCCGCGACGCGCCGGTGCTCTGGACGAAGGACATGGTCGAGGCGAT
>CAYXOX010000242.1:0-2839 GCA_964466745.1 uncultured Rhodobacterales bacterium
GCGTCGCGCGCCTTCACCTCGCCGTCGATGCGGATGCACCACTCCGAGCGCACCTTCTCCACGGCGGAAAACACGGGGCTGTCGGGGTCGGCCAGCACCTGGGTCATGCCGTAGTGATCGCGCAGGTCGATGAACAGCACGCCGCCGTGGTCACGCACTCGGTGGACCCAGCCCGAAAGGCGCACCGTCTGCCCGACGTGGGAAGTGTCGAGCTGGGCGCAGGTGTGGCTGCGATAGCGATGCATGGCGGATGTCCTTGGCGAGATGGGCGCGCGCGGCGCGGTAGAGCGCGTGCGCCCCCGCATGTCAAGCCGGCGGGCGCGGAGTGCAACGGGGGGGTGGACTCCCGTTAACGATATGGCAATCTGTCGCATGAAGGGCGCCACGTGCCCGGTCCCACGGGCGGCGCACAGACCAAAGATGGAGGGTCCGATGTGGGAATGGGTTTTGGATCGCATCCTCGGAGCATGCCTCCGGGAAGGGTGCCTCGAGGTGGTTTACCCCAGCGGAAAGCGCGGCCGCTACGGCGCGAACGGCAGCCCGGTGGTGGTGAAGGTATCGAGTAACACGGCGTTGCGCCGCATCACGCTCAACCCCGATCTCGCGCTCGGCGAAGCCTACATGGACGGCACCGTGACGATCGAGAACGACGATCTCGAGGGTCTGCTGACAGTGGCCAGCCTCAACTCGCGCGGGCGCTTCCCGTTCTGGTGGTGGCGGGCCGTGCAGGGCGTATCCATGGCCCTGCGTTGGCTTGAGCAGCAGGCACCGCTGCACAAGGCCAAGCAGAACGTGGCGCATCACTACGACCTTTCAGGCGAACTCTACGATCTCTTCCTCGACGAGGATCGGCAGTATTCCTGCGCCTACTTCCCCACCGGCGAGGAGACGCTGGAAGACGCGCAGAATGCCAAGAAGCATCATATCGCGGCCAAGCTGCGGCTGGAGCCGGGAATGCGCGTGCTCGACATCGGCTGCGGCTGGGGCGGGATGGCGCTGACGCTGGCGCGCGACTACGGCTGCCACGTGGTAGGCATCACGCTGTCGGAAGAACAGCACAAGCTCGCCACCCATCGGGTCCATGCTGCCGGGCTCGAAGACCGCGTGGATATCCGCCTGCAGGACTATCGCAACATCGACGAGAAGTTCGACCGGATCGTATCGGTGGGGATGTTCGAGCATGTGGGGGTGCCGCAGTACCGCACCTACTTCCGCAAGGTGCACGACCTGCTCAAGCCCGATGGTGTGGCGCTGATCCACACCATCGGCCGCTCGGCGCCGCCCGCTCCGACGAGCCGCTGGATCACCAAATACATCTTCCCGGGCGGGTACATCCCCGCGCTCAGCGAGGTTGCGGCCTCGGTCGAGAAGGAAGAGCTTTGGATGACGGATGTGGAGATCCTGCGGCTGCACTATGCCGAGACACTGCGCCACTGGTACGACCGCTTCATGGCGCACGAGGGCAAGGTTCAGGAAATCTACGATGCGCGTTTCGTGCGTATGTGGCGCTACTACCTGAAGGCCTGCGAGATGACCTTCCGCCATGGCTACCAGGGTGTTTTCCAGGTGCAGATCACGCGCGAACTCGATGCAGTGCCCGTTACACGCGACTACATCTACGACGGGCGGCGCATGCTCGAACGCGAGGGCGCGGAGATCCATCGGGCGGCGGAATAGCCGCCCGCGGCCACGGCGCCTCGGCCCAGTTCGAAGCGGCACGCGTCGGCGCCGCTGGCGATGCACCGGGTCTCGATGCAGCGGCTCCCACGCGCCACGAGCCGGCCGAAGAGGCGCTCGAACACCGCGGCGTGCCAGTGGCACACCGGCACATCGGAGTGCTCATCTTTCACCACGGGGTTCTCGCGCAGCTCGAACACGCCGGGGGCGAGCACGACGAACCGCCCCGAGCCGGCGAAGGTCCACGCGTTCTTCTCGATGGCGCGGGTGAGTACCCAGCCGGCCGCGCGCGGCGGAAGGGCACGGAGCAGGTGCTGCGCCGCGCGCGGAATCCGGTGGGCCATGATGTAGTCGGCGGTTCGCAGCCCCGCCTCCCAAGCCAGGCCCTGCGCGGAGTCGGGAAGCTCCGCGCGGAGGGCCTGGTGGAGGCGCGCGACGGGCGCCTCGTCCACCATCTCCTCGCCCGAGGGCAGCGAAGCGATCCCCGCGGCCGCCAGCAACCTGTCCCGCAGGGGGGGGCCGCCGGCCGCTTCGAGCACGGCCGCGAGCTGGAGGATCGCGTTGGGCCCGATCAGGCCCTGCGGCGCGCCTCCGCCGGCACCGGAGCCGGCCGGCCCGGACATTTCACGCCTCTTCCATCTGCTGGTCGCCGCCGCCGCAGGCCTTGACCTGGGCACCGTTGGGCAGGGAGAAGCCGGCCGCGCGTTCGCTGGCGCGGTCCTTCATCTGGGCGCGCACGGCCTCGCGGCGCTCGGCGGCCCGGGCCGCGCGGTCGGCCGATGCCTCCCAATCCTCCATCTGCGCCTCGGCGATGGTGCGCGTCTCGTCGAAATCGAAATGCACCTTGTCCTTCGATTGCGGCCCCCAGTACCCGGCCTTGCCGAGATCGTAGAAGGTGCGCGCGAAACCGGCCTTGGCGAAGGCCTTCAGGCAGCCGAGCAGGTAGCGGCGGCGGAACCCGGTGCCCCGCCAGGGGTAATGGAAAAGGGCCTTCTTCATGTAGAAGCGGCGGTAGTTCTTCATCACGCCGTTGAGAAGCTCGCCCCGCGTCAGCGCGGCCGGCTTCATGATCGGGGTGACGAAATTGTACTTGGAGAAGTCAAAAACCTCGACCTTGTCCTTGAGCTCCTGGAAGAGCGGCGTGAAGGGCCAGGGCGTGTAC
>CAYXOX010000243.1:0-2807 GCA_964466745.1 uncultured Rhodobacterales bacterium
CTCCAGGGAAGGCTGGCAGCAGTGGCTGGACCGCCTCACGACGATCATCAACGAGAACGGCCTCAACACGGCCGACCCCGGGACGATCGAGATCATCGAGCAGCACATGCTGGGCTTTCTCTTCGGGGAGGGCGAGGGCATGGTTGGCACCGGGCGTTACGTGAACGGCGTCTTCCATGCCACTGAAATCCTTGCCAGGCACGATGAAACCTACATGCCCGCCGAGGTGATCGACGCCCTCAAGGAGCAGGGCGTCTACAAGGAGCCCGGCGCCGAGGAGGCGCGCGCGCCCGGCCTCTAGTCGCACCGGGCGGGCTGCCCGGCCGGCTGGCCGGTCGCTCCCCTGCGAAGGCCCGTTCCGTTCCCGCTCGGGCCGCCGTCACTGCCGCCGCCCAGGCCGCCACGCCACGGCGCGCAGCGCACGGGCGCTGCAACGCCCGCCGCGCGGCCCCGCCGCAGGGATTTAACCGCTCCGCCACAGCCTCCCCGCCGATCGGTTCCATCGGCGGAGAGACCCATGAAAGACATTCGAACCATCGCCCGGGAGATCGTCGCACGCGAGGGCGGCTTCGTGAACGACCCCGACGATCCGGGCGGCGCAACCAACCACGGTGTCACGATCGGCACCCTGCGCCGCCTCGGCCTCGATCTCGACGGCGACGGCGCCGTCACCGAGGCGGATCTGCACCGCGTCACGCCGGCCCGCGCGGCCGACATCTTCCTCGAGCATTACTGGAAGCGCCCGCGCATCGCCGAGCTTCCGCCCGCGCTGCAGCCCTCGGTGTTCGACATGTACGTCAACGCCGGCTCGAACGCGGTGAAGATCCTTCAGCGGCTCATCGTGGACATGGGAATCTACGTGGCGGTGGACGGGATCATCGGCCCGCAGACCATCGCCGCCGCCGAGGCGGCGCAGGCGGCCGCCCCCGAGCATCTCGTGGACGCCTACGGCATCGCCCGCCGCAACTACTACTACCGCCTGGCCGACAAGCGGCCGGCCAGCCGCAAGTTCGCCCGGGCGCGCAACGGCGGGAAGGGCGGCTGGATCCGGCGCGCCGAGGAGTTCATCTCGCCGCGCTATCACCTTACCCCGGCCGAGCACGCCCGGAGGGTGGCCGCATGGGGCTGATCGAGGGGCTCGGCCGGCTCCTCTTCGGGGAGGGGCGCAACATCGTGCGGGAAACCGCCGAGGTGTTCATGGAAAACTCCGAGGCCGCCGCCGGGCGCGAGACGCATCTGCGCGCCGCGACGCTCGATCAGTACGGCCGCGAGTTCGCCGTGCCCCGGCGCGGCCTCTTCGACCGGTTCATGGACGGGCTCAACCGCGTGCCGCGCCCGGCGCTGGCCCTCGGCACGCTGGGACTCTTCGTGGCGGCGATGGTCGATCCGCTGTGGTTCGCCAGCCGCATGCAGGGGATCGCGCTCGTGCCCGAACCTCTGTGGTGGCTGCTCGGCGCCATCGTGAGCTTCTATTTCGGGGCGCGCTACCAGGTGAAGGGGCAGGAATTCCAGCAGTCCATCGCCCAGACCATGGCGCGCGTGCCGCAGGTGATGGCGAACGCGGCGGCGCTGGAGGCGCTTGCCGCGGCCCGCGCCGCCCCCGGAACCGCCCGCACCCGGGGCGATGCGGCGCTCAGCATGCACGCGCTTGCGCCGGGCCGGAACGGCGCGCTGGAGGATTGGCAGCGCAGCCGGCGCGCCCCGCGGCCCCGGCGCTGACGAAACCGTGACCGGGGGGTTGCGACACTGCGAAGCGGGGCGATTGGCGAAGGCGCGGCGCTGGCCTATAACCCGCTCATGATCACCGAACTCGGCCACTTTGCCCTCGTCTTCGCCTTCGTCATCTCGCTGGTGCAGATGACCGTTCCCATGGTGGGCGCCGCGCGCGGCTGGCGCGGCTGGATGGCCATGGCCGAGCCCGCCGCCACGCTGCAGTTCATCTTCGTGGGGTTTTCCTTCGCGGCGCTCACCTGGGCTTTCGTGACCTCGGATTTCTCGCTCCGGCTGGTGACGCTGAACTCCCACACCGACAAGCCGATGATCTACAAGATCACCGGCGTCTGGGGAAACCACGAGGGCTCGATGTTGCTGTGGGTGCTGATCCTCACGCTCTTCGGCGCCATGGCCGCGTGGTTCGGCGGCAATCTGCCCGCCAGCCTGCGCGCCCGCGTCCTGGCGGTGCAGGCCGCCGTCACCGCCGCCTTCTACGCCTTCATCCTCTTCACCTCGAACCCCTTCACCCGCCTCGAGGTGCCGCCCTTCGACGGGCAGGATCTCAACCCGCTGCTGCAGGATCCGGGCCTCGCCTTCCATCCGCCGTTCCTCTACCTCGGCTACGTCGGGCTCTCGATGTCCTTCTCCTTCGCCGTGGCGGCGCTGATCGAGGGGCGGGTGGATGCGGCCTGGGGCCGCTGGGTGCGCCCGTGGACCCTCGCGGCATGGGTCTTCCTGACCATCGGGATCGCGCTCGGCTCGTGGTGGGCCTATTACGAGCTCGGCTGGGGCGGCTTCTGGTTCTGGGATCCGGTGGAGAACGCCAGCTTCATGCCCTGGCTCATCGCCGCGGCGCTGCTGCACTCGGCCATCGTGGTGGAAAAACGCGAAGCGCTGAAGGCGTGGACGATCCTGCTTGCCATCATCGCCTTCGGGTTCTCGCTCATCGGCGCGTTCATCGTGCGCTCGGGCGTGCTCACCTCGGTGCATGCCTTCGCCAACGACCCCGAGCGCGGGGTCTACCTGCTGGCGATCACCGGGGTCTTCATGGGCGGCGCGCTCACGCTCTACGCCGCGCGCGCCGGCGCGCTGGA
>CAYXOX010000244.1:0-2787 GCA_964466745.1 uncultured Rhodobacterales bacterium
GGTCGTGGCTGATGAAGAGGTAGCCCAGCCGGTGGCGCTTCTGCAGAGCCCGCAGCAGATCCACGATCTGCACCTGCACCGTCATGTCGAGCGCCGAGGTGGGCTCGTCGAGCACCACCAGCTTGGGGCGGAGGATCATCGCGCGGGCAATCGCGATCCGCTGCCGCTGGCCGCCCGAGAACTCGTGGGGGTAGCGGTCCATCGCGGCGGGGTCGAGCCCGACCTCCTCCATGATCTCTCCCACCAGCTCGCGCGACGAACGCCCGTCGGCCACGGTATGAACGCCGAGGCCCTCGGCGATGATCTGCTCCACCGTCATCCGCGGGCTGAGCGAGCCGAACGGATCCTGGAAGACGATCTGCAGATCGCGCCGCAGCGGCCGCATCTCGCGCGCCCTGAGCCGCCCGATGTCGCGCCCCATGAACACGATCCGCCCTTCCGAATGGGTGAGGCGCAGGATCGCGAGGGCCAGCGTCGTCTTGCCCGAGCCGCTCTCGCCCACCACGCCCAGCGTCTCGCCCTCGCGGACCGAAAGGCTCGCGTCGTTCACCGCCTTGACGTAACCCACGGTGCGCTTGAGCAGTCCGCGCTGGATCGGGAACCAGATCCGCAGGTTCTCCGTCTCCACCAGCGTCTCGGCGCCCTCCGGCACCGGCGAGGGCTCTCCCACCGCCTCCGCCGAAAGCAGGCGGCGCGTGTAGGGGTGCTCGGGCCGCGCGAAGAGCGCGCCCGTCTCGCCGCGCTCCACGATCTCGCCGTCCTTCATCACGCACACCCTGTCGGCGAACTTGCGGACGATGCTCAGATCGTGGGTGATGAAGAGCAGGCTCATGCCCTCGCTGCGCTTCAACTCCACGAGCAGGTCGAGGATCTGGGCCTGGATGGTCACGTCGAGTGCCGTGGTGGGCTCGTCGGCGATCAGCAGATCCGGGCCGTTGGCCAGCGCCATGGCGATCATCACCCGCTGGCGCTGCCCGCCCGAAAGCTGGTGCGGATAGGCCCCGAGCCGGCTTTCCGCGTCGCGGATGCCGACCTTCTCCAGCAGCTCGATCACCCGCGCCCGGGCTGCCGCTCCCTGCAGGCCCGTGTGCAGGGCGAGGCTTTCGGTGAGCTGCTTCTGAAGCGTGTGAAGCGGGTTCAGCGAGGTCATCGGCTCCTGGAAAATGAAGCTGATCTTGTTGCCCCGCAGCTGCATCAGCCGCTTCTCGGGCGCCCCCACCAGCTCTTCCCCGCCGTAGGTCACCGAGCCCGAAACCTCGGCGCTGTCGCCCAGCAGGGCCACCGTCGAAAGCGCGGTGACCGACTTTCCAGAACCGCTCTCGCCCACCAGCGCCATCGTCTCTCCCGGGCGGATGTCGAACGAGACCCCGCGCACGGCGCGGGTTTCCGCCCCGTCCTGGCGGAAGGTCACGTGCAGATCGGAAACCTGGAGAAGTGCGCTCACGAGAAGGTCTTTCGCGGGTCGTAGGCGTCGCGCACGCCCTCGAAGATGAACACCAGGAGCGAGAGCATGATCGCGAAGGTGAAGAATGCCGTGAAGCCGAGCCAGGGCGCCTGCAGGTTCTGCATCGCCTGAAGCGTCAGTTCGCCCAGCGAGGGCGCCGAGCTGGGCAGGCCGAAGCCCAGGAAGTCGAGCGAGGCCAGCGCCGAGATCGTGCCCGTCACGATGAAGGGCGCCAGCGTCAGCGTGGCCACCATCGCGTTCGGCAGCATGTGGCGGAACATGATCGTCCAGTTGGAGACGCCCAGCGCCCGGGCCGCGCGCACGTATTCGAAGTTGCGCGCGCGCAGGAACTCGGCCCGCACCACGCCCACGAGCGCGGGCCATCCGAAGAGGATCATCAGGAATATCAGCAATCCCAGACTTCGGTTGAAGATCGCGAACATGATGATGATGACGTAGAGTTGCGGGGTGGCGCCCCAGATCTCGAGAAGGCGCTGGAAGACGAGGTCGAGCCAGCCGCCAAAATACCCCTGCAGGGCGCCGGCGATGATGCCCACCGCCGAGGCCAGCGCGGTTACCACCAGCGTGAAGAAGATGGAGAGGCGGAACCCGTAGATCACCCGCGCCAGCACGTCGCGGGAGGTGTTGTCGGTTCCGAGCCAGTTCTGCGCGTCGGGCGGCGCCGGGGCGACGCCGGCCTTGTCCACGATGGTGTTGAAGCTGTAGGGGATCAGCGGCCAGATCATCCAGCCCATCTGCACCGGCTCGCCCATGTATTCCCCGTCGCGGGCGTCTTCGATCACCCCCTCGGGGTCGAAGAAACAGTCCTCGAGGCCGCCGGTCAGGATGAGGCACTGCACGTCCTCGAAATGGTACTGGGCCTCGGTGGGCAGATCGCCGCCGAAGGCCGTCTCCGGGTAGAACTGCGTGATCGGCGTGAAGAACTGCCCCTGGCTGCGGATGAGGATCGGCTTGTCGTTGGCGATCAGCTCGGCGCAGAGCGAAAGCCCGAAGAGCACGAGGAAGATCCAGAGCGACCAGTAGGCCCGCCGGTTGCGGGTGAAGTTGCGCCAGCGCCGCTTGTTGAGTGCCGAGAGCGCCATCACCTGTCCCTCGACTCGAAATCGATGCGCGGATCGACGAACACGTACATCAGGTCGCTGAGGATGTTCACCAGGAGCCCCACCAGTCCGAACACGAAGAGCGTGCCGAAGATCACCGGGTAGTCACGCGCCACCGCCGCCTCGAAGCCGAGCCGCCCGAGCCCGTCGAGGGAGAAGAGCGTCTCGATGATCAGCGAGGCGCCGAAGAACACGCCGATGAACACCGCCGGAAAGCCCGAG
>CAYXOX010000245.1:0-2786 GCA_964466745.1 uncultured Rhodobacterales bacterium
GCTCGATATGCGTTGATTTGCCGGTGCCGTGGTAGCCCTGGATCATCACCCGGCGGTTGAAGGCGAACCCGGCGAGAATGGCCAGCGTGGTGTCGGGATCGAACTTGTAGGTCGGGTCGATTGCCGGAACCCGTTCGGTCGCGGTGGGAAAGCCGCGCACCGTCATCGGGGTGTCGATCCCGAAAGTCTCGCTGACCGAAATCGTTTCGGTCGGTTTCATCTCGATATCGCTGGTGCCGTCGGCCATGGAGAGAGCCCTGTGCTGGTTGCGGGCGCGCCGCCGCACCGGGGGCACGTGGCGCCGGGCACGCGCGCGCGCCGCGCCCGGTGGTGCAACATATCCCGCGCGAGGGCAAGGGGAACCCCGGGGCGTGGGCGGGTCGCGGCCCGCAGCGCACCGCGCCGTGCCTCGAAGCCGGCATCCATGGCGGGCTCGCGCTCGGGCAGGATGCCGCAGGCGAGGACGCGCGTGTCACGAGCAAGTGGTGGCGGCGGTCTTCGTTCGCGCCCGCCCCGCGAGGCGTGCCGCCTGCTCGCCCGGAGGCTTGGCCCGGCGCCGCGGACGGCTTCCGGGCGGTGCGAGAGCGGGCCCGTTTCCCCCGCTCATGGCCCTGCCCCGGGCGCACGGGCAGTCCTCGTCTTTGCACGGGCCAGGGTCTTCAGGCCGTCGCAAGGGAGCTTTCCGGCCGGCACCAGGCCCCGGCCTGGGCGCGGGGCGCCCGAGTCGTGCATGCAGGGAGGACTCGGCCGGTTCGGGCGCTTGGCCGTGCGGGCTTCAGCGCCTTGGCGGGGTGGCGGAGAGGCAAGCCCGGGCCGCCGCGCTCTGCCCCGAGACGCGCTTGCCTCGAAGCTGTTCAGGCTGCGGTCGGGTGCCCCTCTGCAAGGCTCGCCACGCGGAAGCTGCGCACCAGCCCCTCGATGGCGCCGGACTGTTCCTGGATCGCCAGCGCGGCCGTCCGCCCGTCGTCGGCCATCTGGGCGACCCGCTGCGTCGTCTCGTCGAAGGAAGAGAGCGCGCGGGTGACCTCTGCAACCCCGGTGGCCTGTTCAGCCGCACCGTTCTCGAGGTCGCGCAGGCTTTCCGACATCCGGCGTACGCCTTCGAAGATGGTCTTCAGCGTGTCCCCGGCCTGGCCCACGAGGCTGACGCCATGCTCGACGCTGCTGGCGCTCTGCTCGATCAGCTCCTTGATGCCAACCGATGCGTCCTGCGAGCGCTGCGCCAGCGCGCGCACCTCGTTGGCCACCACCGAGAAGCCCTTACCCGCGCTTCCGGCCCGTGCCGCCTCGACGCTGGCATTCAGGGCGAGCAGGTTGGTCTGGAAGGCGATCTCGTCGATCACGGAAAGAATTCGCCCGATCTCCTTGGAGGCGCTCTCGATGTCCGACATCGCGGTGATCGCATCGCTTACCACGCCACCCGCCGCGTCGGCCTGCCCGGCCGTGTCGCTGGCAAAGCTGCTGACCCGCTGCAGGTTCTCGCTGGCCGACTGTACGGAGGCGGAGATCTCGGTCATGGCCGCCGAAGTTTCCTCGACCGATGCGGCCTGCGTCTCGGCGCGCTGCGCCATGAGATCTGCACCCGAGGTGAGGGCGCTGGCCTGCGCATTGAGTGCGCCGCACTCGCGCCCGATGTCAGTTACCATCAGCTCGAGGGTCTCGATCGTCTTGTTGACGTCCCGCTGCAGTTCGGCGAACGCCCCCTGGTACGTGCCCAGCATGCGTTCGCCGAGATCGCCTTCGGCGAGGCGGGAGAGAACCCGCGCGGTCTCCGCGATCCCGGCCTCGACATTATGCATCAGCCGGTTGATCCCATCCGCCAGCCGGGCGAGTTCGGCATCGTCGAAGCGTGCGTCGATCCGGCGCGCGAAGTCCCCGGCGGCCGCCGCGTCGACGACGGCTCCCATCGAGGCGCCGAGTTCCGCCATCATCGCACGGCGGGCTTCGGCCAGCCTGTTGCGCTGCTCCTCGGCCTCGGCCTCGGCCCTCTCGGCTTCGGCGGCTTCCCGTTCGATCCGCAGCGCTTCCTGGGCCGCGGCCTGCTCCCGCAGGGCCTGTGCCTCGCGGGCATTGTCGCGGAAGACCGCGAGGGCGCGGGCGACGCGGCCCATCTCGGTTTCGGCGTCCTCGCCGGTGATCTCGACGTCGAGGTTCCCCTCCGCGAGCGCGCCCATCTCGCCGATCGTTGTCTCCAGGCTGCGGTTGATCTGGCGCATGGAGTGCCGGGCGAACAGGGTGCCGGCGAGGGCCGCCAACGCGGCCAGAAGGGCGACCGCGACGAGCACCGCCTGCTTGGTGGCGGCGGCGCTTTCTGCGAGCGCCTCTTTCCGTTCCACCACCGCTTCCAGCAACGTCTCGAGCTCCCGCTGGGCCTGCATGCCGTCGGCGGCCATCATGCCGTTGGTTGCTGTGGCCTCGCGGGCGGACGCTCCCGCCAAGGCGATCGCGGTGCCGTAGGCCTCGAGCGTCTCGCGGGCGGTATCGATCGTCGAACGATCGGCGGGAGGGACCGAGCGGGTGGAAATCCGTTCGAGCAGGGATTGCGCGGTGGCCACGTGGGAGGTGGCGCGCTGAAGCGCGGTCTCGTCGAAGCTGGCGACGGTGCGCTCGGCATGAAGCTGCGCCAGCAGTGCCTCCGTCTGCACGTTCGCCGCCAGCTCCGCCCGCGTCGAATCGCCTCCGAGCGCCGCGCTGGAAAGCAGGGCGCGGGTGTCGCGGCGCAGCTTCGGCGCAAGTTCGGTGGCAAGCTGGTCGAGCGCGGCGCGCGCTGCCGCCGAGTGTTCGGC
>CAYXOX010000246.1:0-2785 GCA_964466745.1 uncultured Rhodobacterales bacterium
AGTTTCTCTTCGATTTCGGTTGCCATCGCCCGGAAGCCGTTTGAAAGAACCGCTATCGCTCTCATGGCCGAGGCGTGGTCTATTCCTTCCAAAATGGCTTTTGTGTATTTCCGGCCGGGTGCCGGGCTGGTTCCATCGCTCACCCGCTCGATGAACCGGAGCTCATATCCGCCGGTGGTGGTGTGGGCGAATTCGGCGAGTTTGTTCAGGTCGTCTATTGCTCCCAGCGCTTTCCGCCGCTTCGCCAGCAGTTTTTCGAGTTCTGCTATCTTCATTTTCCTTTCCTCCTATTAGAAATAATCCGACTGGGTGTCGGTGTTTAGTAAACCCCGGAGCCGGTCGATTTCTTTCTGGATCCCGAGGCAGGTTTTAAAGTCTTGGATTGCGAAAGACTTCATGTAGATCGTTTCGAGCCGTTTAATCGCACGGATCCGCTCGAGCTCATCGTCCGGCTCTTCTTTTCGTAGTTGGTCATCGTAGGCGTTGGTAATCTCGATGATTTCTTCCCGCTGGAATGCCCGGCCGAATTTCTTCTCTATTTTCAGCTTAATCCCGCGGACGTCGAACCCGATGAGGTGCAGGTTCTCTATAAATTCTACGACTTCTTCATTCATAATCGCTGTACCGGTTGAACGCTTCCTGTATCCACCGCTTGTGAAACATATAGAGCGCTTCGTTGTCGGTTATAATGTATTGCTCCATCCTGGGGTTCGCCGTAAAATTTGCCGATCCCTCCACCACGATGTGCTCTTCGTTTTCCGGTTTGCACATTAAAATTTTGCAATGGTTTTTGAATGCGAGGTAGCGGTGGCCCCGGTTACGGAGCCCCTGCGTCAGCTTAACGTAGACCTCGGTGTGCCGGCGCTTCAAATAAAGCCCGGTTACCAGCGTGCATTTCTTTATCCGGCCGGTGTCGATATGGTGGAGTAAATCGACGACGTTGTTCCGGTTCATCGTCCACGTGGTTATGTAGCACTCTTCCAGCGTGCCGAGGCGATCGATGATGGTGGGGAGCATGGTGTAGAAATCGTACCGGGCATCGTTCACGACGTGAAAATATTCCCCCGGTCTGGGGAACCGTCGGAGGCATTGCTTTAGGGTCCGTTTCTTCTCGATAAATAATAAGCTCTGGCTTTCCGAGAGCTCTTCGTGCTGCCGGTGGCCGATCAGCACATCCTGGCGTTCGGTTATTTCTTCGTCTATGTCGATGGAAAAATCCAGCGGGTCGGACATTTCCAGCGGATCCCTTTCTTGTTCGCTCTTCTTCATTATTCGTCGCCGATGATGGTAATGTTGTAGCCGGTCATCTCCCGGTTGACCGCCGCCTTCATAATCATCCAGCGGGCAACCCGGCTTTTGGCTATATGCGCCATGAGGTCTTTCGTGCTCCACGGGGTGTTGAGTAAAATACAAAATCCGTCTGGGTGGAGCCGTTTCAGCCATGTTCCTTCGACCGCCCGGATAACTTCTTCGTTTAAATCCTTATCGAGGGCGTTCGCCCGGGAAACCACATCGTCCAATATTAAAAGCCCGCACCGGCCGCCTTCCCCGGTGGCCAGCACGCTGTGGGCCCAGACGGTCGGGAATGCTGATACTTCCCGCTTGACGTGGATCTGGAAGCTGGAATATCCGGTTTTGTAATCGGCTTTGACTTCCGGGAAAACCCGGTTATATGCTCCGCCGTGCTTTCCGTCGATATGGTCACGGAGCTGTTTTACCCGGACCTTTACGATTGCTTCGCTGGCGGATACCAGCTTTGTGGTCAAGTTCCGGTTTTGCCCGAACCGGAAAAGCGGATATAAAACGGCGAACAGGGCGCTCTTTCCGTGCTCATATGGGAACTGGACGGCGGCGTATTTATCTTTCTCCCGGCAATATTCAACGAACCGGATGAGCGTACGGTGGAGTTCCGAGAGCCGGATCCGCCGTTCGGTGGCTTCGTCCCTTCCGACGTATTCACAAAATGCGCTGAAATCCTTGCGGGCGAGGCGCTCCCATTCGACGGCGGTGGCTTGGGCCTGCTGGTAGCTGAGGTCTGCGCCGGTGGCCGGTTCGCTTGTTTTTTCAATCTTCGACATTGGTTTCCTTTTCCCCGGCGCTAATGCCTGAACCCCGCTGGGCGGATGTGGCTTGTCGGGCAGATTTTACTTCGGCGTATGGTATCGCTTCGTCGCCGTCGAGCAGAAAGACTTCCTCCCTCCCCTCCGTGTAATCTATAAATCGCTGGATGATAATGTCGACGAAGTGTTCGTCGAGCTCCATTGCGTACGCCTGTCGGTTGTACTTCTGGCAGGCTATAATTGTTGTTCCGGAGCCGACGAATAAATCCAATATTCCCATGTTCGGTTGGCTGGTATTGATGATTGCCCGGGCGCACAGGTCGACCGGTTTCTGGGTGGGGTGGAGGTATGTCCGAACGTTGTCTCGCGTAATCTCCCAAACGGTGGATCCGTCACGGGCGAGCTCGATGATCTCGATCAGCTGTTCTTTTTTCAGCTTCTTAAAATCTACCGCCTTATCCCGCAGGATCGTTTTCTGTCTACGGTTACCGTACCAGCGGTTGTTCTCCAGCCGCTTCCGGATGTAAAAGCAGGGTTCATGCGCCCAATGGTAATCGCTATGGCCGAGCACCATCCCCTTGTTCCAAATCAGCTGTTTTTTAACTTCCCACCCGGATTCGTTGAGCGCCTTTTCATAAATTATCTGGGTGGCGTTTGCGTGCCAGACGTAGGCGGCGGGGGCCGGCGTGCTGAATTTCGCCATATTCGTGAATGCGGCATAAAGT
>CAYXOX010000247.1:0-2649 GCA_964466745.1 uncultured Rhodobacterales bacterium
TTTTGGCAACGTCGACAACTGCCCATTGTGCGCCCTGCTCGGTCGTGTTGTAGAACTGCTCGGAGAAATCGGCTATGTCGCCGTCAAGATTTGGGTTTTCGTATCCGACGCGCGTTTTATAGCCTGCGCTCATCACGGCTCGCTGCTGCTTGACATTGAGCCTGCCGCCGGAGCCAACAGATACGCGGGTAAACTTGCGGCCTATTGAGGTGTGCTTATGCCCGAGCCAATAGAGGTCCGCTTCAAAGTCCTTGCGAATTCGATCAAGGTCAAGGGCACCTCCCGTGACGTATGCCGCCCCTCCCCTGCCGTGGTGCCGGAAGATGGTGAATATCTTTGTGAACTTGCCATTGCGAAATGAGTACTGCTGAAAACCTCGGTAGCTGCCCTGGTGTATCGGCTTCGCTCCCTCCGGCAGTTTGGAATTGAGAAGTGCAATCAGCATAGAGATAAGGTCGACGTGGTGGTGCTTGAGTAGCGCCCGCTCGTGATTGCCGGGAGAGATTACGTCTATCAAATCCGCGTAGGGTCCGAGCACTTCAACTGCCATGCGGATAAGCTGGTTGAGAATGTCGTCTCTATCAGGGTCTGCGGCCATTACGCTTGGATGGTGCCGCTTGCGGTCGCTCGGGAGAATCGCGTCGAAAATGTCGCCGTTGATGGAGATCCTTGCGTTGAGCTCGCGGGCAAGGTTGAGGTCGGCTATAAGCGCCTCCCTATCATGGTCTGTTGCATCAAGGTGCAAATCTGAGAGAAGCGCGAATACCTGCCGGTGTGAGGTCGTCGGCATATCGATAACACGTCTGTAAATGTCCATTCAGCCTCCGAGTAGTCGCAATGCGCCGTAGATCAATCCTGCAAGCCCGCCGGCTGCGCCGATCACGCCGAAGATCATGTAGAGTATGGTCTTTGGCATGGTGTCGAGCTTGGAGTTGATTGCCTTTAGCGTTTCGTTTGTGTCGCTCTGATATTGCCGGAGCTCTCCCCGGAGCCCGTTGCGGTCATCTATACCCACGAGCGCAATCCTCATGTCTCGTACTTCGCGCTCGACTCGCGCAAGTCGCTCGTTTTGGTGTCGGTTCTCCGCTCTGAGGTCTTTAATCTCTCTCGGGGAGCGCTCCGCTTCCGGGTTGTAGTATTCGCCGTGTTGGCTCATGTAGTCGCTCACTTTCTGCCCTGAAACTTGCTGAGGCGCCTACGTGCCGCCCTCTCAAATTGCGCCTTTATGAATTGCGGCGTACCGTATTTCCTGACTGCGTTGGTGAACCAGTGAGTAGCAGGTATCGTCGCCTGCTCGTGCTCAAGATTACGCAACAGTTGCAGCCGCTTATTGTTGTAGCCCCGTTCGTATAGGCCGTAGGTGCGGAACCTCGAGCCCTTAGGGATGCCGATAAAGTACCGGGCGCCGGTTTGTCGCCCCCACGCTCCGGGGCGTAGCTTCTCTTCCTCAGAAATTCGGTATTTCTTTTGGATTGCCCGCTGCAGGCTTTTGTTAGTGCGGATCTTTTCATCAGGGATCGGAAGCGGGCCGCCGCCTGCGCCTGTAGTCGTGCCGCCGGTCTCCTGAATACCGAGGTAAGGCGAAATTGTGCCGGCGCGTGAAAACATGCGGTGGATGGATCTACCCTTAGCCTTATTGAGCGCATAGTATGGAGTTGCCCGCTTGCTCTTGAGCGAGTTGGTAGTGTATTTGGTGCGGACGATGAGTTCTTTGTTGACGTTGCGAAGGCTCTGCCGGGTCACTGCGTCTGCCGTCCGGTTGAGCGTCTCGGCTATCGTGTCCGGCAGCGTATCCTTGCCGAGCATCTTGAGCGCCAACATCAGAGAGCGCGTGTCAACGTCCGCCCAAAAGTCATTTTTCGGCATAGATGTCCCGAAATGCCTGATACTTCTCTTTGACCGCCTGCACGTCTACCATGTACTCCGCAATCTGTACCCAAAGCTCGGTATCGACGTATACGGTTTCACCGTCCTCTGATACCTCTATATAGCCCTGCGGATCGGGCGGCGTCGGCCACTCAATCGGCGGAGGAGGTGCCGTCTTTTCGATCACCTCGGGCGAGGTCTGACATGACATTAGTAGCAGCGTTAGCCCTATCAGCAGGGTCGCTATGCTTGCGAATCTCGCGCTTCTTCTTTGCTGCACGCTGGCTAACCTCCTCCATCGCTTTGATGGCGTGTTTGTGCTGCTGTAGCTCTTTCTCCTTGGCGTCGATTACCCGCTGATAGACGCCGCGCTCCTGGTTGCGCTTTGCCTTCTCGCGGAGCCAAAGGTATATTGCGAGCCCTGCGATTGCGGTTGCTGCGATGGCAAATAATAGTAACTTCATGGCGCCTCCCCTGAGACGAATACGAGCGATTTAGACTCTGCGGTCAGCCGAAACGCGCGCACTCTGCTATTCCAGGCGCTCGGGTCGGTGACCACTTCCGAGAAGTAGAGCTCGCCGCCCGGCTCATCAACAAAGATGTATAGCGTCATCGCCTCCGGTTGCCACGGCTTAGGCAATACCTGTATCTCCGCGCTGTCGCTCGCCTGTGCCTCACCGTCTGAGACCGTTACTGAGACGGATAGCACGCCCTCGAATAGCGGTGTAAACTCGACCGCCTCGCTCTCGTGCCGATTGCCCGAAACGTCCCATATAATAGACA
>CAYXOX010000248.1:0-2572 GCA_964466745.1 uncultured Rhodobacterales bacterium
CGGCGCGGGGCGGCTGCAGGCCGCGCCGGCGCTTGCCCCTTGCCGAGGGCCGCCGCGGGGCCTAGGCCTTGCGCCATGCGTATTCTTTTCCTGGGTGACGTGATGGGGCGCGCCGGCCGCGCGGCCGTGGCGGCCCATCTGCCGGGCCTCATCGCGGACTGGGCGCTCGACTTCACCGTGATCAACGCCGAGAACGCCACCAACGGGCTCGGTCTTTCCCCGGAGCACGCGCGGGCGCTCTTCGAGGCGGGGGCGGATTGCCTGACGCTGGGCGATCACGCCTTCGACCAGAAGGAGATGCTGGCCCATGTCGCGGCGGAGACGCGCATCCTGCGGCCGCTGAACTTCGCCAAGTCGGCACCCGGCCGCGGCGCGCGGCTCTTCGAGGCGCGGGGCGGGCGGCGGGTGCTGGTGATGCAGGTGCTCGGTCAGGTGTTCATGAAGCGGCCCTTCGACGATCCGTTCTCGGCGCTCGACCAGGTGCTGCGCTCCTTTCCCCTGGGCGGGCAGGCGCAGGCCATCGTCGTGGACATCCACTGCGAGGCGACCTCCGAGAAGATGGCGGTGGGGCATTTCTGCGACGGGCGCGCCAGCCTCGTGGTGGGCACGCACACCCACGTGCCGACCGCCGACGCCCAGATCCTGCCGGGCGGCACGGCGCTGCTTTCGGATGCAGGCATGTGCGGGGACTACGACAGCGTGATCGGGATGGACAAGGCCGAGCCCCTGCGGCGCTTCGTGACCGGCATGGCGAAGGGGCGCTTCGAGCCCGCCAGGGGCGAGGCGACCCTTGCCGGCGTCTTCGTGGAGACCGACGACGCCACGGGCCGCGCCCTGCGCATCGTGCCGGTGCGCGTGGGCGGCCGGCTCGCCCCCTCGGGGCCGTGAGCGGCGGGGCGCGGCCCGCAGGCCCCGGCGCCGGCCCGAGCGCCGCGGCCAGCGCATCCCTGGCCGCGGCCGCGGTGCCGCCCGCCGCGCCCGTGCTGCCAGCGCCCCCGGCGGCGACCGGGGGGCGCTTCCCGCGCCGCGAGACGGCGGCCTACCTGGCGCTCCTGTGCCTCCTGGGCGTGCTCTGGGGGCTGACGCAGCCGCTCTCGAAGCTGTCGGTCAGCGAGGGATACCGCTCCTTCGGGCTCGTGTTCTGGCAGCTCGCCATCACCGGCGCGGTGCTAGGGGGCGCCTGTGCGCTGCGCCGGCGGCCCGTTCCCCTCGGCGCGCCCTACCTGCGCCTTTACGCGCTGATCGCCCTCATCGGCACCGTGCTGCCCAATTCCGCCAGCTACCAAGCGGCGGTGCATCTGCCCTCCGGCATCCTTTCCATCGTCCTGTCGCTGGTGCCGATGTTCGCCTTTCCCATCGCGCTGGCGCTGGGGATCGACCGGTTCAGCCCGCGGCGCCTTCTCGGGCTCTGCCTCGGCCTCTCCGGCGTGGCGCTCATCGCGCTGCCCGAGGCGAGCCTGCCCGAGCGGGCCCTCGTGGCCTTCCTGCCGCTGGCGCTGGTGGCGCCGGCGCTCTACGCGCTCGAGGGCAACGTGGTGGCGCGCTGGGGCACGCTCGATCTCGACCCCGTCCAGCTTCTGGCAGGCGCCTCCGCGGCGGGGCTTGTGCTCGCGCTGCCCCTGGCCCTCGCCACCGGGCAGTTCATCGACCCGCGGCCGCCCTGGGGGGTGCCCGACGCGGCGCTCCTTCTCAACGGGCTCGTTCACGCGCTGGCCTATGCCGGGTACGTCTGGCTGGTGGGGCGCACCGGTGCGGTGTTCGCTGCGCAGGTTTCCTATCTCGTGACGGGTTTCGGCGTGATCTGGGCGATGCTCCTGCTGGGCGAACGCTACGGCCCCACCGTCTGGGCAGCGATGGGCGTGATGTTCCTCGGGCTCTTTCTCGTCGTGCCCCGCCGGCGCAGCGCGCTTGCTCCCGCGCCGACTCGCGGGCAAGGATGAGCGCCGGGCCCCGCAGGCGGAACGCGACATGACCGATCTCTTGCAGCTTTCGGCCACGGGCGAGGCGCTTCTCACGCTCGGCGTCGTGGCCGCGATGTTCGTGTTCTTCGTGCGCGAGACCTATCCGGCCGAGGTCGTCGCGATCTCGGGGGTGGCGGTGATGCTGGTGCTGGGGCTGCTGCCCTACGCGGCGGCGCTGGCGGTGCTCTCGAACCCGGCGCCCTGGACGATCGCGGCGATGTTCGTGGTGATGGGGGCGCTGGTGCGGACCGGCTCGCTCGAGACGTTCACCCGGGCGGCTGAGCGCCGGGCGAGCGAACGGCCGGGCCTCGCGCTCGGGGTGCTGCTGGCCTTCGTCGTGGTGGCCTCCGCCTTCGTCTCGAACACGCCGGTGGTCGTGGTGATGATCCCCGTCTTCGTGCAGATCGCGCGGACGCTCGGCCTCGCGCCGTCGAAGCTGCTCATCCCGCTCTCCTACGCGGCGATCCTCGGCGGCACGCTCACGCTCATCGGCACCTCGACGAACCTGCTCGTGGACGGCGTGGCCCGCTCCCGGGGGCTCGAGGCGTTCACCATCTTCGAGGTCACGCCGCTGGGCCTCGCGCTCGTGGCCTGGGGCATGATCTACCTGC
>CAYXOX010000249.1:0-2565 GCA_964466745.1 uncultured Rhodobacterales bacterium
GGCGAGCGTCAACCCGGGCAGGGACGTCGCGGCGGCGCGGGCCGCGGCGGGCGTGTCCCCTCTGCCATGGGCCTCCGCGACGCGGCCGACGACGGCAAGCCCGAGGCCGAGGTCGAAGAGCGAGTATCCCAGCGTCAGCGTCCCGGCGACGGCCCACAGCCCGAACTGTTCGAGCCCGAGGCTGGCCAGGACGAGCGGCGTCGCCAGAACGAGCGACACGAGCGCCGCCAGCCGGGCGCTGGCGCCGGCGGCCACGTTGCCGCCCAGCCGCAGGCTGCGCCCGTCCATCCCACGCAACGTGGCGCTGCGGATCATGCCGGGCGCCCGCCCCACTCCGCCGCCAGCGGCACATCGGGCCGGTTCGCGAGGTTCGGCGCGTCGAGAGGGTGCCGCCGCCTGCGCATGGGCGCCTCTCCGAGCCCCGGCCGTCCGCGGCGCAGCAGCGTGACCTCCAGCACAGGGTGAACGGCCACACCACCGATCCGCACGCGCGGCACGTCGTTGTTGGGATGCAGGTGCACCACGCCGTGGTCCAGCAGCAGCTTCTGGCTGAACGCTTCGAACATCGTGAAGAAGGCCGGCTCGCCCAGCAGGTGCAACCCGTGCAGTTCGATCACGATCACCCGGAACCGGGCCAGCAGGGCCCGGGGCGCGGCGATCAGGCTGGCATATTCCGCCCCCTCGATATCCATCTGCAGAAGCAGGTCGCCCGTCCCGTCCGGCTCGGCGGCGGCGACCCAGTCCTCGAGGCTGAGCCGGCCCTCCCCGCTGGAAGCCGCGAGCGCAGCCCGGGTGAAGCTTGCCGGCACGAAGCCGCCCGCCGCTCCGTCCACCGAGGGATCCATGAGATGCGAGGGCACCCCGCGCGCCGCGAGCGCCGCCTCGAACCGCGACGAGCCCGCCACGCCGGGCGAGAAGCAGGCGCGCAGCCCCGCCAGATCGTCCGGCACCAGGTATCCGCCGTCCGCGGCGCCGCCCAGCCGCAGCAGGGCAAGCCCAGGCGCCGGAGTCGGCGCCCAGCGGGCCGCGAGATCGGCGAGCGCGGCGCGCGAGGGGTAATGCCCGCGCCGCCGTGGCAGCCCGAAGCGCGCGGCAAGCAGCAATGCTCTCAGGCGGTGCCGCAAGACCTCCCGCCGGGTCTTGCAAGGTGATGCCCGCCTGCCCCACGGCTACCGCACTGGCGGGGGCGATGCCTCGGCCAGTGGGGCGGTCCTGCGGTGGCGGCGGTCGTCATCCGGTCCGTGTCTTCGGGGGCACCCCTGCCTTGCCGGCGACGATCCGCGATCGCCGCCTTCACAACCCATGGCATGCCCTGAGCGAAACCGTACAACCCAAGCCTGCATCTGTCCAATGCACTTGACGCACCCGCGTCAGCCTGACGCGACTGTCACTTCCGTGCACCGGTCCCGAACAGCGGCTTCGGCCCCGCGCCGATACCGATGGTGCCTGCGGCCGCCCGGCGCTCCCTGGCTTGCACTGCACCTCATCCTGCAGCCTGCCTGTCATCGCGGAACGGCACGCCGGGGGCACCCTTTTCTCCGACTGCCGCGGAGCCTATAGGGAGCGGGCGGCACCCGGCCGCACCGCGAGGACACGAACATGCGCCAGGCCAGCATCGCACGGAAAACGACGGAGACCGACATCGAGGTCACCGTCGCGCTCGACGGGACCGGAACCTCCGCGTGTTCCACGGGGGTCGGATTCTTCGATCACATGCTCGATCAGCTCGCTCGGCACGCGCTCATCGACATCACCGTGCGCGCCACCGGCGACCTTCACATCGACGACCACCACACGGTGGAAGACGTGGGCATCGCGCTCGGCCAGGCCCTGGCACGGGCGCTCGGCGACAAGGCCGGAATCCGGCGCTACGGCGCGTGCCTTCTGCCGATGGACGACGCTCTGGTGCGCGCGGCGCTCGATCTTTCCGGCCGCCCCTTCCTGCGCTGCGCGCTCGACATGCCGTCACCGAAGATCGGCAGCTTCGACACCGAGCTCGTGCGCGAGTTCTTCCAGGCCTTTTCGACCCATGGCGGCATCACCCTGCACATCGATCAGCTGGCCGGGATCAACGCGCACCACATCGCCGAGGCCAGCTTCAAGGCGGTCGCCCAGGCCCTGCGGGCGGCGGTGGAGCCCGACCCGCGGCGCGCCGGCACCGTTCCCTCGACGAAAGGCACCCTGTGAGCGGGCTGACGGCTCTCGTCGACTACGAGAGCGGCAACCTGCACTCTGCCGAGAAGGCTTTCCAGCGGATGGCGCGGGAGACGGGGGCCGGCGAGATCGTGGTCACGGCAGACCCCGAAACGGTGCTGCGCGCCGACCGGATCGTGCTGCCCGGCGACGGGGCCTTCCCGGCGTGCCGGGAGGCGCTTGAGGGCCGCACCGGGCTGCTCGAGGCGATCACCGAGGCCGTCGAACGTCGCGGACGCCCGTTCCTCGGGATCTGCGTCGGGATGCAGCTGATGGCGCGCCTCGGGCACGAGTACCGCGATACGCCCGGGCTCGGCTGGATCGACGGCGAGGTGGTCCGCATCCCCGCGGCCGAGGGCCGCAAGGTGCCGC
>CAYXOX010000250.1:0-2562 GCA_964466745.1 uncultured Rhodobacterales bacterium
TCAATGTCGCAGTACTTCGTTTCGATTCGTCTGTGTTGTCTTTGAAGTTCATGTTTCATTTTGCTTTCTCCCGTTGTTTTCGTTCTAAAAGCCTCTGGGTGGCATCATCTCTCATCACCCACCCCCTCAACCGAATAGCGGGCAATCAAGAGATCAAGGTCTCTTTTATCCCATAGCGAGGGAATACAGCCGAAGCCTCCCCTTGCTGGCTTCAAGTTTCGGTAGAGGGTTGAGCGTGAGCGCCCCGTGTAGTCGAGGGCTTCATCAGTAGGTAGGTACTCTTTGTCTGTCATGGTTGCAGTCCTCTTGGGTTGAGGGGCAACTGTTCTAAGCTTCTGTATCCGTTTTAGCAGTTCCTCAAACTCATCTTTTAGCTGTTCATCGTCTAGGTCGTATTTTGTCATGGCCAATGCAATCGCCACATTCATGGCCTCGGTCGATGTTAATTCTAGTTTAATCACTTTGCTTTCTCCTGTTGTTTTTTTGGGTGGCTCTCCCAAGCCACAAAACCATCTTAAATCAAAAAAAATCGATTGTAAAGGGGTTTTTTAAATTTTTTGCCTGTAATTTTATACAGTATTTAGCCCCCTTTACAAATAGCGCGGGATGGTTTAGAGTTGCTCACGGAATGGGAGAAAAGCAATGATTCAACAAGCGATATTTGAAAGACAGCGAAACGACTACCCAGAATTTTTTGAGCAAATCTGGGAGGCATACCCGAAGCGGGCGGGTGGCAATTCGAAGCGCAAAGCGCATCGAGCCTACGAATTCGCATTGCGGAGGGGGTGTAGCGCGACTGAGATTTATGAAGGCGTTTTGCGTTATGCGAAATACTGCGAAGCGACCGCGAAGGTTCAAACGGAATTTGTGATGATGGCGGCTACTTTTTTTGGCCCAGATCATCATTTTGAAGAAGATTGGGATTTGCCAGTCAGCAACGAAAAGCCTGAATGGGCCAAGCTTCCAAGCGAAGATGAGGCGCTTTGGGCATTTGCAAAAGAGCATGGGTTTTCAAACCCGCGTGATATGACCTACTGGCAATACCGCAGAAAGCTTCAAAGCGAAATTGAAGAAAGGATGAAGGCCCGACACGCCTAAAGTTTGCGGGGTTTGATACTGCCCGCCTGTCAGAAAAGGTATTGAACTAAATCCATGCGCTGTCGGCCGCTGACAACATGGTCCATGATATGAAACTTCGGTTTCAGAGGTCGCCAACCTGAAATGGTTGGTCTGTCGAAAGACAGATGGGGATGACTGAGTACCCAAGCCAAGGGCTATCCGCTAGGATCATGGGGAAAAGCGGTAACTATGGGCAAAAGAAAAGTTTGGAGGTAAAAATGAGATTCATTTTAAGGCGGGATTTGCCAGACATAAAAGCAAACGCGGTGCAGACAATTCAAGACCTGCCAGCTGACAAAGAGTGGGCAATTGAAATCAAGCCGCACAAAAACAGCCGAAGCGGGGCGCAAAATCGAACGCTTTTTGGCGTGATTTATCCCCAGCTGATGGAATTTATGGGCTTGAGTGGCGAGCGGGAAAAAGAAGAATTGCATGAATACTTTTGCGGTGAGTATTTCGGTTGGCACGAAAAACAGATCATGGGCAAATCAATTCAGCGCCCAAACCGCACAACCACCACAAACGCCGAAGGTCGAAAGGCCACGCTGGACAAAGTTGAATTCAGTCAGTTTGTCGATTGGATAATCAGGCGCGCTTCAGAATACGGCGCTCAGATCGAAATGCCAAAGGATTTGCATGGTTGGTAAAACGAAAGCGCCGACAAAAGCGCAAAAACAGCGATTCCAAAAGCTTCAGGAATTGGGATGCATTTGCTGTCTGAAAGAAGGCGGGTATCGAGCGCCTGACATTCACCACATCACTGACTGTGGGCGAAGGATGGGCCACGATTACACAATACCGCTTTGCCCTTATCACCACCGAGGGGTGATTACAGACCCGCATGAAATCTATCGCGGCCCGAGTCTGGCTGACGGTAAGCGCCCATTTGAAACTTGCTACGGAACTGAGTTAGAATTATTGAGTCAGGTCAATAACTTGATTGGTGAGCCGCCGCCAAGTTAAGCGGCAACTGAAGCGCGGCACTTATTCGGGAGAAAGCGATGAAGATTCCAAAAAGCGTCAAAATCGGTTATCACGATTACAAGATTGTGGAGTGGACTTCGACCGAAGTTGAACTGAGCGACACTTGGGGCCAGTGCGACAAGAACGAAAAGATCATTTACATTTGCACTGACACCAATCCCAAGACCGTGGCTGACATTTTCATCCATGAGTGCCTTCACGCAATTTGGGAATACTTTGCGCTGGATGATACTCAAGACGAAGAAAAAGCCGTGAGCGTTTTATCAAGCGGGCTGGTTGATATGTTTGTCAGCAACCCAAAAGTTTTTGCATGGGTCAAAAATCAATTGGAAGGGAAAGATGAGCCGAGCAATTGAGGTTGACCACGTCTGGAGGGTTGAGGCGTGACTGCGTACTACAACGAGTGGGATGCACAGGCCGCAGCTTGGTTGCGTGAACTGATAAAGCAAGGGCATATTG
>CAYXOX010000251.1:0-2558 GCA_964466745.1 uncultured Rhodobacterales bacterium
CTTTGTCGCCAACACCCATACCCAGCTTCTGTTCTTCACCACCGACGGGATGGTCTACAAGCTCAAGACATGGCGCCTGCCGCTTGGCGGCCGCACGGCACGCGGCAAGGCGGTGGTGAACATCCTGCCGATCGCGCAGGGCACCTCGATCGCCGCCATCATGCCGGTGGACCGCGACGAGGCGGAGTGGGACCAGCTGCAGATCTTCTTCGCCACCTCCGCCGGAGACGTGCGCCGCAACGCGCTGAGCGATTTCACCAACGTCATGCGCAACGGCAAGATCGCCATGAAGCTCCCCGAGGGGGTGAGCCTCGTGAACGCGCGCATTTCCTCCGAGGAAGATGACGTGATGCTCGTCACCGCGCTCGGGCGGGCGATCCGCTTTCCCACCACCGACGTGCGCGTCTTCAAGGGCCGCGATTCCACGGGGGTGCGGGGCATCCGGCTGGCCGAGGGCGACCGGGTCGTCTCCATGGCGGTGATCCGCCATTTCGAGGCCAGCCCGCAGGAACGCGCGGCCTATCTCAAGATGCGCCGTGCCATGGCCGGGCTGGTGGACGAGCCCGAGGCCGACGAGGACGACGAGGCCGCCGCCGCGGCGGAGGACTTCCCCCAGTCGCGCTACGTGGAGATGTCGGCAGCCGAAGACCTCATCCTGACCATCACGGCGTCGGGGGCGGGCAAGATCTCGTCCTCGCACGACTATCCCGTCCGGGGCCGCGGCGGCATCGGCGTCTCGGCGATGGATCGTGCCATGCGTGGCGGGCCGCTGGTGGCCTGCTTCCCGGTCGACGGCGACGACCAGATCATGCTCGTGACCTCCACAGGGCAGGCGATCCGCGTACCCGTCGAGGGCATCTCCTTCCGCTCCCGCAGCGCGGGCGGCGTGAAGGTGTTCAACACCCGGCCCGGTGAAGAGGTGGTGAGCGTCGCCTGGATCGCCGATCAGGGCGAGGCCGAAGGCGAGGCCGCCGCCGGGGACGACGCCTCCCCGGAGACGCCCGAGGGCTGACGGCCTCCGCTACTGCCGAAATGCCCCGCGTATCCCGGCCGATCTGTGCAGCGGCGCGCAGAGGCTGTGTTGTTTCCGTCAATTTACCGAATGAGAGCACGGTGCGATCCATCCGGCATCGTTCACTCAACCTGATGGATACACCTTCATGGCCACTTCCAACGATCTTCCGCTTCTGCTCGGCCGCGTGCTTCTGGGCGCGCTCTTCGTGATGGCCGGGCTCGGCAAGCTCGGCGACGTCTCGGGCTTCGCCGGCTACATGGCCTCGGGCGGCGTGCCCGCGTTCCTTGCCTGGCCCGTCGTCCTGTTCGAGATCCTCGGCGGGCTCGCCATCATCGCCGGGGCGCTGACGCGGCCCGTGGCGCTTGCCCTCGCGGCCTTCTGCGTGATCTCCGCGGCGCTCTATCACTTCGTGCCGGCCGACCAGATGCAGATGACGCAGTTCCTCAAGAACCTCGCGATCGCGGGCGGCTTCGTGGCGCTGGCGATCGCCGGACCGGGCCGCTACGCGGTGGATGCCCGCCGCTCCGGCGGTGCCGCGCTGGCCTGACGGCTTGCGCATCCCGCCGGCCGCGCCCGCGCGGCTGGCGGGGTGCCCGCCGGGCCCGCCCCGTCAGATCCCGTAGATCTGCCCGAATTTCGCTTCGAGATACTCCAGCAGCGGCCCTTCCGACGGCGCGAAGCCGCAGGCATGCTCGATTGTCTCGCGCGGCGGGCGCAGCCCCCCGTGGCGCTGCAGCCGCTCGCGGAGCCAGTCCGTTGCGGCGGAGGTGTCGCCCTCGGCCAGCGCCGTGTCGAGATCGGGCACGTCGCGGCGCAGCGCCGCCGCGAGGCAGCCGGCATAGACGTTGCCCAGGCTGTAGGTGGGAAAGTAGCCGAAGAAGCCCACGGACCAGTGCACGTCCTGCAGGCAGCCATCCGACGGGCGCCTGACCTCGACGTTGAAATCCGCCCTGAAGCGATCGTTCCACGCGGCCTCGAGATCGGCCGTGGCCAGATCCCCCGAAAGCAGCGCGCGCTCGAGGTCGAAGCGCAGCAGGATGTGCAGGTTGTATTGCACCTCGTCGGATTCGGTGCGGATGTAGCCGTCCGTCACCCGGTTGACGGTGGCGAAGAAGGCCTCCGGATCTTCCGGGAAGAAATGCCCGAACGCCGCCGTCATCCGCCCGTGCAGCCATCCGGTGAAGGCACGCGACCGGCCAAGCTGGTTCTCGTAGATGCGGCTCTGGCTCTCGTGAACGCCCATGGACACGCCCCTGCCGAGGGGGCTGAGCGCGAAGGCGGGCGCCACCGCCTGCTCGTAGGCCGCGTGGCCCACCTCGTGGATGGTCGAGTAGAGGCAGTTGAACGGATCGTCCGGCGAGGTGCGGGTGGTGATGCGCACATCCGCGCCCGAGCCCGACGAGAAGGGGTGGACGGCCTTGTCGATCCGACCGCGGTTGAAATCGTAGCCGAAGGCGCCCGCAATCTCGCGCGAAAGCGCAAACTGCGCCGCCTCGGGAAAGCTGCCCTCCAGCGCGGGAGGATGCCGGGCCGCGCCGCGAAT
>CAYXOX010000252.1:0-2554 GCA_964466745.1 uncultured Rhodobacterales bacterium
TCCGCTCCTACGCGCCGGGCTTCATCTTCACCACCTCGCTGCCGCCCGCGGTGGCCGCGGGCGCCGCGGCCTCGGTGGCGCATCTCAAGCACGACCAGGCGCGCCGCGACCTGCACCAGACCCGGGCCCGCATCCTCAAGACCCGGCTCAAGGCCATGGGCCTGCCGTTCATCGATCACGGCAGCCACATCGTTCCGGTGATCGTGGGCGATCCGGTGCACACCAAGCAGCTCTCGGACATGCTGCTGGAGCAGTTCGGCATCTACGTGCAGCCGATCAACTTCCCCACCGTGCCCCGCGGCACCGAACGGCTGCGCTTCACGCCCTCGCCGGTGCACGGCCCGAAGGAGCTCGACGCGCTGGTGAACGCGCTCGACAGCCTCTGGTCGCACTGCGCGCTGAATCGCGCCGAGCTTTCGGCCTGACCCCTTCTGCGGGTGCATCGTCCACAGCCCTGTGTTAATTGACTTCACGGGGGTGGTGCTCGATTCTGGCATCGCTTCTTCGGGGGACATGTAGGGCACACGGGACCAGCCGATGATCGGGCGCGGCTCAAATCGCGGCACTTCGGGCGGCGCGGACGACGCCGAACGCGCGCCGCGCGGGTTCGACGATTTCGAACTGCGCCTCGGCGACGTGATGCGCGGCGAACGCGCCACCATGGGCAAATCCCTGCTCGACGTGCAGCGCGAGCTGAAGATCAAGGCCGCCTACGTGGCCGCGATCGAAAACGCCGATCCGGCCGCGTTCGACACGCCCGGCTTCATCGCAGGCTATGTGCGCTCCTACGCGCGCTATCTCGGCCTCGATCCCGAATGGGCCTTCAAGACCTTCTGCGCCGAGGCCGGCTTCACCCCGGCGCACGGCATGTCGGCCGCGGCCTCCACGCGCAGTACCGGCCCCGAGTACCCCGCCCAGGCCCGCATGAAGGATCCCCTCGCCCAGCCGGCAACCCCCTTCGTGCCCGCCCGCGAGGCGGTGCTCTCGCGCATCGAGCCCGGCGCCGTCGGCTCCTCGCTGGTGCTCGTGGCGCTGATCGCGGGGCTGGGCTACGGCGGCTGGTTCGTCCTGCAGGAGGTCCAGCGCGTGGAGCTAGCACCGGTGGAGCAGGCGCCGGCGGCCTTCGTCGATCTCGATCCGCTGGCAACGGCCTCGGGCGGGCGCACTGCGGGGCCCGGCGCGGCCGAGGCTGGCGCCGCCGGAATCGAGAGCGCGGGGCTCGAGGCGCCGATGTCCGACCGGCTCGACAGGCTCTACCGACCGCAGGCGCTCGACGTGCCCGTGCTCACCGCCCGCGACGGGCCGATCTCGGCGCTCGACCCGGAGCGGGTTGGCGCCTTCGCCCCGGCGCGGCCGCTGCCGGGCGTTCAGCCGCCCTCCGCGCGCCCCGGCTTCGCCTCGGCCCCGGGGGTGGAGGCCCCCGAGGAGCCGTTCGGCCCGCCCGTGCCCAGCCCGGTGCAGGTCGTCGAGGCGCCCGCCCCGGCGGTGGAGCTGATCGCGGTCCGCCCGGCCTGGGTTCGCGTGACCGGCGCGGACGGAACGATCCTCTTCGAGAAGATCCTCGATGCCGGCGAACGCTACCGCCCGCCGCTCACCGAGGAGCCGCCCACCCTGCGCGTCGGTGAGAGCGGCGCCGTCTACTTCGCCGTCAACGGCGAAACCTACGGGCCGGCGGGTGAACGCGGCGCGGTCACCTCCGGGATCGCGCTGGCGGCGGAAGCGCTCACCGGCCGCTTCGCGCTGGCCGATATCGAGGAAGATCCCGATCTGGCGCGCGCGGTGGCCGTGGCCGAGGCCGATCCGGCGCTCACCGGAGAGACGGCGGCGGACGCGCCGGACCGCTAGGGCCGCGCAGAGCGCCACTTCCTCGCCACGTCACGCGGCCGGGGCACCGCACGCGGCCGGGGCACAGGTAGCAGGGTTCGGGCTTCGGCGTCGGAATGTGCCGGGCGCGTTCGCGCGCCCCGCCCCGCCCCGCCCCGGGCGGGAAGGGCCGTGGGGCCCCGCGCGCCGCTGGCCCGAGGTCGCCGCCCGCCCGGCGGCGCCCGGTCAGGCCGCAGGGCGCGGGACGATCCGCCGCCGGCGGGCGGGGCGCCCGCATCCCCGAAACTCGCGCCTCGCGGCCGCTGCACCGCGTCACTTCGGCAGACCCGCCCCGCGCGGCGTTGTCGCCGGGCGCCCGCCGCGCTACCCTCGCGCGCGAATGCCCATGTTCCTGCTCGGGGTCCCGCCGATGTCGCTCAACCATATCCGCCCGTGGCGCAACATCTACCGCCGCAAGTGCCGGCAGATCCACGTGGGGCCGGTGCCTGTCGGGGGCGATGCGCCCATCGCCGTGCAGACCATGACGAACACGGTCACCACCGACATCGCCGCCACCATCGCCCAGGTGCAGGCATGCGCCGAGGCCGGGGCCGATATCGTGCGCATCTCGACCCCCGACGAGGCCAGCACCCGCGCCCTGCGCGAGATCGTTGCCGAAAGCCCGGTTCCGATCGTCGCGGACATCCATTTCCACTACAGGCGAGCCATCGAGGCCGCCGAGGCCGGCGCG
>CAYXOX010000253.1:0-2519 GCA_964466745.1 uncultured Rhodobacterales bacterium
CGTTGGCGGCGCGCCTGAGATCGCGTGCCGGGTCGAACCTGTGGTCGGCGAGGATCATGTGCCGCTCGAGGTAGCGCCTGTCGCCGAGATCGCCGTGCCAGAGATGGGCGAGGCGGCCCTCACAGTGATCGATCCCCGACAAAAGCCCGCTCGCGCGCGCGTGGCCGCACCAGGCACGGATCGCGGCAAGGGCCGCTGCCGTGAAGGGACGGTGCGGAAGGTAGGCTTCCAGAAAACCCATCCCGGCGAGCACGATGATCATGTCGGCCGAACCGGCGACCTGCGTATCAAGCAGCCCCGGCGCCAGTTGATCCCGCCGCGCGGCCCATCCCAGCCCCGACGCGGTGGGCCGGGTGACGCCGCGCCCCTCTGCGCGGTCGTGAGGGGTGCGCAGCTCCGCCATGCGGAACGTGTAACCCGGTGTCCGGCTCTGCCGCGCCATGCCGACCTCGACATCCACCATGTCATGGCGCTCGAAAACCGTCGAAACCGGCTCGAGCGCGGCATCGGACGGCAGGTGATGGGCCTCGGCGAAGAGCTGCACGAGCCCCCCGCGCGCCTCCAGCTTGGCGGCGGCTTCGCCCCTCCAGTTCCGGTTCTCGAACACCACGTCGCAGTCGATCCAGGCCACGTGGCGGACGTGGGCCGGCAGGCGCCGGATGCCGATGTTGATGAGCCGTTCCTTCTGCCAGAGCCGGGTTTCCCCGGTCAGCTGGATCAGGATGTCGGCGTCGCCTGGCCCGAGCTCGAACCGGCCGTTGGCCGACAGCTCGACCGTGAGCAGTGGCATGCCAAGATGCGCGCGAAACGCGCGGTAATTGGCAAGGCGGCGCTGGTACCCGACCGGGTTGAAGTAGGACGTCACCGCCCAGAAATCGTTACACATACTGCCCCGGCACCGCCTCTTACCGTCTCTGGAACCCTCGGCCGCGCGGGCGGCGCTTGTCAAGGAGCGGGGATGGGCGCCGCGGCCACGCGCCGGCCCGGCGTGAGGCCCTCAGCCGTGGCGACGATGGAGGCCGCATCGATCCCGAAATGGCGGTAGAGATCGCCGATGGTGCCCGTCTGGCCGAAGTGCTCGACCCCGAGGGGCACCGTGCGGTGGCCGTGCACGGCGCCCAGCCAGCCCAGCGTCGCGGGGTGCCCGTCGATCACCGTCACCAGCGTGCAATGCGGCGGCAGCGCGGCGAGCAGCGTCTCCACATGGGCGCGGGCGGCGGCGTTGCCGCGGGCACGGGCGCGTTGCGCGGCCGTCCAGCCCGCGTTGAGACGGTCCGCCGAGGTCACGGCAAGAACACCCACGTCGCGCCGCCCCTCGGCGAGCGTTCCGGCCGCCGCGATCGCTTCCGGCGCGACAACGCCCTGGTAGGCGATCACCACCTCGCAGCCCGGGCCGGGCCGCCGCAGCCAGTAGGCGCCGTCGATCGCGCCCTGGCGGAAGGCGTCGTCGGCCCGGCGCCCGGGCTGCTCGATGGGATTGGTGCTCAGCCGCAGGTATACCGAGCCGCCGGTCTCATCCCGCAGCCAGGTGCGTTCGTCCGGGTCGCCCTCGCCATCCCGCTGCAGGTAGTCAAAGGCCCATTCCATGATCACGGCAAGCTCGTCGGCGAAGGCCGGCTCGAAGGCGGCAAGGCCATCCTGGCTCATGCCGATCAGCGGCGAGCCGATGGACTGGTGCGCACCCCCCTCGGGTGCCAGCGTCACACCGGAGGGTGTTCCCACCAAAAGGAACCGCGCATCCTGGTAGCAGGCGTAGTTGAGCGCATCGAGCCCGCGGGCCACGAAGGGATCGTAGACCGTACCAACCGGGATCAGCCGCTTGCCGAAGAGCGAATGCGAGAGGCCGGCCGCCGCCAGCACGAGGAAGAGGTTCATCTCCGCGATGCCGAGCTCGATGTGCTGGCCTTCGGGGGCGAACTCCCATTTCGCGGTCGAGGGAATCTTCTCGGCGCGGAAGGTATCGGCCCGGCGGGTGCGCGCGAAGAGCTTGCGGCGGTTGACCCAGGGCCCGAGGCTGGTGGTGCCGGTCACATCCGGCGAGGTGGTCACGATGCGGGCGGCGAGCGCACTGTCGCCGCGGGCGAGATCGTCGAGGATCTTGCCGAAGGCGGCCTGGGTGGAGATTTCCCGGTCGCCCGCCGCGGCGATCCCGGGCACCGGCAGCGGGGCATCGGCGAAGCGGCGCGGCCCGCGCGAGAAGAAGGGCACCCGAGAGAGGAAATCGCGCAGCGCGGCGGGATCGTCCACCCCGGCCATGGGCTCCCATTCCTGCCCCTCGGGCACACCCATGTGCACCTGCCACGCGGCCATCTGCGCCTTGGTCATCAGGCCGCCGTGGTTGTCCTTGTGGCCGGCGATGGGCGTTCCCCAGCCTTTCACCGTGTAGGCGAGAAAGCAGGTGGGGCGGTCGTGGTCGATCCCGGCGAAGGTTTCCGCCAGGGTCTCCACGCAGTTGCCGCCGAGGTTTTCCATCAGCGCGGCGAGCTCCTCGTCGCTGCGCCGGCCGATGAGCGCGGACA
>CAYXOX010000254.1:0-2516 GCA_964466745.1 uncultured Rhodobacterales bacterium
ATCTGCGATCAGGGCGGCGAATGCGACCTGCAGGACCAGGCGATGGCCTATGGCGTGGATTTCTCGCGCTACCGCGAGCCCAAGCGGGCGGTGGAGGATCTCGAACTCGGCCCGCTCGTGGCCACGCAGATGACGCGCTGCATCTCCTGCACCCGCTGCGTGCGATTCATCACCGAGGTCGCAGGCATGCCCGAGCTGGGCCAGACCGGCCGGGGCGAGGATGCCGAGATCACCAGCTATCTCGGCCAGACGCTGGACAGCGAGTTGCAGGGCAACATCGTGGACCTTTGCCCGGTGGGCGCGCTCACGTCCAAACCCTACGCGTTCACCGCGCGCCCCTGGGAGCTGACCAAGACCGAGACCATCGACGTGATGGATGCGCTGGGCTCCAACATCCGGGTGGACACCAAGGGCCGCGAGGTCATGCGCATCCTGCCGCGCAACCATGACGGGGTGAACGAGGAGTGGCTCGCCGACCGCTCGCGCTATGTCTGGGATGGCCTGCGCCGCCAGCGGCTCGACACGCCCTATGTTCGCGAGAACGGCAAGCTCCGCCCGGCCAGCTGGGCCGAGGCGCTGGGCGCGGCCGCCGCCGCGCTCAATGGCGCGCACAAGATTGCCGGCCTTGTGGGCGATCTCGCCCCCGCCGAGGCGGCCTTCGCGCTGAAACAGCTCGTCGAAGGGGCGGGCGGCGCCGTCGAATGCCGGGTGGACGGCGCGCAACTGCCCGCCGGAAACCGCGGCGCCTATGCCGGCACCGCGCGGATCGAGGATATCGACGGCGCCGAGGCGATCATGCTGATCGGCACCAACCCGCGCGCCGAGGCCCCCGTGCTCAACTCGCGCATTCGCGGGGCGTGGTCCCGCGGCGCCACCGTGGGCCTGATCGGCGAGGCCGTGGATCTCACCTACGAATACGCTCATCTCGGCGACGGGCCGGAGGCGCTCGAGCCGATCCTCGCGGGCGATCACGCCGGTGTCCGCGACCAGCCCTCGCTGGTGATCGTCGGCCAGGCGGCGCTGCGCCGGGCCGATGGTGCCGCGGTCCTGGCGGCGGCACAGGAGCTGGCCGAGAAAACCGGCTCCGGCCTCCTGGTGCTGCACACAGCCGCGAGCCGGGTGGGCGCCCTCGACCTGGACGCCACCACCGACGGCGGGATCGAGGCGGCGCTCGAAGGGGCCGACGTCGTCTACAGCCTCGGCGCCGACGAGTGCGAGATTGCCGCGGGCCCGACGGTGATCTACCAGGGCAGCCACGGCGACATTGGCGCGCATCGTGCCGACATCATCCTGCCCGCCGCCGCCTGGACTGAGGAGCCCGGGCTGTTCGTGAACACCGAGGGCCGGCCGCAACTGGCGATGCGCGCGGGTTTTCCTCCCGGCGAGGCCAAGGAGAACTGGGCGATCCTGCGCGCGCTCTCGGGCGAGTTGGGCACCCCGCTCCCCTACGACAGCCTTGCACGGCTGCGCGCCGCGCTGGTGGCCGCCCATCCGCATCTCGGCGAGATCGACGAGGTGCCGAAGAACGATGCCGTGCCGCTGGAGCGGGGTGCGTTCGCGCCCGAACCCTTCGGGCAGGCGGTGGAGGAGCACTACCTCACCAATCCCATCGCGCGCGCCAGCCGGCTGATGGGCGAGCTGGCCGCGGGCGCGCGGGCGCGCTCGGGCCTCAAGGTGGCCGCGGAGTGAACGGGCGCCTGCCCGCCGCCGCCGCGGCGGTGGCGGCGGCGCTTACCATGCCCGGCTGTGCGCCGTCGCCCGGGCCGGCCGGCACGGATGCCCGGCACCTTGGCATCCAGACGCGCCTGCTCGATGGCGAACTCGTGGGTTTCGGGGTTGCGATGCGGATGCCGGCCACGGGCGAAGAGATTTCCGCCTACGCGGATTGCGCGGCGGCACAGTATGCGCTGATACGGGGATACGGCTTCGCGCGACATGTTCGCACAACCCTTGACGAAGAGGGTGGCATCCTCCGGGGGGATGCGGTTTACACCATCTCGCCATCTTTGCCGCGCGGACTGAAGACGATGGATGCCGAGGTTGTCGTCGCGGACTGCGTCGAGACAGGGATACCCACGGTGTGAGAGACGATGGCTGAATTTCTGACCACCAACGCGGGCATCGCCCTGACCATCGCGGCACAGTGCCTGCTCGTGATCGGTTTCGTGATGATCTCGCTCCTGTTCCTCGTCTACGGGGACCGCAAGGTCTGGGCCGCCGTGCAGTTGCGGCGCGGCCCCAACGTTGTCGGCGCCTTCGGCCTTCTCCAGACGGTGGCCGACGCCGCGAAATACGTCTTCAAGGAGATCGTGGTGCCCGCCGGCGCGGACCGGACGGTATTCCTGCTGGCGCCGCTGACCTCCTTCGTGCTGGCGCTTCTGGCCTGGGCGGTGATCCCGTTCAACGAAGGCTGGGTGCTGGCCGACATCAACGTGGCGATCCTCTACGTCTTCGCGATTTCCTCGCTGGAGGTCTACGGCGTGATCATGGGCGGCTGGGCGTCCAACTCGAAGTAC
>CAYXOX010000255.1:0-2512 GCA_964466745.1 uncultured Rhodobacterales bacterium
GCCGCTTGTCGGCCGACAATCCCGATCTCGACATTCACGTTCGCGAAACGCTCACGGGCCGGCTGCTGGAGGAGCTGGGCGAGGGCCGGCTGGATTGTGCGCTTGTGGCGTTGCCCGTTTCGGCGCCGGCCTTCGAGGAGGTGGCGCTCTTTTCCGAGGAGTTCGTGTTCGTCCGCCCGGCGGCCGCTCAAGGCGAGCCGGTTCCGAGCGCGGACCGGCTGCGCCAGATGCGGCTCCTGCTGCTGGAGGAAGGGCACTGCTTCCGCGACCAGGCGCTCTCCTTCTGCGCGATGCAGTCTGCGGCGCCGCGCGAGTTGCTCGACGGCAGCTCGCTCGCAACGCTCGTGCAGATGGTGGGCGCCGGGATCGGCGTGACCCTGATCCCCGAGATGGCGGTGCCCGTGGAAACCCGCGCGGCGGAGGTTTCGCTGGCCCGCTTCGACGCTCCCGCGCCCGAGCGCACCATCGGCATGATCTGGCGCCGGACGAGCCCGCTTGCGGCGCATTTCGGAGAGGTCTGCGCCGCCGCGCGCGACGCCGCCGAAGACCTGCGCGCCGAAATGGCCGCCGGGTGGGCCGGCTTCGGCACGTTTGTGCCTGCATCGACGCCCGGCTGACCGGCCGCTTGCGGCGCCCGGCGCGACTCTTCGTCCCGAAACGGCCGCACGCCGCGACGGGGTTTGCCCGGCGGCCGGCCGCCGTATACCATGGCGCACCCGATGCGGGGAGGAGCTTTGCGTCGTTGGGGCGAACATGTGGGTCGGGTGATGGAGGTCGCCCAGTCCTCCACGGCGGCGACACGTTCGCGGCTGGCGGCAAGCTGGCGACGTTCGGTCGAGAAGCACGGGCTCGATCCCGCCGAGAGCCGTGCGCCCGAGCCGCTTGAGAGCGCTGCGCTCCGCGAGCGGGTCGAATTCTCCGAAACCCTGCTCGCTCTCGCCGCTCCGCGCCTAGACAGCCTTTTCGGCCTGGTCGGGCAATCGGGCTGCGCGGTGCTGCTGACGGATGCTGAGGGCGTGGTGCTCGATCAGCGCGTCTCCGATGCCGACGCGGCGATCTTCCGGTCGTGGGGGCTTGCGCCGGGCTGCGACTGGAGCGAGGCCCGCGAGGGCACCAACGGCATCGGCACCTGCCTTGTCGAGCAGCGCCGCGTGACCATCCACCGCGACCAGCACTTCTATGCGCGCAACACCGCGATGAGCTGCATCGACGCTCCGATCTTCGGAGAGGACGGAGCTCTCGTGGCCGCGCTCGATGTCTCCTCGGCGCGCTCCGACCAGACCGAGGCGTTCAACCGGCTGATCGCGGCGCAGGTGGCGCAGACAGCGCGGCTGATCGAGGAGGCCAATTTCCGTTCCGCCTTCGCCGGCGCTCGCATCGTTGTGGCCGATGCCGGCGAGGGCGAGGGCTCGGCGCTGCTGGCGATCGACGGGGACGATCTCGTCGTGGGCGCGACCCGCGAGGCGCGGCGCGCCTTTTCGCTGGGCATGACCGGCGCGCTGGCGCCCCGCCCGGCAAGCGATCTGCTTGGCCGCGAGGACGTGCTGACCGGCTTCGAACGCGCAGAGCGTGCGGCGATGGTGCGCGCTCTTGCCCGCGCCGGCGGCAACGCCAGCGAGGCCGCCCGGCAACTCGGGATCGGCCGCGCGACGCTCTACCGGCGCATGAAGCGGCTCGGAATGGACGACAGCCGGTCTCGCCTGTCTCGCCCGCGAGACACTTCCGGGCCCCGAGCCTCCGGGGCCGGCTGACCACGCGTTTCTCCTGTGTTCAGGGTGCCTCCATTCCGGGCGGAGGAGCCCGGCGGTTCAGGAGGAACGAACATGAACGTCATCACCGAAACCCGCAGCACCTATGCCTCGCCGTTCCGGGCGCGGTACGACAACTTCATCGGCGGCGCCTTCGTCGCCCCCGTGGCCGGGCGCTACTTCGACAACGTGACGCCGATCACCGGCTCCAAGGTCTGCGAGGTCGCGCGCTCGGATGCCGCCGACGTGGAGCTCGCGCTCGATGCCGCCCATGCCGCCAAGGAAGCCTGGGGGCGCACCTCGCCCGCCGAACGATCCAACGTGCTGCTGCGCATCGCCGACCGCATGGAGGCGAACCTCGATCTGCTGGCCCAGGCGGAAACCTGGGACAACGGCAAGCCGATCCGCGAGACGACGGCCGCGGATATCCCGCTCTCGATCGATCACTTCCGCTACTTCGCGGGCGTGCTGCGCAGCCAGGAAGGCACGATGTCGGAGATCGACGCCGATACCGTGGCCTACCACTTCCACGAGCCGCTGGGCGTCGTCGGCCAGATCATCCCGTGGAACTTCTCGATCCTGATGGCCGCCTGGAAACTGGCGCCCGCGCTCGCCGCCGGCAATGCCATCGTGCTGAAACCGGCCGAGCAGACCCCGGCCGCGATCATGGTGCTGGCCGAGCTGATCGCCGACCTGCTCCCGGCGGGCGTTCTCAACATCGTCAACGGCATGGGCCCCGAAGTGGGCGGCCCGCTCGCCTCGAG
>CAYXOX010000256.1:0-2482 GCA_964466745.1 uncultured Rhodobacterales bacterium
ATACGCGGCAAATGTTAATGAAAAAATTACCTTCGATGCAAGTAACAGTTATGATCCTGATGGAGTCATTGAAACATACGAATGGGATTTCGGTGATGGAAGCACAGACGAGGGTAAAACAGTTGAATACACCTATACTAAAGGTGGAGAATACACCGTTAATTTAACAGTTATAGATGATGAAGGTAAAAGGGGTAATGATAAGACAAAAGCAATTATTAACAAACCACCAATAGCAGATGCGGGAGGTCCTTACCAAGTTCTTCTCGGAACAGAAATAATTTTTGATGCAAGCAATAGTAATGATCCTGATGGAGAGATAACCAATTACACTTGGGATCTTGGAGATGGAACAGAAGCATATGGAAAAATTATAGCTTATAGCTATGAACAATCTGGAATCTATGATGTTATGTTAACTGTGACTGATGATAACGACCTCAAAGATAAGGATACCACGACTGCATCCATTTGCTTACTGCCGATAGCTGATGCTGGAGGACCTTATGCCTGTAATCTTGGAGAACCGATTTATTTTGATGCAAGTAATAGTTATGATCCTGATGGGGAGATAACCAATTACACCTGGAATCTTGGCGATGGAACCGAAGCCTATGATAAAACGGTTGAATACACGTATAACGACTTTGGAAACTTTACGGTAACTTTAACGGTGACTGATAATCAGGGATACACAGCAACTGATACAACGACAGCATTTGTCAATAAAAAACCCGTGGCTAATGCCAATGGTCCCTATTACGTCGCTTATGGCGATTCTTTTACATTAGATGCATCAAACAGTTTGGATGAAGATGGGAAGATTATTGGATACCGATGGGATTTTGAGACTGATAGCAATTGGGATACCCCATGGCAACCCCAATCACAATATGTGCTCTCTTCATATCAGTACCCAAGACCAGATACGTATATGATCACGTTACAAGTAAAAGATGATTCAGGTGCAACAAATAATGATTATGCCATGCTTTACTTATCTCGTCCGCCATCCTCGCCAAAGAATCCACAACCACCACACAAAGCAATGGGAATTCATACGCAACCACGATTAGAATGGTCTGCAAGTACTGATCCAGATGTTGGAGACAGCGTAACATACAACGTGTATTTTGGTACGAACTGGCCACAAGAACCATTACCCCTAGTATCCAAAAACCAAGAAGAAATCTTTTTCAATCCTTATAAAATTCAAAAAAATAACCAATTAAACATGGGAACAACCTATTACTGGAGAGTTGAAGCAGAAGATGAAAACCATGTCATTTCAACAAGTCCGATCTGGCAGTTCACTGTGAGAGCACAAGAACCATTGATCACTATAGAATCAATTAGCACAAACAATGGAAACCTTCAGTTTACTGTGGAAAATAATGGTATTGATTACGCCGAACACCTCTCTTGGAATGTCCTGCTTCATCCAAAAAAAGATGCAGAAATACTCACGCCAAAATCATTAGAAATCACAGGATTTATTTATCAAATCCCTCCAAAACATACCCTTACTGTTGAAATAGAATCAATCATTGGATATGGGTTTATCGATGCAAATCTAACAGTTTTAAATTATGAACGAAACCTTGATTGTTTCCTTGCAGGAAATAGCATATCACTCCTAGAAGAAAACATTCCACCCAAAGCAGATTTGGGAGGACCATACACGCCACAAGAACACCAGTTAATCATGTTTGATGCATCAAATAGTACTGATGAAGATGGAACCATTGTATCCTATGAATGGGATTTCGGCGACGGCTCAACAGCTAATGGTAAGAAACCAACACATACCTATGATCATGATGGTCCCTACACCATCAAACTAACAGTTACCGATGATACTGGTGATACTGATACGATTATGGAAAAAATCATTGTTCAAACCTATAAAAATTGGACAGTAATGCTTTATCTTGATGGTGATATCAACCTTGAATCTCATGCCATTGATGACTTTTTAGAACTAGCAGAGATTGGATCAACTGATCAAATGAATATCCTTGTCCTTTTTGATCGAATACCTGGATATGATGCAAGATATGATGATTGGACCACAACAAAACTGTACTATGTAACAAAAGGAATGAAACCAACAATTCAAAATGCAGTGAATGATCTTGGAGAACAAAACATGGGAGATGGAGAAACATTACAAAACTTTGTTGAATGGAGTACCACTCATTTCCCATCAGATCACACCATGCTATTACTCTGGAATCATGGTGGCGCATGGACTGGTGTTTGCCAAGATGAAACCAGTCAAAACGATATGTTAACAATCGGTGAAATAAAAACAGCATTACATCAATCACCAGATAAAAATCCGTTAGATATCTTAGGATTTGTTGATTGTTTAATGGCAAATCTTGAAACGTATTATCAACTTCGAGATACCACTGACTACATTATAGGTTCAGAACATTCCACCTGGGCGTCTTCACCAGAAGGAATGCTTTGGGATTTT
>CAYXOX010000257.1:0-2425 GCA_964466745.1 uncultured Rhodobacterales bacterium
CTTTGCGTTTGTGCCGGTTGCCGGGGTTGTAGAGTTTTATGAACTCCGACAAATCTTCCAGGCTCATCGGGTTTTTCTTCAGGGTGTGGTAAACGTTGGTCCGGTAATCGTAAAACCAAACTTCTTTGGTCTGGGCTTCTTTGCTGGCGGGTTTATTGTCGAAAAACAGCACATTGGCTTTTACACCATGTGCATAGAAAACGCCCGTTGGCAGGCGCAGAATGGTGTGCAGGTCGGCGGTTTTCATCAGTTGCTTGCGGACTTCCTCTCCGGCCCCGCCTTCGAATAAAACATTGTCGGGTAGCACCACGGCTGCCTGCCCAGTGACTTTCAGCATGGTTTTGATGTGCTGCAGAAAGTTGAGCTGTTTGTTGGATGTGGTTTCCCAGAAATCCTGCCTGTTATATTTCAGGTCCTCTTTTTTGGTTTCCCCTTTTTCGTTGGTGATGGTGATGCTGCTTTTTTTGCCGAAAGGCGGATTGGCCATTACATAATCAAAGCGGACTCCATCATCCGATACCAGGGCGTCATTAGGGGAAATATTGGGATTTTCATCTATTTCCCCAATGTTATGAAGGTACATGTTCATCAGGCACATACGTCTTGTACTGGCCACAATTTCATTACCATGAAAGGTTTTGGATTTCAGAAACTCCTTTTCTTCTTTATCCAGCGGGTGATTATTTGTGATCCAGTCGTAGGATGCCAGGAAAAAGCCTCCCGAACCGCAGGCCGGGTCCGCGATGGTTTTTTTAGGCTTCGGCTGCACACAGGCAACAATGGCTTTGATCAACGACCTGGGTGTAAAATATTGCCCGGCCCCGCTTTTGGTATCTTCCGCGTTCTTTTCCAGCAGGCCTTCGTAAATCCGGCCTTTCACATCGGCGCCCATCATGATCCAGTTTTCCTGATCAATCATTTTGATGACACGGTGCAGCTTGGAAGGATCCTGGATTTTATTCTGGCTTTTGGTAAAAATCTGCCCCAGCATGCCTTTCTCGGTGCTCAGACTGCGCAGCAACTGGGTGTAAAACGATTCCAGTTCGGCGCCTCTTTTGGCTGAGAGGTTTTCCCAATTGCAGATTTCCCCGTTCGTGATCTCATTCCCTTCCACATCTTTGAGTCTGGGGAATTTTAAGCCTTTGTTGTAAGTCGGTTTATTGAGTTCATCCGCCATTTTCAGGAAGAGCAGATAAGTGATCTGCTCCAGGTAGTCTCCATAGCCTACCCCATCATCGCGCATCACATGGGCGAGGTTCCAGATTTTTGATATGATTGCTGAGTCGGTCATTTAGCTATGTGCTTTATTTTTTCATTAAATTCTTCAGTTAGCCGGTAAAATCCCGATTTGGCTGGTCCTTCAAAAACAACAAAATTATGAGCTTTCAGTAGTGCCAAATCTCTCTGTATTGTAGCACGAGCCACATCGAAAATTATCATAAGTTCCTTCAGGTTTTTGCGTTTTTCAACAAGTAATAGCAAGACTTCATTTATTAACCTTTGAATTACAGTATCACTTGCAGCATCATTTACGGCATCATTTACAGCATCAATCACGAATGATTTTACAGCATCATTTACAGCATCATTTACAGCATCATTTACAACATCATATTTTCCCTTTTTTTCTGCTAAGCTTTTTGGTCCATGAAATGTTAGTACAACACCATTAGCAATTTCTTTCCATTGAGGAGCCCTTAATCCAGCTTCCTTACAAATCTTAACAACATTGTTTGTACCTCTTCCAAGCTTATCAATTAACCCTCTCAAAAACACAATATGTGTAATGTCAGGATTTACTGGATGGGAATCATGGTTCTTTTTTAAATCACTAATTTTAATTCCTTCCGGCAATTTTCCGGTATTGGAGATAATAATCTTATCCGGATAAACACTTAATGAAATCCCTCCTGAATAACTACTATAGTCCCTATGCATCAGTGCATTAATAATGCCTTCCTGTAATGCTTTTTTTGGAAACTCAAAATCAATTCTTTTCCACTGCTTCTTATCAAATATACTTCGAGTCCCCAGACTATTAACATACCTTTCCAATTTATCACGCACCACAAAAAGGTTGTCTTCAAAGATTTCATCCCTTAATAAATTATCATCTGTTTTACTTTCGGTATATTCAGTCAGGCGAACTCTGATCTGTGGTATGAATTTAGCCGGATTTTTAGCAAAAAGGACTAAGCAGGCATTGGTAAAAGAACCATTCACATAAAGTCCGTAATGAGCCAGGAAATTTAAAATATCATCACTTTCAAAATTACCCCGACGATACTTAATTGATTCATTTATCGTATCTTTTATCAATTTCTTATCAAGGTCTTCTAACCTCACGCCTAAAGAAATTTGCCTCTCCCAACGTTTTTCCACAAGTTGCCTTCCTCGCCAGGAACGTATGCCAGGGTGTCGTCAA
>CAYXOX010000258.1:0-361 GCA_964466745.1 uncultured Rhodobacterales bacterium
CCGTCCTCACCCTATGAGGCCAAGGGCCTTCTTGCATCATGCCTGGAATCACCCGACCCAACACTTTTCCTGGAGCCAAAACGCCTCTACCGAGCCTTCAAGGAGGATGTTCCTGAAGAAAGGTACAAGATTCCTCTAAGGGAAGCCAGGGTTGCAAGGCAAGGATCAGACATAACAATAATCACTTACGGGTCAAACACCCCAATAGCGCTTGATGCTGCTTCCGAGCTTGAAGGGAATATCGATGCAGAGGTGCTTGATCTTCGGACACTGAACCCATGCGACTGGAATACCATTATTGAATCAGTAAAAAAGACTGGAAGGGCAGTAGTCGTACATGAGGCAACAAAGACTCTTGGCT
>CAYXOX010000258.1:371-798 GCA_964466745.1 uncultured Rhodobacterales bacterium
TGGCTTTGGCTCAGAGATTATTGCCAGGATCAATGAGAAGGCACTCTATCACCTTGAGGCACCAGTAGCAAGGGTAACCGGCTGGGATACGATTATTCCGCTTCCTGCTGTGGAGAAGAAATTCTTCCCTGATTCCAGGAGAGTGGTGCGGGCAGTCAAAAAGACTATGGAAAAAGTATAATAAGCCTGCAACATCATTGGCAATACTCCCAAGTGCAATGGCTCCGCATTGCAGATAACTTTTTAAAACTTCCCAGTTTATACCCAGCCGTGATTCCATGAACTACAGGATTGTTATCGTTTTTGCGCTATTGATGGTATTTTTTGCCCCGGCGGCATACGCTCTTGATATTGATGAGTGCAGGCATCTTCCGCCTGGAAACCACATCGTCAATGTATCCGAGATACACGGAAACCAGACTGGCGG
>CAYXOX010000258.1:808-2395 GCA_964466745.1 uncultured Rhodobacterales bacterium
TGATCAACGAACCCAATGTCAACCTCAACTGCAACGGCTCTTCAATCATCGGGAATGATTCAGAAATCGGTATACTCATAAACGGGAGCGGATTAAATGGCATAACTGTGCAGAACTGCAGTGTTTCCAATTATTCCGGCTCAGGCATCTATGCCAATGGAACTATAGCAGACCCTATCACTGGCCTTACACTCCACAACAATTCCTTGTTCAATAATACCAACGGTCTGTTATCCGATTGGTCTGAGGCCCTGGTAACCCTTAGCACAATGCATAGCAATTTTGATTATGGCATTTACATGTATTATTCTGGAAACAGTATTTTGAGGGATATCACTGCCCACAACAACACGGTTGATGGGATTTTTATACATTTCTCAGACAATACCACTCTTGCAAATAGTGTTTCATACAACAATTCTGAAAGGGGAGCTGCCTTGTCATTCTCAAATGATTGCCTGCTCTCAGATATCGACACTTACGGAAATGGATTTGACGGCCTGGTAGTGAGCCGTTCACACAGAAATAACATAACTGATCTTTATTCAGAGGCTAACCTGCAATATGGAATCTATCTCATAGCATCCGAATACAATAACTTCACTGATGCAGATTGCATCAACAACAGCGATCATGGGGTAAGGATGAGGGATGAAACGAATTACACCCGTTTCAATTCAGGCACCATAAGCGATAATGGGAATCATGGTTTCTATACCCTTTTCGGACATGACAACTTTTTCTCAACCACCGTGTTCAACAATGATATCGGGCTTTACATCAGAAATACTGAAAATTCCATTGTTGACTCATGTACAGTGTACAACAATTCCGACAGTGGAATCTTTTTGTATAATTTTAATGACGGCATTGTAAGGTCAAATACCTTCTTCAGCAATTCGGATCATGGTATCCGTCTTCTTGGTTCTGATGACAATGTTTTGAGTTCCAACACTGTCTTCAATAATTCGGATGACGGTATAAACATTTCAAGATCAGACAACAACAACTTTACTGATACTACATCATACAACAATACCAACCAGGGAATTGACCTCTATAACTCACACAACAACAACTTCACGACAACCACCGTCCACAGAAACAATTACGGCATTTCCCTGGAGAACTCGAACTACAATGCCTTTGCTATGGCAACGTCATACAATAATACCGGAGACGGCATTCTCCTATCGAATTCAAACCACAGCATCATGGCTGGCACTAGTTCATATAACAACTCTGATGATGGAATTACTCTTGCAATGTCAACCAACAACACTCTCACAGATACAACTGCCAACAATAACACAGACGACGGCATCTATATTACTAATTCAGATAACAACACTCTGAATGTAACTACTTCTTATGGAAATGGCGATTTTGGCATTGCCATTCTTGTTTCCAATAATACAGTGTTGGACAATCTCGTGTCATACAGCAATGTTGATGCAGGAATAGTTTTTGGAACTGCTAACAACAATAGCCTATTCAATTCAATATCACGCAACAATACTGATGATGGAATTAGGCTTGTCCTGGCCAATAATGGTACTTTTAGCGATGTCACTTCATATGGAAATG
>CAYXOX010000259.1:0-2384 GCA_964466745.1 uncultured Rhodobacterales bacterium
GAGCAGTTGTTTTCCGAAGCGTTCTTGGAGGTCCAGGTCCACCAGGTCAACGGGACGCGAAAGACGGCTCATGAGCTCACCATACACGGCAAAGAATTTCTCCGCCGAAATACCTCTAACGGCAATGTCCAAGTCCGAGTCTTCCTTGTAATCTCCCCTCGCAGTAGAGCCGAAAACAAAAATCTCCTTGCATCCTACGGACTTGAGGTACTCTATGGCGCTGGTGAGGTCCTCCTGGACGGGCCTTGGCTCTTGCTGCTGGCTCATAGTTGCAAGTATAGCGTAATCGGCACGTTATGCGAACTCGACTTCGATCGTGTCGGGCCGGCATACCTACAAGCCTTGCGGAGGGAACACGCAGAGAGCAGCAAGATCCGCCCGGCTTGTTCGGGTAGCCCTTTCCACATAGAGTAGGAGATGAGGTAATTGGAGAACAAACCATGGAACTCAGTCCAAGCGAAATCGAACAGCTAATTCGGCGTGTTGCCCGGGAGGTTTCACTGCCCGGAGACGCCTCCGGCGCGGACCTTTCGGAGATCGAGAAGCGTCTCACGGCTATCGAGAACGAACTAAGGGCACATCGTGATCTAACGGATGGGCGGCTCCAACGTGTTACCGAACAACTCGCAGCGGTCAGAGCCAACGAGGCACACACCAACGAAATGGGGACCACGAAGTCCGAATACCCTGAGGATCCGAAGCTTGACGAATGGAAAGCCAAGTGGCGCGAGAGCGACAGACGATTCTACCGAGGCTTATGGTTAGTCGGTGGCCAGTATCTACTTCTTATCATCCTGCTTACAGCCTTCGAGTTCTGGGTGTAGAGGAAGTTGGGCCACCTTCCGCCATGGAACCATAGATATACACCTCCCGAGCACCGAAGAGCGCCTGCAAGCTCAGCTCCGGGTCAACCGCAGCTCATCCTCAATCGCTTGTTCCACAAACCGATTAATCGAGAGGTTCCTTCGTTTAGCTGTCACCGCCAGCTCACGGTGCAATTCAGGAGATAAGCGAAGATTGAAGCGACCCGAGTATGGCTTCTCCGGAGAAACGCCTTCACTTTCGCACCACGAAACGTAGTCATCGACTGAGTCTCGGAATGCCTGTTCGAGCTCATCAACTGCCTTGCCCTGAAACGTAATAACGTCTCGAGTATTGATTACTTCACCGTGGAATATCTTGGCCTCCGCGTCGAACTCCACGGCACCGATGTAACCTTTGTAACTAATCATGGTTCGAACCTCGCGTTTTGGAGGAATCTCCTCATTGATTTGACGGCGCCGCGATCCGTTTCCTTCTGGGGATGGTACCACAAGATAGTACCAATCTTCAAGGTTTTCCTAGGAGAAGAAGCTTGCTCGGCGACGTGTTGTAGCACCGCTCGGATGTACCCCAACGTGAAAAACTGCATTTCCAGGGGCAGTATTGATGGGGCTCGAGAGAACCCGTGTCTACCTAGGCGAAACACGATTCGATAGGCAGTAGTCCCAATCGAATGTTGCGGTCCGTGACTGTAAGGAACCTCATTCAGGCCGAAGGAGCTCTGCTTTTCTATCGCCGGAGACGTAGGCCGCATACCGCAGCGCCCCGTGGGCAGAGCCGGGAAATGACTCTTCAAACCGGTGCACCAGGCTCCGGGGCAAGTTCTGGTCGAACAGCAGCTTCATTACCGGCTGGAGGCGAGCCGCCGCTCACGCTCGGCGGCAAACTGCAGGACTGCTCGGATATCGTCACGCGTAAGCTCAGGAAACTCATGGAGAATCTCCTCCGGCGACATCCCAGACGCCAGATACTCCAGGACATCGTACACAGTGACGCGGCTACCTTGAATGCAAGGTTTTCCCGACCGGACGCCTGGATTTATTTCGATCCGATCCATCAGATTCTTCATGTGCCAAGTATAGTCGTATCCGAGCCAGGAGGCCAATTCATCCCGTATCGGACAAATGAAAGAGCCCGTCGATTCCTCTTAGTCGCCGACCACCATAGAGACGGGGATGCGCAGGCCCCGAACAGAGGGAATGCCGCCCAGGCTTTGCGGATCAGCTGTAATCCGATCAAACACCGTGACCTCCGATTAGTTGGATACCCTCACATAGGACTCTCGCCATCCCCGGCCGACTCCGTTCCACCCTCCCGTCTGTCGCCGCTGGACTGATCTACAGGACGCAACTCATAGATGCGGCCGTAGGTGGAGGCTGCCGTAAGTTCTTCCCGGCGCAACGCTCCGCGAACTTGGTCGAGTTGGCAGGCCTCCTCGCGAGTCAGGTAGGGAGACCAGGCGGTCTTATCTCCGATGCGTATAATACTGTCTGCCGCGACGCAGCGCCCCTCGTGGACCTACTTCACGGTATGCCTAGGCCCCATCTATTGCCCCTAAAAAA
>CAYXOX010000260.1:0-2382 GCA_964466745.1 uncultured Rhodobacterales bacterium
CGGACAGCCCTATCTCCATCGCTGAGTTTGCCTTCCAAAGAACTCACATCAACCGTCTGGCCCTGCTTGACCCGTTCAAGATAGATCGGGCCTAAAATATTGACCGCGGCACGGCGGACAGCATCATCTCCATCGCTGAGTTTGCCTTCCCAAGAACTCACATCAACCGCCTGGCCCTGCTTGACCCGTTCAAGATAGATCGGGACTAAAACGTTGACCGCGGCATCGCGGACAGCCCTATCTCCATCGCTGAGTTTGCCTTCCAAAGAACTCACATCAACCGCCTGGCCCTGCTTGATTCGTTCAAGATAGATTGAGCCTAAAACATTGACCGCGGCACCGTGAACAGCCCAATCACCATCGCTGAGTTTGCCTTCCAAAGAACTCACATCAACCGTCTGGCCCTGCTTGACCCGTTCAAGATAGATCGGGCCTAAAATATTGACCGCGGCACGGCGGACAGCATCATCTCCATCGCTGAGTTTGCCTTCCCAAGAACTCACATCAACCGCCTGGCCCTGCTTGACCCGTTCAAGATAGATCGGGACTAAAACGTTGACCGCGGCACGGTGGACATAACTCTCTTCATCGCTGAGTTTGCCTTCCCAATCCGGCCAAAGGGTTATTCTTAAAACAAGATCTTTCTTAAAATTTTCTTCCGTTTGCGTGTTTTGAGGATGCCCTTCCTGGTTCAACTCATGCGCCAGGGCGAGGGATTTCATGAAATCGGAGATGTTTTCATCAATGAGGATGTGGAGAATGTCTTTTTCAACAAAATTAGCGCCGTCAAAAGCGGTGGCAGGCCCGGCGCGGATCACGATGGTCTTATCGGCGAGTTTCCCGGGCTTGTTCTGACGGTAATAATTCAGCACCATCCTTATCCATTGAATATCAACCACCTGATCCGGGTCAGTGATGCGCGCAACCTCCCGGCCCCAGGTCTCAAGTCCTGCCCGGCGGATCTGTGCGACCTCGGCCTCGACATCCTCAGTTGTGAAGCCCTCCTTGGGCTTGGCCGGGTCCTCATCATCGTTCATCGGGTACGGGTCGAGTTTAGTGGGCGGATTGTCCATGGGTTGACCACCGAAGGATACAAATCCTTGTCTGCTCATTTGACGATTAATCTCCACCTCCACCGACTCAACCATCTCCGGAGGGACGTATTGCATATAATCACTGCTTATCTCAATAGCCCGGCGGTAATCCCTCGCCGACTTCTCAATCTCCCCTGTTCTAAAATACGCATACGCCCGGTTGAATATTGCCGGCGCAAAGTCGGACTTCAACGCAATCGCTTTGCTGTAATACCCGATCGACTGTTCAAATTTCCCTAACAATGCGCACATCACACCTATGTTAAAATTAAATCCGTGGGAATCTTCCCGGCCGAATCCGCTTTCCCTGTCCTCGTTGTCAGCATGGTCTCGCTCAAACTCCCGGCTCGCCCCGGCCTCATGGATCAGACTTAATATCCTTTGCCCTAAATTGTTATATCGGTCATATCTCGTTGAAAGCAGAATATATTCTTTGTCCCAGGTATCAACGAAGGTCGTGGCCAGAAAACCTTCCAGCGGCCCGGCCCGGATCAGGCCCTTTTTCGCCAAATATTCCAGATACTGCGCCATGGCCTCTTCTTCGATCGTCCGCAGATACTTGAGCGCCGCCTGGACTTCCACCGAGCCGATGAAGACCGTCTCGAATTTATCGATGTTGTGCCGGGCGACTTCCTCGTCTACCTCTGCCCGTGTCGGCATGGGCTCGCCCGGCCGCGGGCGGACGGGATCCGAATCTTCTTCAAATTCATCTTCGAGTCTTTGCGCATTGCCCAAGAAGACCGCTCCGATGGCTTGAGCCAGGGCATTCATTTTCTCCAAATCCTTTCCGTACATCTGCGCTCCAAGCACTTCAGACGCCCTCATCAGATTAATATCCTTCAAATAACTGTATTGGCTCATGTTTGTAATCGCGTTTTTGACAAGGATGTTTCCCGTCTCTCCTTCGATGACACGGCCAAAAAGGATCCCTGTTGTTAATTGATCCGCGCATAGAGCCCTTTTCATCGTTGCCATGGTTAGCGTCATCAATTCGCCTAATCTCTTGAAAATACTACAGACTTGATTCTGATATTCGGGGGCTTTATATAATCCCCGAATATATTCCAATTTTTTACTCTTCTCATCGCTTTTAAATGCACTGAGGTCAACACCCTCTTTGTCTGCAAACATGAATACCGAATCCTGTGACAACGCCTGTTGTCCCACGCCGACCAAATCCCACTTATTATGTTTATAGCCCTGGTAATCCTCCGGCCCGATAAAAATAATCATGTAACTAAGTTCAAACATACGGTGGGCGATCCGGCCGTCATAGTCTACGAACCCG
>CAYXOX010000261.1:0-2379 GCA_964466745.1 uncultured Rhodobacterales bacterium
GCGGGGCGCGAGCCGGTGATCGCCCTCGACGGTGACACCGCCGGCCTGCGTGCGGCGATGCGGACGATGGATCTCGCGTTGCCGCGGATCGAGGCCGGTCAGTCGTTGCGCTTCGCGCTGATGCCCGAGGGTATGGACCCCGACGATCTCTTGCGCGCCGAAGGCGCGGGAGCGGTCAAGGCGCGGCTCGAAGCGGCGCTGCCCTTGGTCGAGCTGCTCTGGCGCCGGGAGACCGAGGGCAAGAGTTTCGACAGCCCGGAGCGGCGCGCCGCCCTCGACAAGGCCCTGCGTGAGGCGCTGCGCCGGATCGGCGATGCCTCGCTCAGGCGCCACTACGGCGAGGCGCTGCAGGAACGGCGGCGCGGGCTTTTTAGCTGGCGGCCGTCCGAGCGCACGGGGGCGGGTTCCGTGCCGGCACGCGGTGGAGCCGCCGGCCGTCGAGGCGCGTTGCCGGGCGGGCGGTTCCCGGCGCCCGTGCCCGCCACCGCCGGCACGAAACGGTCCTTCCTCGCCGCCTCGGGCGACAGCGCGGAGGAACAGCTCCGCGAAGCCGTGATCCTTGCGGCGCTTGCGAGTTGCCCGGAGATCCTCCCCGAGTTCGAGGGCCCGCTGGAAGAAATGGTGTGCCGCGGTCCCGAGACCGAGCGCCTTCGCGATGCGCTGCTGCGGCTCGTGGATGCGCCGCCGGACGGTGTGCGCGCCGGGATCGAGGCGCAGATCGGCAAGGCTGCCCTTGAAAAGCTGCTCGCCCAACGCCACGTCGCCATCGTGCCGGCGATACGGCGTCCGGGCGATGCGGCGATAGCGCGGCAGTGCGTGGCCGAGGAACTCGCCAAGCTGGAGGCGCGGCGCGGCCATGCCCGTGAACTGGCCGAGGCGGCGCAGGACCTGGACGACGTCGTGGACGAGGGGCTCACCTGGCGCCTCGGCGAAGCGGCGAGGGCCCTCGCGGCATCGGCCCGTGGTTCGACGGAGGATCGGACCGAGTACGACACCGCGCCCTCGGGCGCCCGAATCGCGAAAGAGGAGCGCCGGCAGCTTGATTCGCTTCTGCAACAGATCGATTTTTCGCGCGGCGGGCGGCCGCGAAACCGAAAACCCTAGAGAACCTGCCGGAAATGCGCGCTATGAGGATGGCCGAATCACATCTGCGCACTATTGATTCGCTCCGAGGCCGGGTGGCGGTGTCGCTGGCCCGGCGGGCGCCGCAGCACGCCGCGGCAATCTGATTGGGAGAGACCGGTCTGATCCCTCTTGCTCCACTCCTCCGGATGGCAAGGACCCCGGCAGCGGCGCGCCCCGCCCCCGTGGATGCCGGCGCCGCCCTTGAACGTCCCGGCTGACCGGCCGTTCCGACACGCACACCGAACCGAGCCTCCCGCCCCGTTTCACGCCCCGTTCCAGGAGACCCGCATGGCAGCCAAGGACAGCTCCGACGATCACAAGCCCGACGACCAGGACAACGAGCCCATGCTCGACATGAGCCAGGCCGCCGTGAAGAAGATGATCGCCGAAGCGCGCGAGCGCGGCTACATCACCTACGATCAGCTCAACCAGGTCCTGCCGCCCGAGCAGGTCTCGTCCGAGCAGATCGAGGACGTGATGTCGATGCTCTCCGAAATGGGCATCAACATCATCGAGGACGAAGAGGCCGAGGACGACGGGGAGAAGTCCACCGCGGTGGTGGAAACCTCCTCCTCGCGCGAGGTGGCCGTATCCACGAGCGAGACCGAGAAACTCGACCGGACCGACGATCCGGTGCGCATGTACCTGCGCGAGATGGGCTCGGTGGAGCTTCTGTCACGCGAGGGCGAGATCGCCATCGCCAAGCGGATCGAAGCCGGCCGCAACACGATGATCGCGGGGCTCTGCGAGAGCCCGCTGACCTTCCAGGCCATCACCATCTGGCGCGACGAGCTGCTCTCCGAGGATATCCTGCTGCGCGACGTGATCGACCTCGAGGCCACCTTCGGCGGGCAGATGGAGGAAGACGCCGAGGATGCCCCCGTGGTAGGCGCGAGCCCGGCGCCCCGGCCCGCGGCCGGTACCGGAGCCCAGGGACGCGGCGAGGCGCAGCCCGAACTCGACGCCGACGGCAACCCGATCGCCAAGGACGACGAGGAAGACGACGACGAGCAGGCCAACATGTCTCTCGCCGCCATGGAGGCCGCGCTAAAGCCGCGGGTGCTCGAAACGCTCGACCGCATCGCCGAGGACTATGCCCGCCTCTCGGACCTGCAGGATCTGCGCATCTCCGCAACGCTGAACGAGGACGCCTCGTTTTCCGCGCGCGAGGAGAAGAAATACCAGAAGCTGCGCGCAGAGATCGTGCATCTCGTCAACGGGCTGCACCTGCACAACAACCGGATCGAGGCGCTG
>CAYXOX010000262.1:0-2320 GCA_964466745.1 uncultured Rhodobacterales bacterium
ACCGAGACGACGTGGTATACCGATACCGTCGAAGAGCAGGCCGCCGAGGGCCACGATGTGGTCTACAGCAGCGCCAGCTTCGTACTCGGCGCCCATATCGAGGAGTTGCACCTTCTTGGCGACGCCGCCATCGATGCGACGGGCAACAGCGGCGATAACACGCTTGGGGGCAACGCGGCCGCCAACCGTCTCGACGGCGGCGCCGGGGTCGACACGCTGATCGGCGGCGCCGGCGACGACATCTATGTGGTCGACACCGTTGCCGATGCGGTGGTGGAGTATGCAGGTGAGGGGAACGACACCATCGAAGCGGCGGTGGATTACGCACTTGCCGCCTCCCACGTCGAAAACCTGGTGTTGACCGGCAGCGGGGATCTCAACGGCAGCGGCAACGACGACGGCAACGAGCTGCTCGGCAACGCCGGGGCCAACGAGCTGTCCGGCCTCGGCGGAAACGATACCCTGGCGGGCGGTCTCGGTGACGATAATCTGGACGGGGGGACTGGCGACGATACCTACCGCTATAGCGTTGGCGACGGTCTCGATACCGTCACGGACGCCAGTGGCACGGATGCCCTCGTATTGCTCGATGCGGCGGACGTCGATCAGGTGGCGGCGCGGATCACCGATGACGGCAGCGGGCCCCGCGTGCGCGTTACCGTGCTCGATGGCGAGGGCAATGAACGTCCCGGCGAGGGGGTGGAGTTTGCCCTGGAGGGCGGGCAATCCCCCATCGAGCAGTTCGTGCTTGCCGACGGCACCACGGTCGGGCTCGATGAGATCGTTATCGATGCGGTGGAACATCAAGGCACCGGCCGGGGGGAGAGTATCGATACCGGTCGGAACGACGACACCGTTCAGGCGGGCGGTGGCGATGACACCGTCCACGCTGGAACCGGCAACGATGTGCTCTACGGCGAGTCGGGAGACGACGCGCTCTACGGTGAGGGCGGCCACGATCTGCTCTTTGGTGGTGACGATGACGATGGCCTCGCCGGCGGTGGCGCCAACGATCTCCTGTTTGGCGCGGATGGCGATGACTATATCGTCGGATGCAGTGGCGCGGATCTGCTCGCCGGCGGCTCTGGAGACGATGTCCTGGCCGTGGGCTGCGGAAGCGACGTGGTGCTCTACAACCGCGGTGACGGGGCCGATACGATCAAGATATCGCCCGATGCCGAGGAGCTGACCGTCTCACTGGGTGGTGGTATCGAGTACGCCGATATTGCGCTCAGCCGTGAAGGAGACGATCTGGTCGTCTCGCTCGGTGACGGCGACGAGCACGACTCGGCCGGTGACGATCACGGACACGATAACGGCAATGGCCACGACCACCATCGGCGCGGGCACGCCGGAAACGGGCACGACAGCCGGGACCAGAGCGACCAGATCGTGTTCGAGGGCTGGTATGCCGATGATTCGCACCCCGATGTGACGCTGCAGGTGGTGGCAGAGGCCGCGGACGATGATGGGGCCGAAGCGCTGAATGACCACGCCATACAGCGCTTCGATTTCACCGCCCTGGTCGACCAGTACGACCAGGCGGTTGCCGACGGTTCGCACTCGGCATGGAGCATCGTGGACGAACTGATCGACGTTCACTTGGCCGGTAGCGATAGCGAAGCGTTGGGGGGCGCGCCTGCCTACAACTATGGCTTGAATGGCGGCGCGGCGCTCAGCGACATTGCCGGTGTGGCCTCCGTTCTGCGCGACCCGGCTTTCGCTAATCGTGCGCAGTCGGTCGGAGCCGCGCAAACGACGGCGCCGTGAGTGCCGGAGAACGGAAAGCGGGGACGGGGCACGGCGACGGCCGCGGGGCGAAGCAGCGGGCCGAGTTGGAGCGGGCCTTCAGCCCGCGCCTGCTGCGGCTGGTTCACACCCCGCCGCGGCCGTTGCCGCGCTATCTGTTCTACTTGACCGCGGCGCTTCTGCTCTTTCTCGTCGCGTGGGCGGCCCTGGGCCGCGTCGACGTGATCGCGCGGGCGAGCGGGCGCCTCATCCCCCAGACCCGCCTCAAGGTCGTACAACCGTTCGAGGGCGGCATCGTGCGTGAACTGCTGGTGGCGGAAGGTGACCGGGTGCACGAGGGCCAGCCACTGGTGCGCATGGACCGCGAGCTTGCCGAGGCGGCTACGGCACGCATCGCGCGGGAGTTGGCCCTGGCGCGGCTGCGATTGCGGCGCATCGACGCGGAGCAGGATGAAGCGCCGCTGGAACAGAAGCCGGGCGACGACCCGGCGCTTTTCGCCGTGGTGGAACACCAGCTCCGGGCCAATCGCCAGAGCCTGCGCCGCGCGATTGCCGAGCAACGAGCGAGCCG
>CAYXOX010000263.1:0-2319 GCA_964466745.1 uncultured Rhodobacterales bacterium
AACGAAAAGAGCGGCCCCTTGGGGGGGCCGCTCTCGCCACAAGCAGGGTCAGAAGACCCGTGTGGATCAGAACTCGAGGCTGACCTCGATGGTGGTGCCGCGCTGGTAGTCGCCCGCACCGATCTCGTCCTCGTCCACGTTGCCGTCGTCTTCCGCGTAGGACACGAGCAGCGAGGCGCCGCCGCCAAGGTCGTAGGAGCCGGCCACGTAGAAGCGGTCGTCCTGGTTGTCCTCGGTCAGGTAGCCCGCGAAGATCTCGAGGCCGTTGCCGAGGTCATAGGAGCCCTCGAGGCCCATGATGGCCGTGCCCTGGTCGTCCTGGAAGTCCAGGGTGACGCTGATCGGGCCGTCCGCATAGGCAATGTTCACGCCCACGTTGGGATCGCCGTTCGACTCTTCCACGTAGTACACGGTGCCGGTGACCGGGCCGAAGGGGTACGCGACCTTGAGGCCGATCGAGTCTTCGTCGTCGGTGCTGTTCGTGGCGTAGGCCACGGTGATGTCGGCGCCGGCGAAGGCGGCAGTGGCCGAGATACCGAGAACCTCGTCCTGGTTGAAATCGCCGTTCCCGCTGTAGAAGCCCGCGGAAGCGGAGCTTTCTTCCTGGTAGGCCAGGGCGACGGAGACGGCGCCGAAGGAGGCGGTCATACCGACGGAGAGCTGGTCGACCTCGGCATCGGCCGTCAGGTCGGTGTTGACGCGGTCGCCGTCGGAGTTAGCAACGACGTAGGAGAGACCGGCGGTGATGGTGCCGTAGACGAGCTCGCCGCGCAGAACGGTTTCACCGTCGGCTTCGGAGAAGGAGTCCTGCTCCATGTCGCCGGCGGAGGCCCAGTAGGTCTCGGCGGCGAAGGCGGTGTCGCCGTAGATCAGCGAGCCGAGGTCGGACGACAGGCTCAGGACCACGCCACCCGATTCGAGCGCCTGGCCGAGATCTTCGTCGGAGAAGTCGAAGTCGAAGTCGGCGCTGGCGGTCACGCCGTTGTCCAGCTCCTGGCTGAGGCTGACGGCGATGTTGCCGTCCCAGTAGAAGCCCTCGTGATCGTCGCCGGTGAAGCCCGAGTTTTCGTCGGTGTTGTAACCCAGGGTCGCCGTGCCGGAGAACGACACCTCGGCAGCAGCAGCGCCGGCCAGCACGAACAGTGCGGTCGACGTGAGAAGGATGCGTTTCATGTTTTTCCCTCGTGATTGCATTCTCGAGAATGCCGGATTCCCCAGCATCGTGATCGTGTTTGCGCGCGGGGCGCCGGAGGGTCAAGCGCGTGGCCCGGGCGGGCCGGGTGGCGGGGCCGGAATGATGCAACCGGGCCACACCCCGCGCGGGGGCCGATTAGCGCGCCGCCACAATGGCTTCTTGCCCCTTCCGCCGGCGCGGGGCAAGTTGCGGCCATGGCGCTGGAAGATGTCAGATCGCGGGTTGCCGCGGCCGAGGCGGCGGCCGGGCGGCCGCCGGGATCGGTCACCCTCGTGGCGGTGTCGAAAACGCAGCCCGCCGACCGTATCGAGGCGGTGCTCGACGCCGGCCACCGCTGCTTCGGCGAGAACCGCGTGCAGGAAGCCGCCGGCCGCTGGCCGCAGCTGGCCGGACGCTTCCCGGGGCTGGAGCTGCACCTCGTGGGCCCGCTGCAGACCAACAAGGCGCGGCAGGCGATGGAGCTTTTCCATGCCATCCACGCGCTCGACAGGCCGAAGCTCGCCGCGACCCTTGCCCGTCTCGCGCAGGAGCGCGGCGGGTGCCCCCGGCTCTTCATCCAGGTCAACACCGGGGAGGAACCCCAGAAGGCCGGGGTGCTGCCCGATGCGGCGGACGGCTTCATCGCCGAGTGCCGTGCGATGGACCTGCCGGTGGCGGGGCTGATGTGCATTCCCCCCGTGGCGGAGGAGCCTTCGCTGCATTTCGCGCTGCTGGCGAAGATCGCGGCGCGCAACGGGCTCGAGGGGCTCTCCATGGGCATGAGCGGCGACTACGAGCGCGCCATCGCCCAGGGCGCCACCCATGTGCGGGTCGGCTCGGCGATCTTCGGCCCGCGGAACGCCTGAGCGCGCGCGCAGGACCCGGCCGGCGCGGGAGACGGCGCGGAGGCAGGGGCTCCGCCCCCGCCCCGGCTGGCGCCGGGGCTCCCCCGGAGTGTTTCGCCAAGATGAAGAAGGGCGCGGAGAACTCGGCGCGCCACGGGGAGCGGCCCGTGCATTGCCCGGGCCATTCCCGGCGGATCACTCGGGCGGCCCTCCGGGGCGGGGACCGGGCATCGGCGTGGCAGGGTCCGGCCGCCATGGCAGCGGTGCGCCCGGGCCGCGGGGCACGCCCGCGACGGGAGG
>CAYXOX010000264.1:0-2316 GCA_964466745.1 uncultured Rhodobacterales bacterium
CATTTACCATCGTCGGATTGGACGGCTCGGGTAATGAAGGCTACCAGGAAGTCTCGGTCACCATTGACCAGGCCACAGACATTCCGGAGATCGTCATAGACACCCTCTCGCTCGTATCCGGACTGAACGTCTACAACACCAGCACTTCCCTCGTTGGGACCATGAACGATGACGACGCCGTTGACGCCTCCACGGCGCAGTACAGCCTCGTCTCCTCCGGCGCTGCGGAATCCTGGCAGCCGGTCACCTTTTCAACCGGCGGAGACGCCATCTCCAAGCGGTGGTCCATCGCACTTCCGGCGACCGGCGGTACTTATGACCTGGACCTCCGGGTCTACGACATCAACGGTAAGGAAAGCACCCTCGCTGTGGATGGCGTCCTTCTCGACTCCGGGCCTCCCACCCTTACGGAGGTGGACTCCGGTGCCACGAGCACCGCCCCGATCTACCGCAACGGCGACGTCAGTCTCGGCGGGGAGGTGAGCGACAGCTCCGGGATCGACACTGTAACGGTAGACTACACCAAAGATGGAACGACTACCGGCACTCTGACGCCCGTGCTCAGCGGCAATCAGTGGGACGCCACCCTACCGGTCTCCCTGGGAGACGGAGCCTATGAAGTCGCCATTGTCGCCACCGATGGCGCTGGTACCACGGCGACCCTGGTCCGAAACGTTGTTATCGACACCTCCCCGGTTGAGCTGGAAGTCACCGACCCCGTCAACGGCGCCCTGGTAGAGACCACGGATTACACCATTCGCGGTCGCGTTACCGACAGCGCGGGACAGGGAGTCGATACGCTCCAGTACTCCGTAGACAACACCACCTGGTTCGACATACCGGTGACCGGTCTCAACTGGAGCTCTCTGATCAGCGAGTACACCGCCGGCGGCCAGGGGGCGAAGACTCTCTACGTCCGTGCGGACGACGGCCTCAATCCGCCTACTGAAGTGAGCGTAAACTTCAGCTACGACACGGAGCTCCCGGTCCTGACCGAAACGGGAATCGGCACCACGATCCAGCAGATCACCAACGAGGACTTCACCCTCACAGGAGACGTGAGCGATTCCAACGCCCTTGGTAGCTTTACCATCACCGCAACCAAGGACGGAACCTCCCAGGGTACGCTCCTCAATGACACCGCGAGCCCCTACAGCTATGCGAAGGCACTCCCGGGGGACGGAACTGACGACGGTCTCTGGGTCTACACCCTCACCGCCACCGACGACGCCGGACGGCAGACCGCCCTGAGCCGGACGGTTCTTATAGACGAGACCGCCCCTCCGGCGCCTTCAATCGATGCCTTCGTGGGAGACTACGTTGTCAACGAGCTGGTTACCAGCGGCAACGCCTCCGACGCCGGAAGCGGCGTCGACCTGGTGGAATACTCTTTTGACTACACCGACGACGGTAACGACGCCAACGACACCTGGACGAGCGTCACCGGCACCACCAACTGGTACCGTACGATCGATGTTTCCCCTACGGGAGCAAACCTCGCGGAGGGAACGCACACCTTCTACGCCCGGTCTACAGATAACGCGGGGAACGTCTCTACCGTGGCGTGGCAGGACTTTGTGGTTGACCGTGACGCACCAAGCCTCGAAATCACGGGCGGGAACACCGCCGAAACCCCCGTTTACCGGAACAGCGACATCACCTTGAGCGGCACCGCCAGCGACGAGAATGGGGACCCGGGCATCACCGTAACCTACAAGAAGGATGGCGGGCCTGCGGTCACTATTCTTAGTGGCACCGTCGCCGACTGGACCAGTGGCGTTACCCTCGACCTCGATGCCGGCCCCGATAATATCGCGGGAAACGGTGATGACGGTTTCATTGGTAACGGAGAGTATGTCTTCACGGTGACCGCCGAGGACGCCGTGGGTAAGACCAAGGAGCTGGAGCGGACGGTAAACGTCGACCGTAGTCCTCCAAGCTTTCAAACAATGAGCCTATCGGCAGGTGACCTCGTAGGCACCTCGGAGTACACCATCACCGGTACCTACTCCGACGTTGGCGGCAGTGGCGTGGCGACGGTGGAATACAGCACCGACTACGACTCTGGTGATCCCGGGGCCGCAACCTGGGCCGCCGCCACCGGCTCAGCGAGCTGGAGCGTCTCCCTCTCGGGTCTCACCGATAGTACGACCCGGGTGTTCGCGGTCCGGGCCACCGACAACGCCGGTAACGTGAGCGCCGTGGAAGAGCGCAACTCCGTAACGGGTCCGAACATCACTACGTCCACATGGTCGCCCGCGACCGCTACGGTCCCGCCGTAGTTGTCCACGTTCGACACCAAAATGCCGATGCTCT
>CAYXOX010000265.1:0-2315 GCA_964466745.1 uncultured Rhodobacterales bacterium
GCTCCCGGCGCGTGGCCTCCAGCTCGGCTTCGAGAGCCGCGGTGCGCTCCGCCGGTCCGTCGGCCGATGATCCCGTGGCAGGGGCCCGCGGCGGGAGCGCGGTCTCGATGAAGCAGGCGAGCAGCAGCGGCTCCGCCCCGTCCGAGACCGCGTGCAACGCGATGTCGAAGCCGGTGGACCGATCAAGATGCCAGCCGGGAACCTTGACGATCGGGTTCGACGGCGTGCAGGCCGCCGCCGCTGCACGAAATCTCGTGCGGGCTGCCTTGGGCAACATGCCGACGACACCGGGATCGGGGTGGCCCTCGGTGATCGTCAGGTATTTCTCGGTCGGGCCGAGCAGATAGAGGCAATCCAGCCGGGCATTCATCAGGATCGCGGCGGGGGCGTAGGTCTCCAGCACGATCCGGCGGCAGAGCTCGGCCAGCGAGGTTCGCCGGACGGCGGGCTGGCCGGGCGGGCCGGGAGCCTCCATGCGCTTTCCGAAGGCGAAATCGAGATCGCGGGGGCGGCTCTTTCCGACACGGCGCCAGAGCCGCGTGTCCTTGTCCTCGACGGCGAAGCAATCATCGCTCTGCCCCGGCATCTCCGCGGCCCCGAGAAGCAGCAGCCCACCCGGCCGCAGCGCGAAGCAGCAGCGCGCAACGACGCGCTGCTGTGCCTCTGGCCTCAGGTAGATCAGCACGTTGCGGCATGAGACGAGGTCGACCTTGGAAAACGGAGGGTCCGACAGCAGGTCGGCGACGGTGAACACGATGACGTCCCGCAGGGCCGAGGTGACCCGCCATCCGGCCTCCTCGGCCGTGAAGAACCGCTTCAATCGCGCGGGCGAGACGCAGTCTTCGATGCCCTTGGGATAGAAGCCCGCCCGCGCCGTCGCGATCGCCTCGGGATCGATATCGGAAGCGAGGATCTGCACCCGGGCGCCGGACCCGGCCGCCTTCACCGCCTCGAGACAGACCATGGCCAGGCTGTAGGCCTCTTCGCCGGTGCTGCATCCGGCGACCCAGATCCTCAGCGGCCGGTCCGCCGGCAGCTCCGCCAGCAGGTCGGGCAGCGCCTTGGCCGACAGGTGCTCGAACACGGCCGGATCGCGAAAGAAGCTGGTGACGTGGATCAGCAGGTCTGCCGTCAGCTGGGCGCGTTCTTCGGGGTCGGACCGCAGCCTCTCGATGTAGCGCGCCGTCTCGCCGGGTTCGAGCCCGACGAGCGCCATCCGGCGCGCGATGCGGCGTTCGAGGGTTCCGAGCTTGTAGAGCGACAGGTCCTGCGGCGCCCGTTCGCCGATCAGCGATAACACGGCGCCATAGTCGCCCGCGCCCGGCGCATCCGTGCCGCGCGCGGGGTCTTCGCGCTGTCCGGGGTCGTGCGGCCTCCCCCCGGCCGCCGCTGTTCTGACGAATTCACCGAGCGCCGCGGCCATCTGTTCCGTGCGCAGGGTCCTGGCCACGAAGCCGGTCGCGATGGCGCTTTCCGGCATTCCGCAATAGCCCGCTTCGTCGGGATCCTGCGCGATCACCAGCCCGCCTGCATCCTGGATCTCGGCGATGCCCTGGCTACCGTCCGTGCCCGTGCCGGACAGCACGACACACCCCGCCGCCGCGCCCGCCTCCCGCGCGAGCGACCGCAGCAGGACATCGAACGGAAAACGCACCGCCTTGCCCTCCTCCGGCTGAGACAGATGCAGGGCACCCCGCGCGACGGTGAGGAAGACGCCGGGCGGGATAACGTAGTCGGCCCTGAACATCATGCCGGGGGCGCTCTGAGGCCAGATTTTGAGGCTTTGGGGGCGCTGGTCGTGCCGAAGATCGCCATCAGCATCGCCAGGATTTCGAACAAAAGCGCCCTGAGGTGGGCGAGGATCATGCGGATGTTGTGCCCGCAGCCGCAGAGGACAGCGTGGAGCGCGTCGCCTTGCGTGCCCTTGAGAGCGCAGCGGGCAAGGCGGCCGTCCGTCTTCATGTGGCCGATCGCCGGCTCGATCGCGCTGCGGCGGCGCAGGTCGCGCCGGAGGGCCGGGGTCATCCCGCGCTTCTGCCCGGCGATGTAGACCGCCGTGGTCTCGACGCCGTGGCCGCGGTAGCCGCGATCCACGAAGGCGCGCTTCGGGCGCGTCTCCGTCAGGATCTCCACCTGTTCCAGCGCCTCGCGCAGCGTGTGGCCGTCATAAGGGTTGCCGGGCATCGACCGCATGCCCACGACGAAGCCCTCGCGGTGCGTGGTCGTCACCGACACCTTGGTGCCGAACTCGTAACGCACGCGCGCCTTGCCCTTGGAGATGCAGTCCACCTCGGGCTCGTGCAGCGCGTAGAGCT
>CAYXOX010000266.1:0-2310 GCA_964466745.1 uncultured Rhodobacterales bacterium
ATGTCGTTTTCGCGCGGGCGGATGTAGGCGCGCGGTTCTGTGCGTCCGCCGGTGTCTGCTCGATAGGGGTCGATCTGCACATCAAAATCTAATACAACATATTTGATATTCATCTTTTTTTCTCCTTTTCGACTTCTAGCTAAAAATGTGTGTGTTAGTTTCATCTGCCTGCTCTCTCAATCTAGTGCTATTGTACCATGATACTGCTACATTGTCAAGCGTTTTGGGAGCAATTAGAGCATTTTAAGAATTTGTTAACAATTCCTCCTCACATCGACACGTCGCCATGACCTCACCCACGCCGTTGGTGTTGTCCGCCCAGCGCCAACACGTCGATGGCTCAGTGCAATCGCGTTCACCAACAACGAGTGGTGTGTGAGGTATAGCGTGAGGGCAATCATCGGCATAGCCACAGCGGTCTGCAGCATTACATTTCAACATCGGCGCACCTTCTCAACATAGATGCGGTCATCGTCCGTCACCGTTTCGCAACGGACGGGCAGGTGGAGCGCATCCAACTGCCGGCACTCGCTCAGGTGCTCGCACTCATCACACGTCACGTTGCTATACTCCGAGATAGGATAGCGACGCTTTGACCACTGGCGACGGTAGCGCTGCGCCGCCGTCGTCGAGCAGTCGAAACGCGCTACCAATTCGCTCGTCTCGAAGTCGTTGTGGCCCACCCCATCGAATAGCTCATACATCCGGCGCCTGAGCGTCTTCTTGCCGTTCCAGTTCTGTTGCATAACCTGCTCCCCGCTACGATAATGCCGCCAGACGGGATTACCGTGACACGAACTATTAGAAACTATTAGAACTTTCACCGACACATCTATTAGAAACTATTAGAGCGACCGACCGAAAATAAAAGACGCTCTCCGAGCGCGAAAACGCCCGCCTGGGGCAATTTCGATATAGCTCTTATTTTCGGTCAGTCGGTCAGGCAAAGACTTCTTGTAGCCAGCCAAGAAGTCCGCATCGCCGCAGTCGCTCGATGGCGTCGGCCACCTGTCGCTTGTCGAACTCCCCCAATTCGCTTGCCTGATACGCGGCGCCACGAAGCGCCTGCAATGCCTTAATCGAATCGTCGCATCGTCTTATCAGAAGTGCGGCGGCCATCACGGTGATGTCATCTCTGGTCATTGGTCATTATCCTCCCTCCACCCTAGGAGCCGGAATGTTGACGACCGTCTCCCGCGCTGCCTCTTGCCTCGGCGTCGCGTGGTTGCGGAACGGTCGCGCTTCTTCGTCGATGCTCTCCGGGTCGATCTGGGCGATAGGCGATTCGCGCAACTTCGGCCAGCGGATCTCGCTCACAAAAGCCGCCGTCACGATCTGGTGCGGTACCCACGCGACGAACGGCAGTCCGAAGATGGCGAACAGCCTTAATCCCACGACGGTCGGCGTCGCGACACGCCAATCACCGAGCCAGCGGACGTATAGCGCCCCGTCGATCAATGCCCAATCGAGCAGGTCGACCGGCCAGTACTCGAAGACGCTGATGACGGTTAGCGCCACGCCGATCAATGCCAGCTCGGCGTGATGCGTCCTGTCTGCATCGTCGCGTAGCAGCAGATGGAACGCAACGCCACAGCCTAGCAGCCCGCCGGCGTGCTTGCCCACCGCCAGCATCATTGCCACGAACGCCAGCGCGACGAACAACCGCATCACGGCGACGATAGCGCCAGGAATCAGAATGCCAAGAATGGTATTCTTGAGCGTGATGGCCTCGAATGTGCCACCCGCTCCCGGTCTGTTGATCAGAAGACTTCTGTTATTCGGCATACTCCAACCTCCCTCCACGATCCTCTATGTGCGCCAATACCTCGGCGCACTCGTCTATTATCCGACTCGCCCGACCGCTACCCGGCGCGTCGTCGCCCAGCGCGTCCTTGAGCCACGGCCTGCCCTGGCCTCTGACCTGCGCCTCCAGCCCGACGGCGATCTCAAGCGGACTGGCGCACTTGCGCGGGCGTCCGCGCCCGTCTTCCTCAAGGCCCTCGGCGTTGAACTCAGGCCAATACTCCATCTCCGGTTGTCCCCCTGCCACACGCGCCAACTCCCCTTCTGGCACGTAGGCGATCTGGACGCGCTCGACCAGCATCTCCGGCACGAGCGCCTTGACGTAAGTGTCGCCACCGGGCAGCAGGTGGTCGCAGCGCGGCGTCGAGTCTCCCATAATCGCCTGGCTCGCGTGGTAGGACTTCACCCGCCCACCGACCGCCACGCTGAACTGGTCAGCGGTTGTGGAGTCTCCGAACACCGACACGAGCGGTTTCTGAGTGCCCGCGACGAGGTGGATTTTCGCAG
>CAYXOX010000267.1:0-2307 GCA_964466745.1 uncultured Rhodobacterales bacterium
TGTCGCTGTCCTGCCCGAAGGGCAGCTGGTAGAGGGTGGCCCACTGGAAGATATGGGGGCGGTTGTATCCGGCATTGGCGCGGTTGCGGTCCATGAGCGCCGGGTCATTCCAGTTGAAGGTGACACCTGAGTCGTCGGCACGGTTGACCGCCTTGGAATAGGTATAGGCCCCTTTTACGAAGAAGCCGTTGACGAAGCGCCGGTTGATGGCAACCTGGAGGGAGTGGTAGTTGGCGCTCAGCATTCCGTCAAACCAGATGGTACTGGCAGTACGATCATCATAGGCGGGCAGGTTGTAGGGTTTGCCGGCATTGCCGGTTCCGGGCTTGGACCAGTTCAGTTCCTGGAAAGCCAGGGAACGGACGGTCTGGGTACCGACATAGCCGAAGGACACCACGAAGTCCGCGGGGAATTTGCGTTCATACATGACATTCCATGACTGTATGTATCCGCGGCGGACTTCATCCGGAGGCATGGACCTGATGGAGGCGATTCCGGGAAGGAGTACTTCACTCTGGGTCAGGTCCGGGCCTTCGAAGAAGGGGATTCCGTCTCCGGTGAGGGTCCCGAGCGGCACATACGATGTCTGTGAAGACAATGACGCGTTATAGGTCAGAGGGAAGCTGCCGCGGAGCGGCCTTGAGAACGGGTAGGGATCGTTGGTGATTCCGTACCCGGCCCTCAGGACATCATTGTCGGAGAGCCTGTAGGCCAAACCAAGGCGGGGGGCGAACATCCTCAGGCTGGCCTTGACATCGTTGTTGAGCTTGAGAATCATTGGCCCGCCGGAATTGATGGTATCCCAGTCAAGCACTTCGTATTCCCGGTTTACCCTGGTAGGTGTCGGGAAATACTCCCAGCGCAGGCCCATGGTTAAAGTCAGCTTGTCGTTGACCTGCCAGCGGTCCCTGACAAAGAGGGCGTGCTGCCAGATGCGGGGGGACATAACTTCCCACTGCAGGCTCTTGCTCCAGTAGGTGAAGTTTCCGAGCAGGAAAGCGGCCATGGAGTTCTGCTGGTTGGTTGATGAACCGGGAACCCTGGTCATGTTGCGGCCGATCGTGAAAATGCCGCGGGGCCCGCCGCCGATTTCCGGCTGCCAGTGATCCATGACGTGATGGACCAGGTCATACCCGAAGCGAATTTCGTGGTTCTCCCGGGACCAGCTGAAGTTATGGGTAAAGGTGTAACTGTTTTCATTACGGTCGGTAGGCATCCAGCCGTCCAGGGTCCCGTAATCGGTATAGGTATCCAGGTCCATCCTGGGCACGCCGGCACAGTAGTTCTTACCCTTGAAGATGCAGGCCTGGTCCTGGTTGAAATTGTTGACGCCGGGTATTCCGAGGGTGTCCAGGCCGTAGTTGCCGAGTGCCAGGTCTTCGCCCTCGACAACCTGGTCCATGTCCGTGATTCCGAAGTTGCCGTCCATCAGGAAGGTCGGGGAGAGTGTCCAGTTGTGGCCGATGCCCCAGACCTGTACGTTGGTGTCTCCGGTCCCGCCGCCGCCGCCGCCGATGGCGCCGCCGCTGGCAGGCCAGCCGAACATGACATTATTGACTACTTCCGCTTTCATCATCGACCATTTTCCCCAGATGCGGTGCTCTTCACTCCGGTACCAGTCACCTTTGGTGTCATAGTTGTAGCGGTTGAAGACGCGGGTATCCTGGATCTGGAAATTCTGGGTATCGTTGCCGATGTTGATATTCGGAAGAGGTACGGTACTGAGCAGTTTGATGGCAGCCGAATCGAGGCGGTCAGCCGGGATGATGTTGTTCGGGAACTGGATTTTTCCGTTTCCGTCGGCATCACCGGTTGCCGGGTCGTAGATGGCAAGGTTTGCGGGATTTGATCCCGAAAAATCACCGATACGTTCATCGGGATAAGGGACGGTCCCGATGCCGGTCTGGGCTGTTCTTTCGATGGTGGCCTCATATCCGCCGAAGAAGAAGAGCTTGTCCTTCATGATCGGCCCGCCGAGGGTGGCTCCCGCGATATTCCTCTTGCCTGATTTCAGGTCCTGGTAGAGGAAATAGTCCCGGGCGGAGAGGTAGTTGTTTTCATGGTGCCAGAAAGCAGAACCATGAATTTCATTGGTGCCGGACTTGGTGATGACCGTGGTCGCGGCTCCGCCGGCGAACCCGGCCTCCGCGTCAAAGTTATTGGTGGAAACGTTTACAACCTCGATGGTTTCCGAGGGGGGAACATACCCGGTATGGTGGGGCAGCCAGACATTGATGCTGATGGCCCCGTCAATGCGGGTATTGTTGTTGTTCCGGTTGGCGCCGTTGATGTTGGTGGTCAGGGCCC
>CAYXOX010000268.1:0-2293 GCA_964466745.1 uncultured Rhodobacterales bacterium
GTGGTGGGCTTGCTTGAACAGGCCCAAATCGTCGAGCACGCGGTGGATCTTTTCCTTTTCCTCCGGGGACGCCTCGAGCAGCGGCCGCCGGGGAAAGCCGCCGGGCCGCCCGAGCATGTTCATCGCGGCCTTCATCACCGATGGCCCGGAGCCGATCCCCCCGACGCCCCGGTCGAGCGCCAGCGTGCGCATCTGGATGCGGCGCGCGGCGTCGTAGTCGCCCGAGACGGACCGTTCGAACAGCGAGATGCCCTCGCGGCCCAGCACATGCGGGTCGAGGCTGGAGACGAATCCGACAGCCCCGGCGAGCACCGACGCCATTCCCCGCTTGGCCGAATGGCCGGTGAAGACGTGGATGCGGTCGCCGCAGGCCGCCACGGTCTGTTCTAGGACCGTGAAATCGAGCGTGCTCTGCTTGATGGCGACCACCCACTCGATCTCGGCCAGTTCCGCTGCGAAATCGGCGGTGATGTCCACCCCGGTCGCCTTGGGGGAATTGTAGACGAGGATCGGGAACGCCGCCTCGCTCGACACCGTGCGGAAATGGGCGACCACCTCGCGCCGGCTGGCCCCGCAATAATAGGGCGGCATGATCATCACGCCGTCGATGCCGGTGTCGCGGGCGGCCTGCGTCAGGTCCACGACGTCGCCCGTCGGGATACTGCCGGTTCCGCCGATCACGGTGGCATCGCGCCCGGCTGCCTGCCGCGCAAGCCGAAACAGGGCGAGCCGCTCCGGCCCCTTCAGGGCCCACGACTCGCCGTTGGAGCCGGAGACGACCACGCCGTGGGCGCCCTCCGACAACAGCAGCTCGATGTTGGCGGTGAACTTCTTCTCGTCGATCTGGCCATCGGCGGTGAAGGGGGTCACCACGGCGGGGAAGTTGCCGCCCCAGGAAACCTTGCCGTCGTTCATGTCGTTCTCCTCGATCCTTGGGCCGTGGGCGATGGCGCCGCCGGCCCGTGTTTCAATAGCCGCGCTCCGACTGCACGACGTTGAGCAATGGGGCGTTGTCGCGCCAGCGTTCGAGGTTCGACCGGAAGAGGTCGATCACCCGCTGCTGCCAGCCCTCGATATCGCTCGACGAATGGGGCGTGACGCGGACGGTCTCCATGCTCCAGAACGGGCTGTCATGCGGCAGGGGCTCGGTGGCGAAGACGTCGAGCGTAGCGCCCGCGATGTGCCCGCTTTCGAGCAGGCGCAGAAGCGCGGCCTCGTCCACGATCCCGCCGCGCGCCACGTTGATCAGGTGCACGCCGGGCTTCATCGCGCCGAGCGCCCCGGCATTGATCAGGCCGCGCGTGGCGTCCGTCAGCGGCAGGCAGATCGCCACGTGATCCCCTTGCGCCAGCGCCCACGCCAGCCGGTCCGCGCCGACGACCTGCAGCGCGGGCCCCGCCTCGCCAGCCCCCGGGCGCGAGCGGACCCCGATCACCGACATGCCGACCGCGTTGGCGAGCCGCGCGACATGGCCGCCGATGCTGCCGTAGCCGACGACGACGAGGGTTTGCCCCGCCACGGTGCGGCTCTCGTGCTTCTGCCAGTGCCGCGCGGCCTGCTGCAATTCGTAGGTCCGACCATTGTGGTTGAACGCGATGATGGCGGCGAGCACGTATTCGGCCATGATGTCGCCGTGGATGCCGGAGGAGTTGGTCACCGTCACCGAGTCCGGCCACGGCCGCAGATGGTCGATGCCGGCGCCGCCGGCATGGACCCACTCGAGGCCGCCGGTTTCGAGCAGCGCGCGGCGCGGAAAGGCGCCGGCCCCGATCTTGAAGGCCAGCGCCACGCGCGGCGCGCCCTCCTTCAGGGTGCGGTCCAGTTCGGCGTAGCTCTGGCAGGGCGCGAAGCGCATCTTCGGGAAGTGCGGCTGGAGTGCCGCGACATAATCCTGCGCCGCCTTGTCCAGCACGAGAACGCAAGACTCGTCCTTCTCGTTCTCTACCTCGCCGGTCACGGGCGCCTCGCTGTCCAGGAATGCTGTCGAATTTGTCTACTGTATACATTAAGCGGATGCCGGATCGATTCGTCAACGGCCGCGCTCCGGATCCGGGGCTTCGGTACGCCGAGACGCTGGGCGGCAACATCGAAGGTGTCTTCCTGAACGGGGATGCCTCCCCGGAGGAGCGGATGCCCGGCCCTGACGATCTGGTCATGAACCTGAGGCGGCGTCTCGGCGACACGCTGATGATGGCGTCGGACAATTTCGACGCGATGTACGAGCGGCCGCAGGGCTTTCGCATCCAGATCGAGACGCCCTCCGCGAGCGAGTTCGAGCGGGTGTTCGGGGCGC
>CAYXOX010000269.1:0-2291 GCA_964466745.1 uncultured Rhodobacterales bacterium
GATTTTTCGGCCCGGTTCGTTCCAGCGGTCAATCTCTGGAATCGCCTGATGAAACGGATGAATGTGGAATCGGCACGTAAGGAGTTCGTGGAGAATCGACCTGAAAATTCCCATATCAATTATGTCCGGAATCCATTGTCGGGTCTGATGGAACTGGATCATCTCATGGAACAACTCGGAGATAAAATTTCAAGTATTGCCATTCCGGCCCTGATCGTGCAATCCTATGCCGATCCGGTTGTTCATTATAATGGATCGCTGAAAATCTTCAAACTGCTCGGCTCCCGGCAGAAGGAATACCTGATGGTCAATCAGGCCCGACACGGCATTGTCAACGGAGAGGGCGCCGACCGGATTTTCAGGGTCGTCCATGAGTTTATCCAGGGGATAGAGATCTCTGCTTCCGTCTGATGACGCGGTTTTCTTGTCACAAGCATTCGAGAAAAAAAGGATAATATGAAAAAAGTACTCATTGTCGATGACAGCAGGGTACTCATCACGGCCCTTAAGGGCGGACTGGTAAAGTACAAGGATAAATTTGAAGCCATTTTTGCCGAAGACGGTCTTGAGGCCATGAATCTGCTGGATGAACATTTAGTGTCGCTGGTGGTCACCGACATCCAGATGCCGGTCATGGACGGCCTGGTGCTGCTGGCATTCATCCGTGAGCGGTATCCGGACATTCCCTGTATCATCATGTCAGCATACGGAGACGATGAGCTCAAGGCCCAGGTCAGCCCGGACATCATCCATTTCATTGACAAGCCGATACAGGTCGGGAAGCTGGCTGAAACCATCATCCGTGCCGTATATAAAAAGGGCGGCAAATCCGGGCGTATTGCCATCAGCGACCTTCTCAACCTCATCATTCTCGGCAAAAAAACCTGTATTTTTAAGATAATCCCGGAAAACGGCGATTCGGGTTATTACTATTTCTACCAGGGGGATCTGTATAACGCGGTATGCGGCGACCGGCAGGGCGAAGATGCCGTAAAAGCCATGCTTGAATATGACAAGGCCAGACTGGTTTTCACCAAGGCGCCCGAAACAAAAGGAGTGAAAAAAGTCGACGCGGATTTGAAGCAGTTGATACGGCAGGCCAAGGCATCGAAACTGTCCGTAAAGGTCGAGAAATAAAAACGTTTTTTCAGGACCTGAAGGATCGTGGATTTTTATTGATCCGATAGAAGGTTTTTCAGTCGCTCGGAAAGAATCTCCTTTAATCGTTTTGGATTGGCCTTGCCCTGGGACGCCTTCATGGCCAGTCCCATTAAAAATCCCATGACCTTGGGATTTCCCTTTTGAAAATCGGCGACATCGGCCGGATGATCCGCGATGATGCGGTCCACCAGGGTTTCCAGTTGAGCGGCATCCGATACCTGCTGGAATCCGCCCGCCGCGACGAGTTCTTCGGGCCCGCCGTCTTTTTTCAGCATCTGCAGCAGCACCTCCCGGGCCGCCCCGGCGTTGATTCGATCCTGGTCCAGCAGGGCAATCAGTCCAGCAAAACGCTCCGGGGTCAATAGCGTGTCGGCCAGCAACCGGCTGCGATCCCGAAGAGCCGGCATCAGGTGGGTGATGAGCCAGGTGGCGGCCTTGCGCGGGGCCACGCCTTCTTTTACCGATGCTTCGAAAAATTCCGCCACGTCGCGTTCCTGGCTCAAGGCAAAGGCGTCATTGGCGGTCAGATCATAGTCGGCCATAAAGCGTTCGGCTTTTCCGGCCGGCATTTCCGGCAGGCGTTCCCGGATCTTTTCCAGCCACGCGTCATCGATCCGGATCACGGGCACCGACGGGTCGGGTACGCAGGGCCCGGCGAATTTTGCCCGCATGGCCGTGGTGACCCGCTTGTCGGGATCCCACAGCCGGGTATGCAGGGTCACGGGTTCGCCCCGTTCGAGGCTTTCGGCCTGCCGGATGATTTCATAGGCAATGGCGTCGCCCACGTTGCGGATGGAGTTCATGTTTTTGACTTCCACCTTGGTGTTCATCTCTTGGGTGCCGGAGGGCCTCAGGGAGATATTGGCATCCACCCGCATGGTGCCCTGTTCCATGCTGCATTCCGAGCTGCCGGTGCAGCGGAGCTGGGCCCGCAGGGATTTGATAAATTCCATGGCCTCATAGGGGCTGCGCATATCGGGCTCGGTGACGATCTCGATCAAAGGCGCGCCGGCCCGGTTGAAATCCACCAGGCTGATGGGATTGCGGCCTTCGGTTTCATGGATCAGCTTGGCAACATCTTCTTCCAGATGAATGTGATGAATCCGCAGTCGCCGGGGGGCGCCGGTTTC
>CAYXOX010000270.1:0-2211 GCA_964466745.1 uncultured Rhodobacterales bacterium
CCCACACCGGCTGGTCTCGTTTCCTCAATGAGCTGGATGAGGTCATTGAGGAGCACAAGCTGTGGGGATGCAGCCACCCGGCGATCGGCGGCCTGGGGCAGGAATACCGCAGCGAGGACGGAATCCGCAGGTTCCTGGATGAGCTGGAGCCCGTCGCCGGGCGTCTGGCGCAGGAGGGGATGGACTTCTCCTACCACAACCACAGCCACGAGCTGGCGCGGTGCGGCGACAGCACCTGGCTGTCTCTACTCTACGAGCGAGCGGACCCCGCGATTCTCAAGGCGGAGATCGACACCTATTGGATCCAGCACGGAGGGGGCGACCCCGCGGCATGGGTGCGGAAATGTGCGGGTCGTGAGCCCCTGTTGCACCTCAAGGACATGGCCATCACGCCCGACCGGGAGCAGCGCATGGCCGAGATCGGGGAGGGCAACCTGAACTGGCCGGCGATTCTGGAAGCGGCCCGCGAGGGAGGGGTCCAGTGGTACCTGGTCGAGCAGGACAACTGCTACGGCCGAGACCCCTTCGAGTCCCTGGCCATCAGCTACCGGGACCTCAAGCGGATGGGCCTGAGCTAAGCCGGGGCCTAGCCTTCCCACACCGCGGCCCTGCACACCGGCTCGCCCGGCGGCAGGCAGCCGGGGCTATTCCACGCGTCCGACGCGGATGTCCAGGTCTTCTCGACGCTCCAGGCGGTCCCGCTTGCCGTCCTTGATCCAGAGGATGCGGTCGGACTTGTCGAGCATCTTGTGGTCGTGCGTGGCGGTGATGACCGTCACGCCGTGGCCGTCGCAAAGCTCTCGGAGTGTGTTGATGATTTCCTCGCCGGTGTGGAGGTCGAGATTGGCGGTCGGCTCGTCGGCGAGCATGATCGAGGGCTCCATCGCCAGACCGCGGGCGATGGCGACACGCTGCTGCTGGCCGCCTGAGAGCTCACCGGGCCTGTGATGGAGACGGTCCGCGAGCCCGACCTCGCCCAGCACTTCCGACGCGCGTTTCTCGGCGTCATCATGGCTCAACCCGCTGAACAGCAGCGGCAGCATGACGTTCCTTATCGCGGTGTGCGATGGAATCAGATTGAACGCCTGGAAGATATACCCGATGTGATGGTTGCGGAAGTAGGCCAACTCCAGGCTCGTTCGCTTGGTCAGGTCCACCCCGGCGATTCGCACCGTCCCGCTGGAGGGCTTGTCCAGCGCGCCGATCATGTTGAACAGCGTGCTCTTGCCCGAGCCGCTGGGTCCCATGACCGAGAGATACTCTCCCTGGAGCACGTCCAGGCTGAGGTCCTCCAGGGCGTATACCTCGTTTGAGCCCATGCGATAGACCTTCGAGAGGTCACGACACTCGATTATCACGCTTTCGCCAGACATACAGGCTCCAGGCTTCAGTCCTCAGGCACCGCCTCCAGGCCGTTACCTGAAGTCTGAAGCCTGAGGTCTGAGGTCTCGATTCTCTAGAACGGTATCTTAATCACGCTTCTCGCCAGGAAGTTCACGCCGACGCCCAGGACGGTCACCAGGCCCATGCCGCAGGCGAAGCCCGCAGCCACCACGGGCACATATTTACGCCACGTCAATCCCATTCGGCGCTCGAAGTAGAACCGCCCCAGGCACGCCCCCAGGAACTGGGGCAAAATGATATGCGGCAGTCCTATGTTGTTGAGCCCTCTGATGAGCCCGTAGGCCAGCATCAGCGGCAACCCCAGCAGCCTCAGGAAGGCGAACAGCCCCGCGCCCACCCCCACTCCGGAGAGCAGGTAGTCCGGGCGGAACGCTTCCTTGAACGGGCTGTGCCGCCCGAGCGTGGCGGAGAATATGACCGACTGCTGGGCCGCGTTCAACTCCCACATCATCTCGGCATAGGGGTACTCCGCGCTGGGAATCGGCGCGAGGGACCATATAAAGTTCGCGAAGAACACCGTCGCCAGAAGGATGATCGGCACCAGCACGATTTCCGCCTTCCAGATCGACCAGAACTTCGTCCCGGTCAGTTCCGCCTGCCTCCAGAAGACGGTCCGCCTGCCGTAGTCAGCTATCGGCACGGGCAGGAACCAGACCTTCACGCCCTGGTAGCCCGAGAGGATGAACGCGGCCTCCCTGACAAACGGTATGGTGACCATCTGCCCGGCCATGCCTTCGAGGCGAGCGGTGACGTAGCTGATGATCGGCGTGTAGAGGTAGGCGAAGAAGAACATCACCATCATCACGC
>CAYXOX010000271.1:0-2208 GCA_964466745.1 uncultured Rhodobacterales bacterium
GGTCAACCGGAGCTGATTACACGTCAATTACGAATATCGATACTTCAACTGAAGGGCAAATTCAGTTAGATGGTGGTGATAATTGGAGTGAAACATATTCTAACTGGCCGAAAAGAAAGGAAATTACGATAACAAATTCTGGAGAGGCAGTAAGTAATTATCAGGTAAAGGTTGAGGTTGATTATGATTCTGATATGCAATTAGATTTTGATGATTTGCGGTTTAGCGATAACTCTGGAGTTGGGCTTAACTATTGGATTAAATCAAAAGAAAACGGGGATACAGCAGATGTTTGGGTAAATATGGATACTCTTTCAGGTGAAACTGACACAACAGTATTCATGTATTATGGCAATTCCGATGTTGACACTACTAGTTCACAAATTATCGGTTCCGAGAGTAATCCGGCTTTAAGTTGTAACCAGATCTATCGAAAGATGATGTCGGCGCCGAATGGTTTATATTATCTTGATCCGGATGAAGATGATGCCGATGTTAAGCAAGTTTATTGTGATATGGACAGTGAAACAAACAGCGGCTGGACTTTGGTTATGAACTATGAACATTACGCAGGTCTTAATCCTTCTGTTTCTCCTGGGTCAGATTTTCCGTCAATGCCTAATGGGGAATTGGATATATCCGGTGTTCAAAGCTTGGGGACTAACGGGGAATTGGTGCACGTAGATAACATTAGCCAATATGGATTTTCCACTATAAATGCTGTTAGATTGTATGGATCTACCTCTGGTCATAGCCGCATAATCCACTACTATACGACCAATTCAACTGTTGTTAGTAGTATTCAGTCAACAGCTCTTGCTGGCTACAGTCACTTAAAAAGCGATGTGACTTTGATGAGCGATCATTCCGCTAATTTACCAAGTGCAGCAGCTAGTCAAACCCAGGAGAATTCCAATCATATTTTCGGCTATAGGTTTCCTATGTACCAAGGGGGAAAATATCATTGGGCAACAGCTGGCAGTGGTAATAGATGGGAAATTGACGATTACCCCGGTGGTCCTGGAAACACTACGATACACCGTGTTTATGTGAGAAGTGATACTTCAGTCACTTTATTGGATACCGAACCAACATCTGAGTTTGGTACTGAGGAAGCCAAATATGCTTCGTCTGGCAATCTCAAGTCAGTTATTTTCGACGCCGGGTTTGCGGCGGATTGGGGAGATTTTGTCTTTGATTACACCGGCAGTGGGACGGTAACTGTTCGGTCAAGAACAAGCAATAACTCCGACATGTCTGGAGCAGATGAATGGACAGCAACTTGCAACGTTAATTACTCCTGTGATAGTGGGACCTGTACTAGCGATACAAGTTTAGAAGAGTCTACCGCGTGTGTAACTAACGAGCACCAATATTTTCAATACCAAGTAGTTTTGGAATCGGAGGAAGTAGAAACACCAGTATTTACTGAAGCAAGAGTCTATTTTACAGCTTCCGATCAGATTGATCCGGCGGTTCAAGCATCAAACAGCAAGATGTACACGGCCAACGGAGGAACGGAAATAACCGATGCCGATGAGGACGAAGACAGTTGGACCAATGACAGTATTCCCTACTTCAGCTGGACAGAGGGTGAAGATGACGCCGAGGGATCGGGGATACTGGGTTATTGCCTGTATCTCGGAACAAGCAGCAGTGGTGATCCTCGAACAAGTAAGGGGATATTAGGAACTAGCCCGGAATCAACGGCAAGTACCGACTGTGATGGTGGATTTATTATCGGAACAAGTGAAATTGACTTTACAACCAGCAGCTATCGCGGTTTGAACTGGTTGTCTTCCAATGGAAGTTATTACTTGAACATCACGGCAATTGATAATTCCGGTAATGCCAAAGGAACTCCGTTTGAAAGTTTTCACTTTCAATACGATGGAACTAATCCAACCAACCCGAGTGGTCTTTCCGCTCCGCAGACTTACCAGTCGCAGATAGAAAACATTACTGTATACTGGGCAACAACCGGAGTTGCTGGTCCGACTGACGACGATTCGGAAGTGGCCGGCTATCAGTACCGGATTGGGGATACCGGGACCTGGTATGGGTCCGGTCATACCGGAGATGAAGATGGTGGGGATTTAATTTCTTCTGGAGTGGGCTACTATACCTTGGAAACCGAACACGATGAATTGACAGAAGGCGAAAACACCTTTTACCTGCGGACATGGGATAATGCCGGCAATGTCTCGG
>CAYXOX010000272.1:0-2208 GCA_964466745.1 uncultured Rhodobacterales bacterium
GGTTCGCCTCCGAACAAGGCCCAGAATTCCTCGCGCGCGTTGCTGCGGGGGAACTCGGACGCGGGAACGGGACGGCCGAGGAAGCCGCACAGCGGCGCCCACCCGTCCGCGGGCGTGAACACGAGCAGCCGTTCGGCCGGGATCTTCGCGCGCACCATCTCGTTGTTGCGCCGGTAAGCGGCGATCGAGCGCTCCCGGTCGAGACCTCCGAACAGGTCCTTGATGAGAAGCTTGTCCATGGTCTCGAACACGTCGGCGACCGGCGGAGGCAAGGGCAGGCTTTCGCGGTGCTCGAAGAACTTGCCGATCGTGGCGGAATAGCTGGCCCACCACTCCTCTTCGGGGCGCTCGGTATGGATCACCTTCGCCTCGGGAAAGGCGATGGACAACTCATGCCAGACCGAGGCGCCGGGGAAATCGACCTGGGCCTGATAGCCGTCGAAGACCTCGGCCCAATCCATCTCCTGTCCTGCCGCCCGGGCCTTCCAGTGCGCCGGCTGGGCGGGATTGCCCATGACCTCGACCATATGATGGCAGGGGCCGAAGCCCAGCTGTTCCAAGGCCATTTTCGTCGACATTGTGCCGGTCCGGCCAAATCCGGAGCCAATGATCTTCAGTCCCATGCGCGTGGGTCCTTCTGCTGATGCTCTGAGGAATTCGTTGAAGCGTGAGACGAGGTTGGCCAATGATGACCTCGTTCACAAACGAAAGGTTTTCAGCGGTCATGAAGGAAATTCAGCTTCAACGGATCGACCTGAACCTACTCGTGGTGTTCGAGGCGCTGATGTTGGAAGGCAGCGTGGCCGGGGCGGCGGAGACGCTCGGGAAAACGCCTTCGGCGATCAGCCATGCGCTGGCCCGGCTGCGCGACCAGGTAGGGGATCCGCTCATGGTCCGGGTCGGCGGGCGCATGCAGCCGAGCCCCTTCGCACTCACCCTGATCGAGGACGTCCGCCCGATCCTGCGCAGCATCAAGCGGGTCCTCGTGGTGCCCGAGCCGTTCGATCCGGCCACCAGCGACCGGGTGTTCCGCGTGGCCTGCCCGATCAGCGGCAGGGTCCTGTCGGAGGTTATGGGGAAGGTCCGGGCCGAGGCACCGGGCGTCAAGCTCGAGTGGTTGTCCGCCCCCCGGCAGGTCTACGACGCGGTGGCGGAGGGACTGGTCGATATCGCCCATCTGGGCGGCGAGACGCGGCTGCCCGACGGCCTCGACGCGGTCGAGGTTGCGCCCTTCCATTGGACCAGTTTCCTTCGTGACGGCCATCCCGCGCTGGCGGAGTGGGGCCCCGAGGCCTGGTCACGCTATCCGCATGTCCAGGTGAGGATCGCGAACGACGCGCGAAGCCCCCTCGACAATCCCGCCGGCGGCACACCGCCCGACAGGAAAATCGGTGCGCTGATCTCGGAGTTCTCGAGCCTCGGTCCGCTTCTTGCCAACAGCGACCTGATCGGCACCTTTCCCCGGATCATGATGGCCTGGGACATGCAGACCTACGGCCTGCGCCCTGTCTCGCCCCAGATCACTCCCGCGACGTTCCGCACGCGCTTCTTCTGGTCATCGCGCCTTGCCAACGATCCGGCCTCCAAATGGATACGGGAGATCGTATTGACGACGTATGCCGCACTACATGCCGAGGCGGACCGCCTAGTCGAGCGGGCCCTCGACGAAGCCGGCTATTGACTTGTGAAGCCCACCTGACGGCCAGTCATCCAAGCCAGAAGTGGCTCACCTGCCAGGGCTTGTTCGAAGGTGAGCCAGACGACGATCAAGCCAGAGAAAGCGACCAGCCAGACAGGCCCACGCGCAAATGACGCCGTGTACCGGTCGGTCAGCCAACCGACGACGGGCAGCACCTGCACGAGGTGGGTCGCAAAGAAATGGGGGACCCTCAAATCACCACCGGTCGTCGACCAGCCGAAGACCGGCAATCCACTTGCGTCGGTCAGGTCGCCGCCAACCCAGTGGCCGGTCGGGGTAAGCTGAAGGCTGGACATCGCACCGGCTGTCAGGAGAGTGGCGAGGGTTCCGGCGATCGCCCCAAGCGCCGCCCCCGTCCGCACGCCAGGACCGATCTCGTCGCGTGCGCCGCGCCACACGGCGATGCCGATCACGACGGTCCCGACCATGACTACCGCAACGCCAGCGCCCATGGCATAGTAGGCTGCCTCCTCCCATGCCGTGTCCAGGTTGAAATGCGACGCGCGGCC
>CAYXOX010000273.1:0-2186 GCA_964466745.1 uncultured Rhodobacterales bacterium
AACAAAAATTTCGTTGTCGGTATTGTTTAATGAGTGAATACATCACCCATGACCGCACCGGCAAATCCGTGGGCATTGTTGAAAAGAAATACTTTACCTTCGCCCACCCGCCGGATGAAATGCCGCTCGATTCCGGGAACCGCCTGGGACCGATCACACTGGCGTATGAAACCTTCGGCAAACTAAATGCCGACCGGTCCAATGCCGTGCTGGTGCTGCACGCTCTGACCGGCGATTCCCACGTGGCCGGGTATTACACGGAAGCCGACGAGCGACCCGGGTGGTGGGACAACATGGTGGGCCCTGGCAAGGGAATCGATACGGATCGCTATTTTGTGATCTGTTCCAACGTGCTGGGCGGCTGCATGGGCTCCACCGGTCCTTCATCAATCGATCCGGAAACCGGCAGCCCTTACGGCCTTCGGTTTCCGGTGGTGACCCTGGGCGACATGGTGCGGGCCCAGAAAAAACTTCTGGACCATCTCGGCATCCAGCGCCTTCTTTGCGTCATCGGCGGGTCCATGGGCGGCATGCAGGTGCTCCAGTGGTGCATCCAGTATCCGGACATGGTAAAATCCGCCATTGCGCTTGCCGCCACCATGCGGCACTCGGCCCTGGCCATCGCTTTCAACGAAACCGCCCGACAGGCCATCATCGCCGATCCCAACTGGAACAAGGGAAATTACTACGGCGGCAAAAAACCGGATGTGGGATTGGCCGTGGCCCGGATGATCGGTCATATCACCTATCTTTCTGATGAGGCCATGCGCCAGAAATTCGGGCGCCGCCTGCAGGACAAGACGGACTTTTCCTTTTCCTTTGATGCGGATTTCCAGGTGGAAAGCTACCTGCATTACCAGGGGGCAAAATTTGTTGAACGGTTCGACGCCAATTCATTTCTTTATATCACCAAAGCAGCGGATTATTTTGATCTGACCCGGCAAAACGGCGTAGGACCAGCGGTTAACGACCTGTCTTCGACCCGGGCGCGATTTCTCATTGTCTCGTTTACGTCGGACTGGCTCTACCCGACCTACCAGTCCAGGGAGATGGTGACCGCCATGAAAAAAAACGGGCTGGATGTCAGTTTCTGCGAAGTGGATGCGCAGTGGGGGCATGACGCGTTCCTGCTTCCCAGTGACCGTCTCTCCGGACTGATCGCCGGATTCATTGAGAGCGCGACGTATGACCAATGATTCCAAAAACATCCGCTTTGATCTGGCAATTATCGCCTCGTGGATCGAACCCGGATCGCGGGTTCTGGGCCTGGGGTGCGGCGACGGCGAACTCCTGCATTATCTCAAGAAACACCGGCGGACCCGGGAAACCGGCATCGAGATCGTTGAATCGCGGGTGGCGGCCTGCATCGAGAAAGGGCTTTCGGTTATCCAGGGGGACATCAACGAAGAAATCCATGATTACGCGGATAACACCTTTGATTACGTGATCCTGAGCCAGACCCTCCAGCAGGTCTATTCCCCACGGGAATTGATCTTAAACATGCTCCGCATCGGCAAGCGATCCATCGTGAGTTTCCCGAATTTCGGCCACTGGCCCGTCAGGATGCAGCTTTTGCTTCGGGGGCGCGCGCCCATTACGCCCCAGTTACCGTATCAATGGTATGATACACCCAATATCCGGGTCCTTTCCATCCGCGATTTCCGCGAATTTGCCGCGCGCGTGGGTTTCCGGATTATCAGGGAAGCCGCCATCAACACGGACCGTCGGCAGGACAAGACCGGAAATTACATCGCCTTTCTGCCGAATCTGCGGGCCACATACGGCATATTTCTGATCGGAAGATAACCCACAAAACGAAAAAGGTTGGCGACATCCTTGACCGATATTGTGACCGATATTGTAAATGAGGCAATTTTATGGGGACGGATCATCTCATCCTCGGCAAACTGACGGATCATATTACCGGAGAAACCCTTCCGGACACCCATGATGAGCGGATTCGCCAGGAGATCGCCCGGTTTTTGACGGATAAAAAAGGGTTTATGAAAAGCGATATCATGCCCCGGCGCGCCCTGACCGTTACCGTTGACGGCAAAACCGGCACGGCCACAGCGGATTTTATCATTGAAATCGATAAAAGGCCGGGCATGGTGATCATCTATGGTCCGGGATCGGTGGTAAGCCGGCAGCGGTCCGCCCTTTCTGTGGCCAGACTGCTGGGAGAC
>CAYXOX010000274.1:0-2182 GCA_964466745.1 uncultured Rhodobacterales bacterium
TTCTCGGGATGGACGAGCTGTCGGAAGAGGACAAGCTGACCGTGGCCCGCGCCCGGAAGATCCAGCGCTTCCTCAGCCAGCCCTTCGACGTTGCCGAGGTGTTCACCGGTTCGCCGGGCGTCCAGGTCCCGCTGGAAGACACGATCTCCTCGTTCAAGGCCGTTGTTGCCGGCGAGTACGATCACCTTCCCGAGGCGGCTTTCTACATGGTTGGCGGCATCGAGGACGTGAAGGCGAAAGCCGAGAGAATGGCCGCGGAGGCCGCCTGATCAATGGCCGAGAGCTTTCGCTTCGAACTCGTCAGCCCCGAGCGCAGCCTCGCCTCGCTGGAGGCCACCGAGGTGCAGATCCCAGGCGCCAACGGGGACATGACCGCCATGGCGAACCACGCCCCGGTGATCGCGACGCTGCGGCCCGGGGTCGTGCGGGTCAAGACCGCGGACGGGGCGGAGCGCGACTTCGTGGTCACCGGCGGATTTGCCGATCTTGGTCCGGGCGGAGCCTCGGTGCTGGCCGAACGCGCCATCGCCCGGGAGGATTGCACCCAGGAGCTGATCGACGAGCTGGTGAACAAGGCGCGCGAAGATGTCGCCAAGGCGGGCCCCGACGCGGCAGACGCGGCCGCGAAGCTGCTTGCAGACATGGTTGCAGCCGGAGAACAGATCGGCATTCCTGCCTCCAGCCGAAACGCGGCGGCGTGAGGGGCGCCAGCACCGGCCTTCGCGTTTCTCCGCCCTGATCCTTGAAAGCCCCGCCTCGCGCGGGGCTTTCCATATTCGCGGCATGCTGTGGCCACATTCCCAGGCGAAGCTGTCGGGAGGACGGGGACAGCAAGGTGCAACAGCTGGCAAACGGGCCGCTCGGCCTCGATCAGGGCGATATCGCGCTCTTCTCGGATTTCGAGAACGGCGGCGAGATGTGGACCGGAACCGGCCCGCGGGAGCGGCGCCGGCCCGTGCTCTTCGCCGGCACGTTCCTGCGCCCGCCGCTCGTGCACCTCAGCCTCGCGCTCTGGGATCTCGATATCGGCGCCAACCCGCGAGGCGAGCTGTTCGCCGAACACGTCACGGAGCGCGGCTTCGACGCGGTGTTCCGCACATGGGGCGACACGCGCGTTGCAAGGCTGCGCGCGGCCTGGCTGGCCATGGGCGCCATCGAGGATCCAGATATCTGGCAGCTTTCCTGAGCCTGCGCGGCGCACTGGCGCCGCGCGCACGCCTAGCCCGTGGCGTAGAGGCCCTCGTAGATCGGCCCCAGGGTTTCGATCTCGAAGAGCGACGAAACGCTCGTGCCGTTCCAGATGTTCAGGATCGCCTGCGCGAACACTGGGGCGGTGGGCACGATACGGATGTTCGGGGCACCCTTCACCGCCGCCGTCGGCTCGATCGAATCGGTAATGACGAGGCTCTTCATCACGGATGCGGCAACCCGCTCCACGGCCGGCCCTGAGAGCACGCCGTGGGTGATGTAGCTGTGAACCTCCGTGGCCCCCGCCTCCACCAGCACCTGCGCCGCCTTGCACAGCGTTCCGGCCGTATCGCAGATGTCGTCCACGATGATGCAGGTCTGGCCCGCGATTTCGCCGATCACGGTCATCTCGGCGACCTCGCCGGGGCGGGTGCGGCGCTTGTCGACCACCGCGAGGCCGCACCCGATGCGTTGAGCCAGCTCGCGCGCACGGCCCACGCCGCCCACGTCGGGCGAAACCACCGTTACCTTCGACAGGTCCGGAAAGGTGGTCTGGATGTCGAGAGCGAAGATGGGCGATGCGTAGAGGTTGTCCACCGGGATGTCGAAGAAGCCCTGGATCTGCGCGGCGTGCAGGTCCATCGTCAGCACCCGTTCGATCCCGGCGCTGACCATCATGTTGGCGACCATCTTCGCCGTGATCGGCGTCCGCGCCTTCGTGCGCCGATCCTGCCGGGCATACCCGAAATAGGGAATGACCGCCGTGATCCGCGCCGCCGAGGACCGGCGCAGCGCGTCGGTCATGATGAGCAATTCCATCAGGTTGTCGTTCGCCGGGTTCGACGTCGACTGGATGATGAACATGTCCTCGCCGCGGACGTTCTCGAACACCTCGACGAAGATTTCCGCGTCGTTGAACCGTTCGACGCGCGCGTCCACGAGCCCCACGGCCGACCCGCGGTGCATCGACATCCGCCGGCCGATGGCCTTGGCG
>CAYXOX010000275.1:0-2139 GCA_964466745.1 uncultured Rhodobacterales bacterium
TCAATATAGACTTGAATCAGGTCATCGTCAGGATGCGAACCACTTTCCGTGAACAGTCTTAGATGCTGTTGCGTCTGGCTCAGAGTCACTGGCTTGTACGCTGGTTGACTCAGCAGGCTCACGCTCCACTTGTTTTGTATCGTGTCGTTTGTGTGATACATCAGGTCTGCTCACCTTTGTCTTGTATTTGATCGCACCCGCGGCAACCGCTTCTTGGTACGCGCTTGATGGAACTTCTTGGCCTTCTTTAATCCAGCCATGTCTTACTGTAAAAAACTTGTGTTTTGCTTTCATGCTTTACTCCCGAAAGAGGGAGGCTGGCCCGAAGGCCAGCACTCCAGTTGGTCTTAGGCTAAGACCAGATCACCGTATGAGACACCAGCAGGTGTGAACACACAGAGAGCCGCGCGAAGTTCTGCACGCACGGTGACAAGGTTTGACTGAACGTTCGTGTCATCTTGCTCGAACATTTCAACAGTCGCACCAGACCGCACAAACAGAGTCATGGCAGCAGAGTCAACAACAAAGAACTTGCCCTGTGGCACATTGTTGTTGGGGATCACTTGCAAGCCCCAGATCATTGGGACAAGACCACCTTGCAGATAGTTCAAGGCAGCACCGTCACCAGCGATATAACGCTCATCAGATGCACCAGCTTTCAAGCGCTCCATTGCACCCCAATCGGCTGGGTTTAAGAACACAGCTAGTGGGTTGTAGTCACGGCCAATCATGGCGTACTTAGCTTTGTTGATGCTGTCAAACTGATTGTCACCAGTTGCAGGTGTGAACGCAATGTGGCGACCAGCGTCAGCCAAACCAGCCAAGTTGGGCGCAGTGCCATTGCCTGACAGGATTTGCGACTCAAGACGCTGACGGATGCCGAAACGCAAGCGCTGGTCAATGTAGCTTTCCAGAGCAGGTGCATCGTCAAGGACTTGGCGTGACAACTTCAACCAGTGAGCAACAGTGCGCACAGGATCGTTGACCAACTCAAACAACACATCAGACTGAGGCTTTGCGCCACCTTCGGCAACTTCAGCAGCATTGTTGGTGAAGCCAGGAGGTGAGTCCTCTGCTGGGATTTCACGGGTATATTCCATGCTGTTTGAAGATGTTGCACCAGTTGGGATAAAGTCCAAGATGGTGTGCTGACGGAATGGGCCAGGTACGATACCAGGCAGACGGTCATAAGGTACAAGGATACGGTCTGGGTCTTGCGGTGAACCGCTTTCGCCAAGGATAGTATTCTTGATCTCAACGCGTGCTGACTTGGTTTCACCAGCCATGAAAGACTTGAATGAGTCACTGTCAATAGCAGACTTGCCAAAAGACTTGGGCGCGTCACCAGTGGTGCTCATTTTAGCCAATGAAGCAGTTTCAAAGTCTGAGAACTTAGCAGCCAACTCGTCTGATTTTTCAATCAGGCTTTTGTGCTGCTCAGCCAAAGACTTGACCTCTGCACGCACTTCGTTAGCAGCAGACTTGCTCTCTTGCACCTGCCCATCATATTTCTCAATTGCTGAGTCCAAAGACTTCTCGACAGCAGCAATGAGTTCTTCTGTTTTGATTTCGCTCATTGTTTATTACCTTTATTGGTTAAGTTTCAGCGCTTTATATAAACGCCAGTTCAAGGTAGCCGTGACACCATCATCGGTGTTGTCTTTTGACTCAGCGTCACGCTGACTCAAGGTCTTAATCTGCGAGACAATGGCTTTTGCAGATGACCGACTGAGACCGCAAGCGTCACGCAGGCAAGCCTCAGCATCTTTAAGGCTTTCAGCTTGGCTGATCACCTCATTGATCTGTTTTACTTCGTCAATCTTTGCGCCCAAGTCGGCAGGCTCTTCAACCACGCTGATCTCGATCAACTCGATCTCAGTCAGTGTGCGCATACCGTCTTGGTCGTCTTGATATTCTTTGGGGATGTAGCCGATTGACAATCCGTCAACCGCGCCAAACTTCAGGCTGGCATAGACATCTTCGGCAACAGAATGGCCTGGCGTCAGCTTGCCTTCAACATACAAGCCTTTGTCATCCTCCATCATCTTGGTCCACTTGCCAATGACTGGGCCAAAGTGATTCCAACGCATCCGCACTGGGCGTTCCCTATCTTGCAGGGTCTCCATGTATGCGCCCTTG
>CAYXOX010000276.1:0-2099 GCA_964466745.1 uncultured Rhodobacterales bacterium
GGAGCCCCGGCCGCGGGAGGGTCTTGTCCGCGTCGTAGGAGGCTGGGAGTACCGGCGCGAAGCTCCTGGCCGCGGCGGGTGACCGGCAGGACGCCGCAGATGCGCTTGCATCGGCGGGCAGGCCTGCACCCGGCGCCCGGGTGCGGCAGGCGCAAGCCCGGGCGCGTCGCCACAGGCGCCCGTCATCGCCGTCGCCGCGCGCGGGTCCTGCATGTGATCTGCCCGGCCGATTCCGCCTGGCTTCCCGGCCGGGCAGGGCGACGTCCCGGCCCCCCGGCGGTCCGGGTCAGATTTCGGATCCGTTTAGGTTTTGTCGCGGATAGACGTCTTGTCGCGAAACGTCCCGGCGCCCCGTCGGTGCGGCGCCCATGCTCCGGGGGCTCAAAGCGGGAATCCGCCGGTTTCCCATGCCTGCGGGCCAGCCATGTGCACCGCCGTCTCTCTGCCCTGAGCGGCATCTGATATCTCGCGGTCAGCGCTGCGGAACGCGGCTGAGCAGCCCTCCCGGACGGCGCTCGATCGAGCCGTCGAGTTCGAGGTCGAGCAAGGCCGGTGCCACCTCCGCGGGGGAGCGGCCCAGATCGCGGATCAGCTGGTCCTCGGCAAGCGGCGAGGGGCCCAGCTGGCTGAGGATGCGCGCATGGAGCTTCGCGGTCTCGCGCAGGCTGGGCGCAGGCCGGCCTGTGTCTGCCCCGGTGACGGCTCCGGTGCGTTCGGGTCGCGCATCGGCCCCACCTGCCGTCGCAAGCGCTGCCGCAACGGCCGGCGTTCTTGCCGCCCCGTCTGCCGCCATCGCGCCGGCACGCAATGCCCCATGCGCCACCGCCGGCTGCGCGGGGCCCGCCGGCGTTGCCAGAGCGGCGGTTGCGCGTCTCTCTTCCGCTTCTAGGCCCGGGTTTCCGGCGGCCGCGTGCCCGGTGGAGGGGCGGCGCTCCTCCGCTGTCGGGGGGGCCGGGCGCGGTGCCGCAGCCCCCTTTCCCCTGAGGGGTAGGGTTTCGCGGGGCATGGCCGCCGGTTCGAGCGGCAGTTGCGGTTCGATCGCGAGGCTGGCGCCAAGGGCCGCGCGAACGTCCTCGGCCCCACGGACGAGGGTCGCGCCGTCGCGGATCAGCATGTTTCCCCCGGCGGCACGGGCGTCGAAGGGGTGGCCGGGGACGGCGCAGACCTCGCGCCCCTGGTCGAGTGCGCAGCGGGCCGTGATGAGGCTGCCCGAGCGCGCGGCCGCCTCCACCACGATCACCGCGCGGCAGAGCCCCGAGACGATCCGGTTGCGCCGGGGGAAGTGCCGGGCCTGGGGCTCGAGCCCCATCGGCTGTTCGGACAGGCAGGCGCCGCGCGCGGCGATGCTTGCCGCCAGTTGCCCGTTCTGGGCGGGGTAGACGATGTCCGCCCCTCCGGCCATGACGGCGACGGTGCCGGTTTCCAGCGCGGCGGCGTGGGCCGCCGCGTCGATGCCGCGGGCGAGGCCGGAGACAACCGTGAATCCCGCCGCGCCGAGCTCCTTCGCAAGTGCCCGTGCCATGCGGGTCCCCAGCGAGGAGGCGTTGCGCGCCCCCACGAGTGCAACGCAGGGGCGCGTCAGCAGCGCGGCGTCGCCGATGATCCAGAGGATGGGCGGCGCTTCGGCGATCGCGGCGAGCGCCGTCGGGTAGCCCGGCGCACCGAGGAAGAGCATCTGCGCACGGGCGCGGGCGCCTGCCGCGAGTTCGGCGCGGGCGGCGGATTCGGAAAACGGGGTATAGCTGCGCTCGCCCGCAGCGGCGGCAATGGATGGCAGCGCGTCGAGCGCGGCCTGGGCGGTGCCGTGTTCGGAAAGGAGCCGTCTGAACGTCGCGGCGCCAACGCGGCGCGAGCGCAACAGACGGAGCCAGGCCAACCGATCGTCTTCCGTGGTGGGTGGGAGTGGGGGGTGAGTGGAAGACCCGTCGTTCTCGGCCATTCTGGCTCCGCCTGATTGCAGAATCAGGTCTACGCCAGCAGTGTTAACCGCTGGTGAACGGCGGCGCGGCCGCGGCGGGCCCGAGGCTGGCCCGTCTGCGGTTCCGGCGGCGGTTCAGGCGGCCGATCCGCCCACGGTGAGACCGCCGATCAGCAGCGAG
>CAYXOX010000277.1:0-2098 GCA_964466745.1 uncultured Rhodobacterales bacterium
TCTTTATATCTCTGCCTACGGTGAAACTCCATACGTTACCCCTGCATTTACCGATGCCGTTTACCTCGTCCACCCGCCAGTAATAAGTCTGGCCCAGCTCCAGTACATCCGGCGCATAGCTGTTAACATTATAGCGACCTTTATATACATCAGAGTTTGAAATGTCGGCGGTATTAATATCCTCAAAATCTGTCCCAATAAACACATCGTGCTGCTCGGCATATTCACCGGCAGACCAGCCCAGCATCACATCGGGCTCGGTGTTCTCTGCCTTGTCAGCCGGCACTGGTTCCCAGGCTAAGCACAGATCCGGAATCGAAGCGGTTACCACGGTATTGGTATCAACATAAGAGACATTAACATCTGCTCTTGGATGATCGTCGTAAGCTGTCACAAGCCCCTGCTGAATATAGTTTTCAACAGATTCAACTTCATTGGCCTCTATTATCAACCGCCCTTCTGTTATGTCAACCGTACCAAAGGTACGTGTTCGGTCATTGTTTATTACAAGTTTTGATGTCCTGACCGTACCGCCGTCGAGCTGTAAATGCTGTAATTGCTGAGTTCCGTCGTAGGTGCCGTCTGTTCTGCCGACCATCAGCCTGCCAGCGGTCTTAACGATTGCCTGGTCTGTAACTCTCATAAAACCATCCTGCGAATAGCCAATATCAAAGGCATCATCCACAATCAGAGACGAGTCGCCCTGCATCATTAACTGTCCGCTCGTCCCACCATATGAGCCGGCACCGCCCCAGTAATGGACATGCAGACTACCTCCGGTCATTGTCATTGCACCGTTCCGCAGCTTGAATCTGTTGCAATCAGCAACATCGCCGGCTCTGATCAGCGGTCCTTCATAAGGCGCAGAAATCTCTATCCAGGCATCCGTCAGAAAATCCGGAACCGAAGCGTTCCAGTTAGCGGTATTCACCCACAAATGATCATTGCCACCATCAGTCCACGAAGTCGTATCGGCATCTGCTGAACATACCAGGTAAATAACAAGACAGGTAATAAAACAGATTTTTTTGTGCATGTTATTCATAAGCCTTATCATGTATATTTTAATATAATTATACCAAAAAGCTGTCTGTATTAAAAATTTATAAGATATTAACATTCACGGTATGAAGAATATATGCATGCTCACTCAGCCCCTTCCGATCAAGCAAGGCATTGTCCTTCCATTCAGGCAGAAATCCCAAAGCTATCGTGGAAACAACTTTTGCCACATCTTCGGAGGACTCGGAAATTTTGTATCCGAATCGATTTTTCAGACGTTTTTCGATTTCTGCGAGCAGAGCCGAGGCAGATTTGGGCGCACCAAAAAAATTCAATGGAAATATCACACTTACCTTAGCTGCCAATGATTCGTTCGCCATTTTGCCGCTAAAATTCCTGTGCTGTCCTCATTTTTTCGTTATAAGAACATTTTGGTCAGAAAACGGTTTTTGCGGTCAACTTATCTGTGGCGACACAGCAGAGTGATCGCCATTCCCGAACCAGGAATTAATATCGTAAGCGGGTTGCGATATAGGCAATGCTGCATCGTCGATCCGGACTTCGTCAATCAGGCCGCTAAAACACTTAAAGCATATAAAAGCAGTCATCTCAGAGAAAACCCTCAAAATCGTATTTCTTCAGTATGAATTGAAAATTCCGAGTATCTCGGCACCGGAGAGGGCATAATCATAGATACGAAAATCATCGATTCTGCCCTCATAAAAATAATAAACGGCCCCTGTAGCCGCGCCAATGCTGAATTCAGTTATATTGGCACTATTGCTGGCGTCTGTCTTCGCCGCTACAAGCTCGCCGTCGCGGTATATTCGCTGGACGCCCGCAACAGCATCTTTGACCAGGACATAGTGGCGCCACTGGCCTTTATAATCGGATTCGCTCGGATTTGTCCATCTGACCATGTCATAGTCAGGAGCTCCGTGCCGGAAGGTTATGTCCCCGGTGGCATCGACCGGCTGTGGGCATCTGAATACGGCAGCGAGATCATCGTTACTGTCCTCAGCGGAAAAAACGTTTTTGTTAACTGTATAAGTGCCGTCATCATCACCCTTGAGCCAGAAGCTGAAAGTTACAGTGT
>CAYXOX010000278.1:0-2096 GCA_964466745.1 uncultured Rhodobacterales bacterium
TTCTCGTGCTGTTCGCCGTTGCCATGGTTGTCGTTGCCCAGGAAGCCGCCCAGGCGCACACCGCCAAGCACGCCTGAACCGCTGTTGCCCCGGACGCCCTGACCGTGGCTTCCTCGCGGGCGTGCGCGCCATGAGCGAGCGAATGCTTCCGCGCTGCGTTCGTCGGTGAGAAAAAAGGCGGCGACACCAGGGAGGAGGAGGGTGCCGCCGCCATTGAACAGAAAACCCAGGGAGGAGGAGAGGGCTTTCTGAGATCGTTGCCAGCACCTCGGCGCCGGCGTTGATCTCAAGATGGTCCATTCGCTGCATCTGCACAATGCCCGAGGCAGCAATGCTGCTATGCGGCAAGCGCAATGCGGGAGAGGTTTTTTTGGCGGCTTTCCGCGGCGGCTCTGCCCAAGATCGAGGCAACTGGCGAATGCGGGGTTGCGCCTGTCGCCTGCCGTGGCATCAGTTGGGCGTCTTGTGAGCGGAGATTGTCCATGGCCCCCACGCGCGACGAAATCCTGCAGGCCCTTTCGCGGATCACGCTGCCCGACGGGGGCGATCTCGTTTCCCGCGACATGATTCGCGCCCTTGCCGTCGCGGATGGCGAGGTGCGGTTCGTCGTGGAAGCGCCCAGCCCGGAGGCCGCGCGTGGGCTCGAGCCGGTGCGCGCTGCGGCCGCGGCCGTCGTCGAACGGCTCGATGGGGTGCGCAAGGTTTCGGCGCTGCTCACGGCCCACGGGCCCGCGCAGGCCCGCGCGCCGCAGGCACCGCCGCCGGGAGAGCCGCCCGCGCTGAAGATCGGACGGCACCCCACCGCCCAGCAGGGCGGCCCGGCGCGGGTGGCCGGGGTCGACAGGATCATCGCCGTTGGCTCGGGCAAGGGCGGTGTGGGCAAGTCCACCGTCTCGTCCAACCTCGCCGTGGCGCTGGCCCGGGAGGGGCGGCGCGTCGGCCTGCTCGATGCCGATATCTACGGGCCCTCGCAGCCCCGGATGATGGGGGTGTCCAAGCGCCCTGCCTCGCCGGACGGAAAGACGATCATCCCGTTGACCGCCCATGGCGTGACGATGATGTCCATCGGCCTGATGCTCGAGGATGCCAAGGCCGTTGTCTGGCGCGGGCCGATGCTGATGGGCGCGCTCCAGCAGATGCTCGGACAGGTGGAGTGGGGAGACCTCGACACCCTGATCGTCGATCTGCCACCGGGCACGGGGGACGTGCAGCTCACCCTGTGCCAGCGCTTCGCCGTGACGGGGGCGCTCGTCGTTTCGACGCCGCAGGACGTTGCACTCCTCGATGCCCGCCGGGCGATCGACATGTTCAACACGCTCAAGACCCCGGTGCTCGGCCTGATCGAGAACATGTCGAGCTTCATCTGCCCCAACTGCGGGCACGAGAGCCACATCTTCGGCCAGGGCGGCGTGGCCGCGGAGGCCGAGCGGATCGGCGTGCCGTTCCTCGGGGCGCTGCCCCTTGACCTCGAGACACGCCTTGCCGGGGACGCGGGAACACCTGTCGCCGCCGCGGAGGGCCCGCAGGCGGAGGCCTACCGCGCCCTTGCGCGGCGGCTGGTGCAAGGCGGCATGGGCTAGCGCCCACCTGCTCCCGGCACGGGCCGGGATTTCACGGAACCCCACGCATCCGAATCGCCCCGGCACCGGATTTCGGTCACGGGGCGCGGTTTCATGCGCGCTTTTTCGCGGAAACGACGGGTCTTCGGCGCCTGCTTTGAAATTTTCTGGGAATTCGTGGGAGTGGATATGCGTCGCGGGAATGGAGCATATCCGGTATAGATAATAGACATGACAACAATATATAGTAATCTGGCTCGACAAGGTGCTCGCTATTTCGAACTGCGCCTCCCGTCTCGGCCGCTTCCACGCGAGTTTCCAGTAAGATTTTTGTTGCGACCCATGAAATCCCATGGCATCCCTTAGGTGCAGATGAGAACGGGATACGGGGCAAAGCAAGATCCCGACAAACCCAAGTCAGGTTTCATACAGGCACCCGCCTCATCGCATCGAAGAGATCCGGCGCGCGAGCGAGCAGACATCCCCCCAGGTGGCGCGCGCAGTCGGACACCCCGCAAGGGACGAGGGCGGCGGATC
>CAYXOX010000279.1:0-2087 GCA_964466745.1 uncultured Rhodobacterales bacterium
GCTGCAAGGTGCGGCAGCGGACTGTAACTCCGCCGGGGAGACCCATGCCTGGTTCGATTCCAGGGTCGCCCACCATCTTCCCATCAATTTCCCGACCGGGGCTCGCCATCGAGGAACCGCGCGCGAGTTTGCGCGGACGGCCTGCCTTCCCGCATGCCTGCGCTGCGCGCGGGCCGTGTCGTTCTGCTGGCTCGCTCAGGCGGGCCGGGGGCAGAAGATGTCGTAGAGAAGCGCTATGGTCTGGCGGATGCGATGATCCGACAGGCGGTAGTAGACGGTCTTGCCCTCACGCCGCGCCGCGACCAGCCCATCCTCGCGCAGCCGCGCAAGCTGCTGCGAAACAGCGGCCTGCCTGATACCCAGAAGCGCTTCGAGCTCGCCGACGGACTTCTCCCCGCCCCCGAGATGGCACAGGATCATGAGCCGCCCTTCATGGGCCAGCGTCTTGAGATAGGCGGCGGCTTCGCCGGCGGCTTCGGCCATCGCCTCGGGCGGGGGCGCTTCGGGCGCTAGTGTCTGCATTTCGGCGTTCCGGTACTGTGGCGACGGAGTCACATATCTGAAATAGCATGTGTCCACCCCAAAGCGAAGGGGTTCAAACCTGCGTTCAAGGGAACGGCGGATGCCGGCTCATGCCATCGTGCGGCGTGGCGCCGCGAGGAATACCGCAGCACAGGCCAGCATCAGCGCAGCCGAGAGAAAGAACGGCGCGCCAGGCTGGTAGGTTGCCGCGCCCGGATGCGTGAACGCCCAGAAAACCTGGGTCATCACGAGCGGCGAAACGATCGTTGCGAGTGCCTTGGCCGAAGAGATCACGCCCTGCAACTCGCCCTGCTGGTCGGCCCCGGCACGCCGGCTCATCAGCCCCTGCAACGCCGGCGTCACCACCGCTCCGAGCGCCGTCAGGGGCAGGAACATCATCGCCAGCGTACCGCTCGTGACGGTGGCGAGCACGAGAAAAGCCAGGAAGTTGAAAGTGAACCCGTAGAGCACGGTGGCCCGTTCGCCGAACCGCGGGATGATCCAGCGGATGAGCCCGCCCTGGACGAGCGCCATGCCCACGCCGAAGGCCGCGAGCGAAAGCCCGATGCTGGCCGGCGTCCAGCCATAGCGTTCCTGGGTGAAGAACGCCCAGGTCGCCGGGTAAACGATGAAGGCGAACTCGTAGAGGAAGAACAGCACAAGAAGCCGCGAGACCTGCGGCAGCCTGCGGATGTGGCGCAAGGCCCCGAACGGGTTGGCCCTGCCCAGTCGGAAGGGGCGCCGGTTCGCGTCGGTCACGGTCTCGGGCAGCACGATGGCGCCGAACGCGAGGTTGACGAAGGCGAGCCCCGCCGCCGCATAGAACGGCGCCCGGGTGCCGAACTCGGCCAGCACCCCGCCGAGGATGGGCCCCAGAACGAAACCGATGCCGAAGGCCGCACCGATCAGTCCGAAGTTCTGCGACTTCTTGCCTGGCTCCGAGACGTCGGCGATGAACGCCGCCGCAGTGGCCTGGGTCGCCGCCGCGATCCCCCCGACGATGCGCGCGGCCAGCAGCAGCCAGATGCTGTTGGCGGTCGCCATCACGAGGTAGTCGAGCCCCAGCACGAAGAGGGAGACCATGAGCACGGGACGGCGCCCGAACCTGTCGGACAGCGAGCCGAGCGTGGGGCCACAGAGAAACTGCATCACCGCGAAGGATGTCGCGAGCACGCCTCCCCAGACGGCCGCGGCGGCCAGGCCGCCCCCGTGCACCTCGCGGAGCAGATCGGGCAGCACCGGAAGGATGAGCCCGATCCCGATGGCATCGAGCGTGAGCGTCACGAGAATGAACACGAAGGGCAGACGACTGCCCGGCTTGTGAGCGCGCGACATCGGGGCTCCGGTCTGGGCGGCGCGGCGCGCCGGTCTTCCTGCCTACCGTAGCCTGCACCCGGGCCCGATCACAGGTGCAACCTCCGCGGATCGCCTCGGCGGTCCGGCGCGTGCGCCGGGCGCGCGGGCGGCGCGCGCCGTGGGCAGGGTCAGGCGGGCGCCTCCAGAAGCTGAAGCGCCTGCTGGAGCGTGGCCGGATCGCAGTTGCCCCCCGTGGCCACAGCGATCAC
>CAYXOX010000280.1:0-2065 GCA_964466745.1 uncultured Rhodobacterales bacterium
CCCATATGGAGTGGATATGAAGGGGGATATTGTGAAAAGCCAACATTGCCCGACGCGTCAATGACAAACGAGGTGTTCGGCGCTTCCACATTTATAAAAACAGGCGATGCTTCATATCCCCCGAAGTTCTGGCCTCGGCGCTGCAGCTGCATCCACTTCTCGCCCAGAACAAAATAGGCGCCCTTCTTTCCAGAACCGGTTTCATCCAACCAGAATCCGGGATACTGGCCTTGAGCATGGTAGCTTTTTGCTGTAAAAACAAGGCCATCATCTTCTACGCTGAATGCTTTTGCCGAGCTGCTATCCTGGACGATGAGTGCGGCGTTGCTGGCAGGAAGGGTTGTCGTTGGCGAAGTTGTGGTAGTGGCAGATGTTGTGGTAGTAGCAAGGGTTGTGGTCGTACCGCTGGTCGTTGTGGTAGTCGTCGGCGTCTCCTTGCACTCACTGCATTTGTAGGCGCCCTCTGTGCCGCATCCTTCGGGACAACAGGGCCAACCCGATGGCGGACAGAGCGTTAGGAGATACATGGATGTCCCGTTGAAATAGGCCGAGCCTGAGGCTGTCAGACCACAGCCGCTCGCCGACCATGCATATGTACCGGCAGGTATTCCAGTAAAACCAATTACCTGCCTATCACAACTCATTTTAGCGGTATGGGTCTGACCGCCTAAAGTAAAAGACATTGCAGAACAATCTGGCTCCATGCAAACAAATAATGTAGAAGAAGCATTTGCTCGGCAGTTAAATGTAAATGGAGCCAAGATGAGAATAAACATTAAGATAGATACTTTCTTAGTCATTGCGATCCTCCATAATGTCGATCGTATTATCTCAATAAATCGGGGGAGGGCTTTACGCAGATCAGGACAAGTGGACCAGAAAGCCGCACTTACACCGGATTTTTGCGATCATACTTTTGATCATCCGTTATCCAGATAGCCCCTACGAGCAGGAATCTGTGCTTCCCAATTTCATCTGAATTTCGATTGACCATTTGCTCAATTTCTTTCTTTGGTCTTTTCCTTATCACCAATTCGCTCTAGCGTAACGCAGGCTTCTTTCTGATTTGAAAAAGTAAAATTGGTCACCTCGTTCGCCTCGTCAGGGGATATCTGTGTATATGATCCAGGAGACGGATCGAAAAATACAACATTCTTGTCACAACAGCCTTCCTCTGCAATTGCCGAGGCTGTAAAAAGGCTTGTTGCAAAAAACACCGCGATTACAATACGAAGTCCTTTCATGTGTGCCTCCTTAGAGAAGAGTTGATAAATGCCAATGTCTTAGACACTGGCTATTGGCTCGCAATCAAAGGGAGCGAAGGCGCATCACATTAGGACAACGGGCAACATGGCATGGTTAACCTTCGCCGTTCAGTTTCTGCTTTAAGGGCAGGGAGCATTTAAAGTGCATCGGCAATGCTCGGGGCAAAATAGGCATTCGTAATCATCATCGCCCAGGCGAAATTCATCTCAGAAGACCTCCTCAAACGTCCGGAAATCACGAATCGGTCCCCGGGGTAGAGAGGGCCTGAGAGATTATGTCTAACTGTGGACACCTCTTGCACATTCAGAATCAAAAAGCAATAATAAAAAATAGGGAAAAATTAGGGTGAAAATGAGTATTCCAGGAGGGGTTGATCATGGAATAAATGTGGGGTAACTGACTAAATTTAAATGTTTATTCAGCATATTCGGCTTCTGCTTAAAATGGGGTTCCACGGACTCCTCTATAGCGTTGATGGCAATTTTATTTTGAACATCGCCGCGTGTGCCCCGCCATTTTTCACCACGAATCACGCAAATGGCATGAATGAGGAAACACCAGTCCTGATTCAGTCAGCCAAAATCCGATTATGACGTCAGGAGCCACTTCCACAGTGGCATGATCAGGATTGTTCTTCCGCCATGCGACACGGTTTCTTCAAGGTCTCGGGTCAAGAGATAGGCCTGGGGGCAATTGAAAAAGGTCAAGGCTTCTTCGAGCCCGTCAAGTTCCCTCTTGCGTGTTTTGGGATCGCTGATATCGTAGCAAACGTTGGCGATGAACTGCTGGGAATCAGTTT
>CAYXOX010000281.1:0-2062 GCA_964466745.1 uncultured Rhodobacterales bacterium
GACAGCCTGATCGGCAAGCTCATCGTGCATGGCCGCAACCGGCCGGAGGCGCTGGCGCGGCTCAAGCGTGCCCTTGGCGAGCTGATCGTGGACGGGGTGGACACCACGGTTCCGCTCTTTCACGCGCTGCTCGAGGAGCCCGAGATCCTCGCCGGCGATTACGATATCCACTGGCTCGAAGCCTGGCTGGCCCGCGCCGGCGCCGCCTGAGCCTCACGGCGCCCCGCGCGCCGGCGCCAAGTTGCGGCACGCGCTTCCCCCGCCTGCGTCGAAGGGCGCGCCCCCCCCTAAGGTGCCTTCACGTGCGCTCCGCGCTGGTTGGCACGAGGATGACCGCGGGACGGCAACTGCAACCGAGCACCGAATGAGGAACGCAAGGCGCAGAGCCGCTGGGCGCGGCTGTTCCGGGCCAAGCCTCGCAGAGCGGCGCGCTCGGCCCCGCGGGCTCAGCTTTTCTCCTCGATGAGGTATTTCTGCAGGAGCACGATCTGCCACCAGAGGAAGGCGAAGAGCGCGAGCGGGAAACCGAATGTCTCGATCTTCACCCAGGCATCCGTCGACATCGTGCGCCACACCACCTCGTTGCCCACCGCGAGAACGGCGAAGGCCGCAGCCAGCCGCCGCGTCAGGATCATCCAGCCCTCGTGGCGCATGGGCATCGCCTCGTCGAGAACGTAGGCCAGAAGGCTCCGCCCGCGCAACAGGCCGAGGCCCAGAAGCAGCGCGAAGAAACCGTATACGATCGTCGTCTTCATCTTGAAGAAGCGCTCGTCGTTGAACCAGGCCGTGAGCCCGCCGAAGAAGATCACCATGACGGCGGTGAACACCTGCATGCGGCTGAGCTTGCCGGTAAGCCACCACAGCACCGCCATCGCCGCCAGCAGGATCGGCACGAAGGCGACGGTGGCGACGATGAAGCCCGAGTATTCCGTGCCTCCGATGAGAAAGGTCTCGTCGCGTAGGCGCAGGTAGACGACGAAGAAGATCACCGGCGGGCCGAGTTCCAGTAGGCTCTTGAGGCCCTGGCCGATCTTGCGGGGCGGTTCGGCCGCCGCGCGGGGGGGCGTCTGTGTCATCGCGGTGCATCCTCGTGGCGTTGTGCGCTGACCGCGCGAAGGGCAATGAGCGGGCGCGGGGCGGCGCTCATGCCGCGCGCTCCTCGCCCGCGTCGGCGCCGGTGAGCGCGCGGGCGAACTCCTCCGGATCGAACGGGGCGAGATCGTCGATCTGCTCGCCCACGCCGATGGCATGGATCGGCAGGCCGAACTTGTCGGCCAGCGCCACCAGTACCCCGCCCTTGGCGGTGCCGTCGAGCTTGGTCATCACGAGGCCGCTCACGTCGGCGAGCTTGCGGAAGATCTCCACCTGGTTGAGCGCGTTCTGCCCGGTCGTGGCATCCAGCACGAGCAGCGTGTTGTGCGGCGCGTCCGGGTCGCGCTTGCGGATGACGCGCACGATCTTGGCCAGCTCCTCCATCAGGTCGGCCCGGTTCTGGAGCCGTCCGGCGGTGTCGATCATCAGGAGGTCCGCGCCCTCGGCCTCGGCGCGCGCCATCGCCTCGTAGGCGAGGCTTGCGGGGTCGGAGCCCTCCGGGGCCGTCATGACCGGCACGCCCGCCCTGTCGCCCCAGACCTGCAGCTGCTCCACGGCGGCCGCGCGGAACGTGTCGCCCGCCGCGATCACGACGCTCTTGCCCGCGGCGCGGAACTGGCTGGCGAGCTTGCCGATGGTCGTCGTCTTGCCCGAGCCGTTCACCCCCACCACGAGCACCACCTGCGGCGCCTTGGCGTAAAGCGGCAGCGGGCGGGCGACCGGCTCCATGATACGGGCGATCTCCGATGCGAGCGCCTCCTTGATCTCGGCCACGGAAAGCCGCTTGCCGAGGCGGCCCTCGGCGAGATTGGCGGTGACCCTCAGGGCGGTGTCCACCCCCATGTCGGAGGCGATGAGCAGCTCCTCGAGGCTCTCGAGCATCTCGTCGTCGAGCACGCGCCGCATGACCGGCGCGGCGGCCGTCCGGCCGAGCATGCGGCCCAGCATGCCCGGGCGCGGCGCGGGGGCG
>CAYXOX010000282.1:0-2058 GCA_964466745.1 uncultured Rhodobacterales bacterium
CGATTTCGATTCATTTGAAAACATATGTTTTGACCGGAAAGGATGAAAGATATTTTGTGATGAAGCCGAAGAGCATAGAACCCGATGTTCATTTGAGGAGCATAGGACCTTGAGATTGGAGAGTCGCTAAGCTGAACCGCTAACCTCCATCTGGATTCCCGTATTGTACGCAACCACCTCATCGATCACCCTGTGTCCCCACTCCTTCGGTAAAGACATGCAGACTTCACAGGGCCCATGCGCAGGATTCCGGTAGATCCCGATTTGATCATCCTCGGTCCCGTCCCGAAAGATCCGCCGGTAGTAGATGCATCCGCAATCCAACACGTAGATCTTCAGACCAGGGCAGTCATGAGGATACGCCTTGAAGATCTCCCTGGCCAGCCAATCGGTTCGGGGTTCGTCTGGTTTCAAGCCGTATATACGCAGGCACTACAATCTTGAAGCTGTAATCTGGTTCCTGGATGCCCAACCACTCAAGCGCGTCACTCCTTTTATGGCTGCCTTTCTTGGCTTGAGGATAATCCAGGGAATGGCCCTCATCGTCCTGTGCCAAGAAAAAACTCTTCTGATCTCGTATGATCTGGATCTTGGAGTTCAACTTCAGGAAATCCTCTGGAGGCAATCGGTTCTCAAGCTGACGGATGAAGAATGGCGGGAAATGTATCCTTGTGGGCCAGTGCCCGTAGCGCTTTCGGAACACGGCCAGGGTAGTCAAGAAACGTTTCCATTCCATCGCTTGTGCGGTCAAGGAACTACTCCATCCGGAAAGTATTATGCAATTAGCTTCATTGGTTGCACACAACATTTTCAACCAAGATCATAAACGAACTACATATTTGCAATGGAATAAATTTCCTTCCATTCAAAATATCGTCCTACTTCATCAGAGAGAGGATGCGTGCCCAGCGAGCAGATCTCTTCCCATGTGATTTGTCGAAAAATCACCTCTTCAGGTGTAGTATCTGCAAAGGCCCAAGTATACAGACTGATACCAAGCACGACGAAATGTGAATGCTCAGAAAAAAGAACGGGGCCATATTTGGCCAAGAATTCGCCTCTGAGTTGGATTTGGTCCTTGTCCTTGTTTTTTCCTTGGCGAGTGCCAGTGGATGACTGCCATTTTGCTTCACCAAGCACTAAAGCGTTCTCTGTCATGATTCCAACATCGATTTCGGGTCCTCCGGGAACAAGGATATCTGGATGGGGAATCCGCCTCCAGAGAAAGATCTCTGCATTCTTGGTTTGGATATCTTTAAGACCGAGGATTAAGAACAGATCGGCGAGCCAAGCTTCCAGAGTCTCCTGGCTGGAGTGCGCTATTGTACCGAATACGGACCAAGTAATCGCGTCCTCGCTGTGTATGGACTGAAGGTCGCAATAGTATCCGATTCCCGAGGTGCAGGCCACGAGCTCATTTCCTTCGAAGGCGCGGGTTTGGCGGCTCTGATAAAGCTTCTGGAGGATTTCTGAGGATGGCCATGGTGAGCAGTTGGTGGAGATCAAGTTATCGAAGGGGTGAGATAGAACCAAAACACCGCCTTTACTGTGAGCGCAGTTGATTCTTTTTCCGTTCCAATTTTGTAATGTATGTATCATTACTTTGTTATAATATTATTGATTCCGTCGTAAGAAGCCCGAATCTGGGAATCCCGATTTTCCCCGCCCGGCCCGGGGTCAAGCGGCGTGGGCGAAGGGTTGGCCGAAAAACAATCCGCGGATTCTTGCCAGCGCGCGAAAAATCGCAATGTGGAGCCCGTGAACGCCGCCAGCCTTGGCCTTGGCGGCCTTCTCCAGCTCCGATGCGATGTACCTCTTGATGTTGAGGGCCAAGGCTTTGAAGGTGACGGCGGATCGGACCCGGTCCAACCCTCTGCACCAGACGTTTTTCAAGGCCGTCACCCTGTCCGCCTCCGATACGGTGGCTTCGATCCCTGATCGGATCTTGTAGCGCTCTTTGAAAGCCTTGCCTTCCTGCTCTTGTTTCCGCTTCGAGGTGGCCATGGCCTCCAGCTTGTACTCGAGCCGGTAGTTGCCGCCCTTGATGCGCTTGACCGG
>CAYXOX010000283.1:0-2047 GCA_964466745.1 uncultured Rhodobacterales bacterium
ACGAAGGTGCGGTGAGAACTATGAATGATGATCGCTGGTTGTCGGTTGCCGAGATTGCCGAGCATCTCGGCATCAAGCCCGAGACCGTCTATGTGTGGGTCGCCGGGAAAGGCATGCCTGCGCACAAAGTCGGTCGTTTGTGGAAGTTCCAGAAGCAGGAGGTCGACGAGTGGGTTAGAAGCGGCAAGGCCGCACCTGCACGCACCCGGAAGAAGAGGAAACGAGAGAAGTGAACGAGGCTGATACTTGCAGAAAGTACGTCGTCCCGAAGCTCTCGGAGGCGGGCTGGGACGATGCGCCTCATTTCATCGGGGAACAGCGCAACTTCACGGACGGCCGAGTCATTCTTGCCGGCGATGCCGTGACGCGCGGCAAAGGGAAGCGCGCGGACTATCTGCTGCAGTACACGCGGGATTTTGCACTGGCAGTCGTAGAGGCGAAGGCAGACTACAAAGCCCCAAGCGACGGCCTGCAACAGGCCAAGGACTATGCGGAGACACTCGGCCTCCAGTTCGCCTACGCCACGAACGGCCACGGCATCGTAGAATTCGATTACACAACCGGCTGCGAAACAGAACTCGCCGCATTTCCGGCACCCGACGAACTGCTCGCCCGGCTCAAGTCGAGCCAGGGCTTGGACGATGGGCAGACCGACAGGCTTCTCACCCCCTACAATCTTCAGAGCGGGAGACGGCCGCGCTATTACCAGTCCGTAGCGATTCACCGCGCTATTCAGGCCATCCTCACGGGCAAGAAGCGCGTGCTTCTCACCATGGCGACAGGTACCGGCAAAACGACGACCGCTTTTCAGATCTGCTGGAAGCTCTGGTCATCCCGCTGGAACCTCACCGGCGAACACCGCCGGCCGAAGATCCTTTATCTCGCCGACCGCAACGTCCTCGTTGACGATCCACTCATCAAGGATTTCGCCCCGTTCAACGAGGCGGCCTTCAAGATCGCCCAGGGCAAGGCGGTGAAGAGCCGCGACATCTACTTCGCCATTTACCAGGCCATCGCCGGTGAAGAAGGCTATGAAGGGCTATACAAGGAATTCGCATCCGACTTCTTCGATCTTGTGATCGTGGATGAGTGCCATCGCGGTTCGGCCCGCGTTGATAGCTGCTGGCGCGATATCCTTCACTACTTCTCGCCCGCAACCCAACTCGGCATGACGGCCACGCCACTCCGCGAAGAGACGCGCGACACGTACGCCTACTTCGGGAATCCGGTGTACACGTATTCCCTGCGCCAGGGCATCGAGGACGGCTTTCTTGCGCCGTACCGCCTGCGCCGGATCGTGACATCTGTCGATGCCACGGGCTGGCGACCGGACAAGGGTGAAGTCGACCGCCACGGCCGGGAGATTCCGGACGACGAGTACCACACCAAGGACTTTGAGCGCGTGGTCGCGCTCCGCGCGCGCACGAAGGCTATTGCGCAGCATCTGACCGCATTTCTCAAGACCACGGACCGCTTCTCCAAGACAATCATTTTCTGCGTGGACCAGGAGCACGCCGACGAGATGCGCAAGGCGATCAACAACCTCAATACCGATCTTACGCGCCAATACCCCAACTACGTCTGCCGGGTTACGGCCGACGAGGGACAGATCGGCCGTGGCCACCTAAGCGATTTTCAGGAACTGGAGACGGAAACACCGGTCATTCTGACCACGTCCCAGCTTCTGACAACCGGCATAGATGCGCCAATGGTAAAGAACATCGCGATCGCCCGCGTCGTCGGCTCGATGACCGAGTTCAAGCAGATGATCGGCCGAGGTACCCGTTTGCGGGAGGACTACGGCAAGCTCTACTTCAGCATCCTCGACTACACCGGGTCCGCCAGTCGGCATTTTGCGGACCCCGATTTCGACGGCGAGCCGGAGGAGATAGAGGAAGAAAAGCGGGTGCCCCTGTTGCGGTCGCTCAGGACCATCTTCGCTGAATCGGACAAGAGCGCCTTCTGGATACTGCTCTCGATCCTCCTGTGGTTCTTCGGATATCAGGGGGTGCTTCCTTTTATCGGACTCTACTCGGTGGAGATCATC
>CAYXOX010000284.1:0-1994 GCA_964466745.1 uncultured Rhodobacterales bacterium
ATCGAGCTCGCCCGAGCGGTTGTAAAGCATCACGTTCTCGAAGATCAGCACCGGGTCGGGATCCTCGAGCGCCGTCCAGAGCATTCCGCGCGCGTCCTCGAGCGTGGCCGGGGCGAGCACCTTGAGGCCGGGGATATGGGCGTACCAGCCTTCGAGCGAATGGGAGTGCTGCGCGGCAAGCTGCTTTCCCGCGCCGGTGGCCATGCGGATCACGAGGGGCACGCCGAACTGCCCGCCCGACATGTGCCGCAGCGTGGCCGCCGTGTTGAGGATCTGGTCGAGCGCGAGGAGGGAGAAGTTCACGGTCATCAGCTCGACGATGGGGCGCATCCCTGCTGCCGCCGCTCCGATGCCGGCGCCGGTGAAGCCGGATTCCGAAAGCGGCGTGTCGCGGATGCGTTCTTCGCCGAACTCCTCCATCAGGCCCATGGAGACGGCATAGCAGCCGCCGTAGGCGCCCACGTCCTCGCCCATCAGGAACACCCGGTCGTCGCGCTGCATCGCATCGCGGATCGCGGCCCGCACGGCCTCGCGGTACGTCGTCGTCTGGGTGCTGCCGGATGGCGGCACGGGGGCGGGCGGTGCCGGCGGCTCGCCCATCACGTGGTCGGTCAGGCTTTCGAGGGGCTCCCAGGTGCCGGCCTCGGCGAAGGCGACGGCGCCGTCCACCTCCGCTGCGACGCGCGCCTCGATCTCGGCGATATCCGCCTCGTGCGCGAGCCCGCTTTCCAGCAGCCAACCCTGGAACCGCAGGATCGGCCCCTTGCCGCGCCACTCCTCCACCTCGGCCTTGGCGCGGTAGAGCTGGGCGTCGAACATCGAGTGCGCGCGGAAGCGGTAGGTCCGGCATTCGAGAAAGTAGGGCCGGCCCGTCTCGCGCAGATGGGCGAGCGCACGCCGCCCGGCGGCCTCGACCTCCACCACGTTCATGCCGTCCACCGCCTCGCCCGTGATGCCGTAGGCGGCGGCGCGCGCGTGGATCCCGGTTTCAGCCTGGGAGCGCGCGAGCGCCGTGCCCATGGCATATCCGTTGTTCTCGCAGACGAAGAGCACCGGCAGATCCCAAAGCTCGGCGAGGTTGAGGGTTTCGTGGAACTCTCCCTCCGCCACGGCGCCCTCGCCGAAGAAACAGGCGGTGACGTTGGCCTCGCCGCGCATCCTGTCGGCGAGCGCGAGCCCGCCCGCGAGGGGCAGCCCGCCGCCGACGATGGCATTGCCGCCGTAGAAGTTGGTGGCGGCATCGAAAAGGTGCATCGAGCCTCCGCGCCCCCCCGAGCAGCCCTCCGCCTTTCCGAGCATCTCGGCCATCACCCGCTCCATCGACACCCCGCGCACCAGCGCATGCCCGTGCTCGCGGTAGGTGGCGACGACGCGGTCTTCGCTGCCCAGAAGCGGGATGATGCCCGCCGCGATGGCCTCCTCGCCGTCGTAGAGATGCAGGAAGCCACGGATCTTCTCGCGGGTGTAAAGCTCGGCGCAGCGATCCTCGAAGCGGCGGATGCGGATCATGTCGGCCAGCAGGCCGAGCCCATGCTTGCGGTCGAGGCGGGGCTTGAGGGTGGTGGTCATGACTCGTCGGACTCCAGCGTGGAAGTGTCGCCCTCGGGCAGGCCCAGTTCGCGCGCCTTCAGCAGGCGGCGCATGATCTTGCCCGAGCGTGTCTTGGGCAGCGAATTGCGAAAGATCACGGCGCGCGGCGCCACGGCGGCGCCGAGCTTCTTGCGGGCATGGCCGCGGATCTCCCGCTCGAGGTCGTCCCCGGCGGCGAAGCCGGGGTTGAGCGTGACGTAGGCCTTGACCACCTCGCCGGCCGTTTCGTCGGGAATTCCGATCACGCCCGCCTCTGCGACGGCCTCGTGTTCGATCAGTGCCGATTCCACCTCGAACGGGCCGATCAGGTGCCCCGATGTCTTGATCAGGTCGTCCGCGCGGCCCACGAACCAGAAATACCCCTCGTCGTCGCGCATCGCGAGATCGCCCGAGAAGTACCAGCC
>CAYXOX010000285.1:0-1971 GCA_964466745.1 uncultured Rhodobacterales bacterium
CGCGACGAGGCCCACCGCTTCGCCCAGCACTACTTTCACATCCTGCGCAGGCAGCTGCACCGCTCGTTCCGCAAGCCGCTGATCCTCATGACGCCCAAGTCGCTCCTGCGCCACAAGCTGGCCATCAGCCGCGCCGAGGATTTCACCACCGGCTCGAGCTTCCACCGGGTCCTCTGGGACGATGCCGAGAAGGGAAACTCCGACACCGAGCTCGCACCGGACGACAAGATCCGCCGTGTTGTGATGTGCTCCGGCAAGGTCTACTTCGACCTGCTCGAGGAGCGCGACGCCCGGGGCATCGACGATGTCTACCTGCTTCGGATCGAACAGTTCTACCCGTTCCCCGCGCTCAGCCTCGTCAAGGAGCTCGAACGGTTCCGGGATGCCGAGATGGTCTGGTGCCAGGAAGAGCCCAAGAACCAGGGCGGCTGGACTTTCATCGAGCCCAACATCGAATGGGTGCTCTCTCGCATCGGCGCCGCGCACCGCCGCCCCGTCTATGCCGGCCGGCCCGCCTCGGCATCGCCCGCCACCGGCCTCGCGAGCCAGCACCGCGCACAACAGGAAGCGCTCGTCAACGAAGCGCTCGGCAAGGAAGGTTGATCCGATGAGCACTGAAGTCCGCGTCCCGACCCTCGGCGAAAGCGTCAGCGAGGCGACCGTTGCGACCTGGTTCAAGAAACCGGGCGATTCCGTGGGGGTCGACGAGATGCTCTGCGAGCTCGAGACCGACAAGGTCACCGTGGAGGTGCCCTCGCCCGTCGCCGGAACCCTCGGCGAGATCGTGGCGCCGGAGGGCGAGACCGTGGGGGTCGACGCGCTCCTTGCCACCATCTCCGAGGGGGCGGCCAAGCCGGCGGCTCCAGAGGCCGCTGCTCCCGCCAAGGCCGCGCCCGCCGGCGAAGCACCGGCTGGCGGTTCGGGGTCCGGCGCCGCCTCCGTCGACGTGATGGTGCCCACGCTGGGCGAAAGCGTCAGCGAGGCCACCGTCTCGACATGGTTCAAGAAGGTCGGAGACAGTGTGGCCCAGGACGAGATGCTCTGCGAACTGGAGACCGACAAGGTCTCGGTGGAGGTGCCCTCTCCCGCGAGCGGCAAGCTGACCGAGATCGTGGCCGCGGAAGGCACCACCGTCGACGCGGCGGCCCGCCTCGCCGTGATCGCCCGGGGCGCCTCCGGGCGCGCGGCCGCACCCGCCGAGGCTTCTCCCGCGGCGGCGGCCGCCGCGCAGCGCGAACCCGCGCTGCCCTCGGGCGCCGGGGCAGGGCGGGCGGATGTCGAGAACGCGCCCTCCGCCACGCGGCTGATGGCCGAGCACGGTCTCGATCCTTCCACGGTCGAGGGCACCGGCCGCGACGGCCGGGTGATGAAGGAGGACGTGCAGCGCGCCCTTGCGCGCCCCGCGCCCTCCGAGGCCGCGCCGGCCCCGGCGGCCGCGGCGGCGGCTCCGCGCGGCCCCGTGGCCGCCGAGGATGCGGCGCGGGAGGAACGCGTGAAGATGACACGCCTGCGCCAGACCATCGCCCGGCGCCTGAAGGATGCGCAGAACAGCGCCGCCATGCTCACCACCTACAACGAGGTGGACATGTCGGGCGTGATGGAGCTGCGCAAGGAATACAAGGATCTCTTCGAGAAGAAGCACGGCGTGAAGCTCGGATTCATGTCCTTCTTCACCAAGGCCTGCTGCCACGCGCTGCGCGAGGTGCCGGAGGTGAACGCCGAGATCGACGGGACGGACATCGTCTACAAGAATTTCGTGCACATGGGCGTGGCCGTGGGCACGCCCTCGGGCCTCGTGGTGCCGGTGGTGCGCGACGCCGACCAGATGAGCTTCGCCGCCATCGAGAAGAAGATCGCCGAACTGGGCCTGCGCGCCCGCGATGGCAAGCTCTCCATGGCCGAGATGCAGGGCGGCAGCTTCACCATCTCCAACGGCGGCGTCTACGGCTCGCTGCTGTCGACGCCCATCCT
>CAYXOX010000286.1:0-1968 GCA_964466745.1 uncultured Rhodobacterales bacterium
GGGATTGGCGGTGAGCGTCGGCTACGCTCGTGCGTTCGGGAATCGTACCGTCGGCAACTCCGAGGATGTATACGGCGTGGCCGTAGGTCATCTGCTCGTTGGCCAGGATGTCGTCGATGACGGCGTTGGACTGGGCGAACAGGAGGTCGGACGCAAGAATCCCAGAAACCAGAGCCGCCACTGAAATCAGGAACACAGCGACTACTTTTTGCTTCATACGCTATACCTTCTTACTTCGGATACCATAATCGTAATCCATGTGGATGGCTGGTGCCACCGAGGATTGTCTTCAGGAAGCTAATAGCACAAAAGCTTGTCTACTATTCCTCAGGACGCGAAGAGTAATGAAACAACTAGAGAATGCTCCCATGAGCCCGGCCTATCGCCTCGCAGCCCGTACTTAGAAAATGGAGATAAGGTCAAAGGTCGAGAACCCGTCTCCGTCTCCGCGAACGAAAGGAACGATCAAGGTCTCCCTCGGTTCAATTGTAATCGGAGGTGAAATGAAAAAGTTGTACGTTTCCAGCGGAGCGGCGGCTCGGTCCGGCCACTCAGTAAGGAGTATTCTCCAAGAAACATCAGGAGATATGTTTTCGATCGTATGGACAGAAGCAGTTGCCGCAATCTCGGGCCGATTGCCGGACTTAGCTATTCGGTAGCCGAGTCCATTCAATACTTCGATCGATGAGTACCAGCTATCGAATTCAAACGCAGTCAAGCTTCCCAGTTCCGGATCAGATGTGTACCCCGGGAGCAAATCAAAATAGTATGCGGTAGAGCCCTTCTGGATTTGGATCGCCCCTAGGCTGGCGAGGTAACCAAGTTTGTAGCGGTCGTCGAGAAGTTGATAGAAGCCAATCCAATTCCCACTCAGGTCCAGAGTCACTGTCTTGGTCTCGCCCGCTGAGACGGTAACGGTGGTGAAGCCGACAATGTCACGCTGGGCGTTGACGTCATACGCCTCCACAACAACCAAGTACTCCCTGCCTGCGGTTAACCCGGCGAAGGTGTTGCTCCCGGAAGTGCCGGTGAAGAAACTGGCCTGGAGCTGGATCGACGGGAACGCGAGATCGACACTGAAGTCCGAGAGATTTCCCGTAGTCTCGAGCTCATAAAGTGCCTCATCCAGCGCGGTATTTACCTCGTCGAATGCTTCGTCTGCTGCGGCTTGGTCGCCACGCATCAGGTCATCGGCGACCACCCAGCCGAAGAAAAAGCCATCATACTCCTCGAGCTGAGAGGCCCCGAGGTCCGCAGCGTCAATCTCCAGTATGAGTCCGCCTTCCTTGTTATCTGCGGACCAGTAACACGCACCGAAGAGCAGTGTGACCAAGAGGGCTGCCAGAATCCCCCGGCAGGCTTCGCTTTTTTTAATCATTACCTTTTACCTCCCACTGCGACGTGGCCTGCCCAGCGCAGTCGATGTCGATATCCACAGTGCCGGTCTGGCGTTGACTTCAGCTCGACCTGGGGAGGGCGCCGGGTGCTCAAATGGATTGTCCAGGCAGGTGGGCCAAGACAGGAGTGACTTCCATAGGTCCCTTCCTCATGACGTCCGAAATAGGAACGCCATAACGAACAGGCTTGACGGTGCTCAGTGAGTAGTGACGACGCTGTTTGGAGCACCGCTACCACAAGTATATGCCAACGGAGTCGGAAAAAAAGGGGATGTGAACGAAGAATGTCACGTGGGCCTTAAGGTCGCTGCGCTTCTGGAGAGCTACTCCTGGCGAAGCAGCTCATCAAACCAGAGGATCGTCGCTCTCAGACCGTCCCGAAGAGAGGTCGACGGGTGCCATGTCGTGCGTGCGGTGGCCAGTGAGATGTCTGGCTGGCGACGGTTGGGATCGTCTGCTGAAGGAGGAACCTCGACCATTGATGAACAGCTGTTTGTGAGCTCGATAATGAGCTCAGCCAGTTCTCGAATGGTTACTTCCTCCGGATTTCCAAGATTGACCGGCCCTCGGA
>CAYXOX010000287.1:0-1965 GCA_964466745.1 uncultured Rhodobacterales bacterium
TGTGGAATCGGAAGCATGATTGTCTCGGGTCATTCCTGGGGTGTCATAACTTCCGTTATCCCAACCTAAATAAAATCCAAACCTTTTTCAAAGATGAGTGATATTTAAGAATTTTTATCGAAAAAGGTTTGGATTTTTTTCACATGTTGTATGACCTTCTTATCAAAAAAATAAACAGGAGGTCATACAAATGAATGTACAAAATCTACGGGATAATTATCCCAAACTCATTTCCTACATGGAAACCAACGGTTACTCAAAAACATATGTTGACAGGTTCAAACGAGAGATTAAAAAAATTATTTCGGCGGATTCAAAGGAATGGGCATGCTATACAGATGTATATTTGGAGTACACCAAAATATCACAATCCCCTGATTATCTTCGTGATAAACGGGCTATCATCGGAGCCATTGAGCAGTTTGATGTTCATGGCAGATACCCGAATGGAAGACGCAGGCATGAACTTTTCGAAAGGGGTTCTTATCCCTTGTTGTCACCTGAATTTAAATCCGTTATCGACCTTTACTGTGAAGTAGAAAAGAAACGTGGCAAAAAACCTACTACGATTTATACAGAATCCCATAGTGCATCCACATTTTTTTTATCCCTCCAGCAAAAAGGAATTATCAGCCTGGATAAAACTACAGAAGAATCCGTGCTTTCAATATTTATGTCTCCGGATGAAACACTGATCAGGAGCTGTTCTTACAAAAAAAACATTGCTGCGGTATTGAAGGCGAGTATCCCTTACCATCCAGAAACATGCCCTCGGATTTTGGCTTTTCTTCCGGCCTTAAGGGAAACCAGAAAAAATATACAGTACCTTACATCGGAGGAAATCCAGAGAATTAAGGACATCCTGACGGATGGTAAAAATCTTCTTACATGTCGTGATAAAGCCATTGGAATGCTCGCTTTTTACACAGGACTTCGCGGCTGCGATATTGCAGGGTTGACACTTGACAACATCGACTGGGACAGGGATCTCATTTATATCAAACAGCATAAAACAGAAATTCCTTTTGAACTTCCTTTAACAGCAGTTGTCGGAAATGGAATTTATGACTACCTGACATCAGAGCGTCCCTACACAGAAAGCAGATATATTTTTGTTTCGCAACTAAAGCCATATGAACGACTGAAAAACAGAAGCATTGGCAACGTGGCAGTCCGGATCATGAAAGTTGCTGGCATCCGGCAGTCAAAAGGCGACCGGAAAGGATTTCATATCTTCCGCCATCACTTTGCCACAGAACTTTTGGGGAAAGGAGTTTCTCAGCCTGTTATCAGCAGGACACTTGGTCACACTTCGCCAGATTCTCTTGAATCATATCTAAGAGCAGATTTTCCGCATTTGAAGGAATGCTCCATCAGCATAAAACGTTTTCCTGTATCAAAGGAGGTGTTTTTCCATGAATAAATTCACTTCTTTTCTTGCGCCGCTCATGCAGGCATATGGTTTCTACCAAAAAGCATCCGGACGTTGGAGTGAAGCTTCTTCTTATGAACCAAACCTCATCCTGTTTGACCGATATTGCAAGAAACAGTATCCGGAAGCTTCACTTTTATCTCAGGAAATGGTGGATGGATGGTGCCATCAGCGCGACACAGAATCCAACAATTCATGCAGATCAAGAATCAATGTTGTTGTAAGTTTTATACGATACTTGAGAAAGCGCGGAAAAACAGATGTTATGGAGCCTGAAATTCCAAGGAAGGAGCGATGCACATATATTCCCCATTCTTTTACAGATGTTGAGCTGGAAAATTTTTTCCATGCCTGTGATAGCCTGCCTTCCGTATCCCACACTCCCGAACAGCGATCTAGGAAAATAACTATTCCTGTATTCTTCCGTCTTCTTTACAGTAGTGGAATACGAACCTATGAGGCAAGAATGCTGAGAGTTAAGGGAGCATTACCCGTTTGTACAAAGCCGCCCAGCTTTTTCCTGACTCGCGTAT
>CAYXOX010000288.1:0-1940 GCA_964466745.1 uncultured Rhodobacterales bacterium
GAGTTCGTTCAGTTTCATGTCGCTTCTCCTTGCCGGATGCGGGGGCTGAAGCGAATGTCACCCCGACCACGGCTTTGCGTCTTGCTGAAATGCAGGCCCTTTGGGCCGCGCGCAGCCATACCGGCTGCGCGCCGGCTAGGCAAGCGGCGCGCGCGCATCAAGCCAGGCGATAAACGCCGGTTTCATCCACGAAGTATCGCTCCCGCGGTGTCCGGCCGGTCGGCGTGGCCAGCAGCAGGCGCATCGGCACCCTCAATGGCGTATCGGGATGGGGCCTGATCCGGGCGATCCGCATACGCAGGTCTTCCCGGTCGAGGAATCGCGAATCGCCGACGCCCGTGGCGGGGAAACCCTGCGCCGCGTCACGCTCGCAGATCAGCCGGATCAGATCGAATGCGCCGGGATCGATCTCGCGGGCACGTTCGGGCGAAAGATCGAAGAAGCACTCCGCCTGCGTCTGGTGGAGCAGCAGCGCGGCGACCGCGTTCTCGCAGGCCGGATGCCGCACCATCGCCTCGAAGCACGCATAGCTTTCAGGAAGATCGTAGTTGAGGTCGCAGGCCAGTTGCAGCCAGAGTTCCTGATCAGGGTTCCGCACCACGTAGCGCGGCAGGTCATCGAGATCGGCCACGAGTATCGTCGGAGGGAATTCGCCACGGGCGAGATAGGCGTTTATCAGCACGTGGATGTTGTCGGGGAGCTCGCCTTCGGGCGGCATGCCGGAGCCGCCCTCTCCGGTGCCGCTGTCGTCCCCGTTGCGGCCACCTCCACCGCCTGCCGTGCCGCTGCCACGAGGACCGGCCGCGCCCGTCGATGAACCGCCACCAAAAGCCTCGGCGCCCTCCGAGGCACCGCCGGGTCCGGCTGCCTTGCCTCCCCGGGCCGCCCTGTCAGCGTCTGCCCTGCGTCCTTCATCGGAGCCTTCGCCGGAACTCGGAGCAACCGCATGCACCGCCCACCAGCCGAGGCGGTAGATCACATACGCCCTGAGCTTCGGCGACGTCACAAACAAGGCGGCGGTGCCGCCCATCAGCAGCAGCACCACGAAAATCTGCCCGAGAACCGGGAAGCTCAAGGCGTTTTCCTTCAAGGCGATTCCCGCCGCCACCAGCGGGAGGGCGACGAGAATCTGAACCAAGACTGACAATTTGCGCATTGGGCACATCCCGGAACACGGACGGTTCGGGACGCGTGACAGGCAAGCCGGGCCAAAACCGGAGCGCAGGCGCGGCGTTTTCGTGACCGGGCCCTCAAACAAAAACGTCCCCCGCCGGGCGGGGGACGTCGCTTGTCGCTCTCTCGCGGCCTTCGGGCGGGCGTCAGCCGCGCTCTTCTACGATCTTCACGAGGTGCGGGATCGAGTTGACCATGCCGCGCACGGAGGGGGTGTCCTCCAACTCGCGGGTGCGGTGCATCTTGTCGAGCCCGAGGCCCTTGAGCGTGGCGCGCTGAACTGCGGGGCGGCGGATCGGCGAGCCGATCTGCTTGACGACGATTGTCTTGGCCATGGTTCGCTCTCCTTAGGCCTCTTCGGCCACTTGGGTGGACTCGGCGGGAGCGTCGTCGCGCTTGGGAAGGATATCGGCAACCTTCTTGCCCCGACGCTGGGCCACCATGCGGGGGCTCGCCTCGAGCTTAAGGCCGTCGATCGTGGCGCGGATCATGTTGTAGGGGTTCTGGGACCCGATGGACTTGGCAACCACGTCCTGCACGCCGAGCATCTCGAACACCGCGCGCATCGGGCCGCCCGCGATGATGCCCGTGCCCTGGGGCGCGGTACGCATGACCACCTTGCCGGCGCCCCAGCGGCCCTGCACGTCGTGATGGAGCGTGCGGCCTTCGCGGAGCGGAACCCGGATCATCTGGCGCTTGGCCTGCTCGGTGGCCTTGCGGATCGCCTCGGGCACTTCCTTGGCCTTGCCCTTGCCGAAGCCGACGCG
>CAYXOX010000289.1:0-1918 GCA_964466745.1 uncultured Rhodobacterales bacterium
TCTCCTGGCCCTCTTGAAATTCATCCTGCTTCATAAGCCAATCCACATCAAATTTAATTGCTGTCAGTGCCTGCCCAAATCCATCATGAATTTCCCGCGCTACCAGGCTTCTTTCATCTTCCCGGGCTTCCTGGAGGTAGTACACCAGTTCCCGGTAATCCTGTTCGCTTTTCTTGAGGGCTTCCTCCAGTTTGAGCTGGTCGTGAATATCGTAACCAACGGATTGGTATTCCAGAAGATTACCATCATCATCAAAAAGAGCCCGATTGGTCCACTCCACCCAGCGCAGTTCCCCGGAGGCGGCAATTTTCAAATTGCGGTTGCGGTTCTGGGGATTTTTTGGAGTGAGTAAATTCAACTTTTCTTTAACCTGATCCTGATGCTCGGGTGGGATATGTCCAAAAAATTTTGTTCCCAGCAATTCATTAACTTCTTTTCCTGAGAAATCCGCGTAAGCCCGGTTGATGAAATTCAGGGTCCCCTGGCTGTCAAAGCGGCAGATTAAACCAGAATGATCGTCCACGACCCCGCGGTAGCGTTCTTCGCTTTCGACCAACTTTTTTCGATGAACTTCATAATAGACGCTGAGCATCCCGACGGCGGCGATCATCTCCAGTCCGGCACTTAACAAAAACCCCCAGGGAGCGAACCAGGTTACCGTGCGCAAAAAGGGGAAGTCAGCTTTATGAATTCCCCACAGGATAAAGGCCCATCCGGTGATTTTTTTGCTTGCACCGGAAGTCATCGGTGTGGAGATGATGGTCATCCCTGTCCAGATATAGATTCCGCCCAGGTACGTGAAGGAAGGTAAGGTGGTTACCAGAACCGAGGCCTGGGCAAGGGCTGCCACAGAAATCCAGATGAATCCAACTGCTCCGCCCGCCCACCACCAGGGAGAAAAATCACGATCTGAAAATTCATAAGCACCCCACAATAAAATGATTCCGCTGACAAGCGTGCTGGTGTGTTTGGCTATGGTTAACCATGCTTGATCCCCCAGCTGAAAACTGATCAATATAAAGACATAGCGCAGAGAATAAATCAGCCAGCTGGCGGCCCAAATGAAATGAAACCGATCTTTTTCTTGTGAATAAAGAAAGAAGTATACAAAGGTTAGAATCAGTGATCCCATAAAGGTTGAAATCACTGCTGGTATGAGCCAAGTCATACTTTACTCCATTTTTAGTGGGATGTATTTTTACGGGTTACGCATATCCCTTGACTTGTCTCAAAAAAAAAATTGCACCCCAAAGGATAATCCTGATTGGCTGAAATAAACTGATTAGAAGGAGCCGTCATCCCCTCCAGTACAAGGGAGGCGCTATCATTATGCATTGTAAGATTAGGTGCTATTATAATGCTTTTTTCACATAGCAACCGATATCCTTCACGCCTTGACTGTAGAGCAACCCAAAACTAGCATCAGATAAATGTGCAATCTGTGCATTTGGTCGGGCACACCTTCTGAATGAAGATCAGCGGGTAGAATTTGGGGAGTTCCAGGTTGACAAGTACTATGTCTTTGTAAATGTGGATGATGCGTTTGAAAGCTCTGCACTGACTCCTGGTGAAAAAGTTGGGTCTGACAGGGCTCCGTGTGCAGAGGTGGAGATAGCCAAATCCAAAATCCGGATAAATAATCTTGTTGGCTGCAGTGCTGGCAGTGCTCAGCCTGACCTGTTCGCTTTCGGTGGATCTGGGATCAACCCCAGAAGCACCGGAGGAATCCGTCGACCCGATGGTTACAGCAGTGTTTGCCACCTTGGCCACAGCCAGGGGGATATTTTTTCAACTCTTCTCCTGTAGATACCGTTTCCGAAGAAGATGGCGAATGATAGATTGTAGGCTGCTGTAAGCTCTCACTGCTTAAAGAATTCCAGTAACATTGGTTAAACTTGGGAATGTTATTTTCTCCCAG
>CAYXOX010000290.1:0-1896 GCA_964466745.1 uncultured Rhodobacterales bacterium
AGAATATCAGCTGGAGGAGCCTGCCCTTGGGCAGGTAATTTTCTTCTTTAGGACTTCTCACTATAACTTCCAGCTCTTTATCTCCTGGTTCTTCCATTGTTATTCTTTTAAGTCGTCTTTTGTGAGGTTGAAAGAATACATCCATAGTGCTAAAGTCATGCAAATACCTCTATCAATCCCTTGTGCGTATTCTGTTTTTTTTCGCTTACTATATTGAAAATTAAAAATAAAATCTTCGCTCTCTGTATCATATTTCACAGTAGGAATCTCTTCATATTTAATGCCAAATCCTTTACAAATAAATCTAATCCATTTTATAGTTTCACATGTAAGAACAGGAATAGAGAGTGTTTCCTTTGTAGAAAGTTTGAAAGTATGTTCACTAAATTCCCCTTTATCGTTAGTATATTTAACTCTAGTAGTAGGTGACCTATCCTTATAGCTTTCTATAATTCCTGTATAGGTCTCTTTGAATATTAGGTCTTTCAAGGTCTTTAATTCTTTTTTTTCTTCGGTTTTCATTTTAAATTTGCCCATCTAATCCCAGCTTTTAATCTTGTTATTTCCTTCTTTAACTTCACGTTCTCTTTCTCTAAATATCGCCATTTATGGTCGGCATTTATAAACTCTTTTTGAAAATGACGCATATCTCTTAAATCCATATCGTTTTCTTCTTTGAGCTTCTTTATGTCGCCATCAAGTTTCATAGCTTTGAAGACTGCAACGTCTTTTTCTTTTATAAGCTCTTTGTTTCTCTCCTCGACTGCTTTGAACATGGCTTTGAGCTTCGTTATTTCCATCCTGAGGTCATATATCTCTCCTCGCTTCTCGTTGAGGTCTGAAAGTATCTTGTCGTATGATTTCTTTAGCTTATATCTCTTTTGGTCTTCCTCATTTGTCAGCTCATATGCTTCGGCACTTTGTTCTATTCCAATGTCATCAAGCTCTTCATCATTAATTAATTCTCCAGTCTTCGAGTAGTGAGGTATGTATGGTTTTTTCATTTTCTTAAAAGCTTTAATTATCAGTCTCCAATAGATTCCGGTAACATATCTAAAGCAACATTGGGATTTCGTGGAATCCTTGTATACCACTCAGAACCATCATAACAACCTTTTGTGATAATCCAGCTTTTGCTCCATACCCACAAGGAGTATCCATTCTCACTACCAAATCCATCGCTAAACTCAAAATCTAATATTCTTAATGCCTCTTCTATTTCTCGTGCGGTTGAATATTGTCTTGGAGGTTTGTCATTATAGTCCCACCCTTTTTGTCCTAATCGTATTGCTTCAATGGACTCTTTCTCTAATAATTCCAATATTTCTTCTTTTGCGTTTGTCATTTTATAACTTATTCTGTTCTAGATAACGTTCAAGCGCCTCTAATTCGGGGTATTTAGTAGGGGCGGTGGGATTTGAACCCACAGGAGCAGAGGATTCCTTACGTTGAGAGCTACTCGTCATAAGTTCACTATCACTGCTCTTATCCCTAGGCTCTCGCCCCTGTTTAAACTTTTCTTTATCCATCATTTTTTTTATATCCTCAGCTTTTCCTTAATCTCTTTAATCTCTCTCTGTGCCTCTCTATACTCTATCTCTTTGATTATCCTACCATACATTCTATCAATATCTCCTAATGTTGCAGTTTTATCTTTTGATGGGTATCCATTTCCTATAAAAGTGGGAATGGGGTCTATTCCTTCTAATTTTCCTAATCTCTTTAATAATCTGTCTCTTTCTTCTTGTTCCATTTTCTGAGGTCTGCTTCTGTGAAGTATGCTCTCCTTAGGTCTATTCCCTTGCTTACCGCCTCTTCTACTGCCTCTTTGATTGTGTCTTTTGCTGAGGTGTATATTACCTTTCCGTCCAGATTTTTTATTGTTGTGGTCATTCT
>CAYXOX010000291.1:0-1858 GCA_964466745.1 uncultured Rhodobacterales bacterium
GGCTCGAGCACGCCGAAGAACATCAGGCCGATGCCCATGCCGGCGGCGAACAGCATCGCGAACCAGCCGATGTAGGAATAGTCGGGTGTGGCGTCCTTGCCGCCGAGGCGCACCGCGCCCCAGGGCGAGACGATCAGGAAGAGGCAGAACAGCACGAAGGCGTTGGCCGCGAGGAGGAAGAACCAGTCGAAGCTGCTGGTCAGGGCGGGGCGAAGCCAGCCGAAGAAATCCGCGGTCTGACCGGGGAAGATCAGCGCGTAGGCGGTGAAGAGCACGATGCTGCCGCCGGAAATCGCGAAGACGGGGTTGTGGATGTCGAACGGTACGGAGGCGAACCTGCCTTCGTAATTGTCCTGTCCGATGTCGTAGTCGGTTTCGATGAGGTCCGTCGGGCCCTCCGGTTCAGGGATCCCCTGTGTAGAATCTGTCATTCCGTTTCCTTCTTGCTGTGACGTTCGAAATGCCGGGCGAGGTGGCGGCGAGATGTCGCGGAGGGAGGCCGTCCCTCACGCAGCGGGGGCCGCCGTGCGTCAGCCGCGGACCACAAGCACGCTGGCCGTTGCGTCGCGCGCCACCCGTCCGCCGTTGGATACCATGATCCGGTGGCCGGGGCCGGGCATGTGCGAGGCCATGACGATGAGATCGGCCCCGGTCTCGTCGGCCGCCCGGAGCAGCGCGTCCTCGAGATCGGCCGCGGGATCGTGCACGATCATCGGATGCGCCTCCACTGGCTGGCCGTGGGCCGCGCCCTGGGCCTTCGCGAGGTTTTCGAGCTTGTGGGAAAATTCATCGGGATTGTGCGCCACTGCACTAGGGGCAGCAGAGCTTACCCCTACATATGCGATGGACGCACCGCTGCTTCGGGCGATCTCGCCGGCCACCGCAAGCGCCTTCTCGAGGCTTTCGGCATGGGCGAGGTCCACGGGAACCATGAGGCGTTCAAACAAAACAAGCCTTTCCTTTCCATTCCTGTCATGCGTATGACCCCCGGAAAGAGGGTATCAGCCATGCGCAATGCATGGCTTGGTACCACTTAACGCATATCTTGCAGGGGTGGGGCCAGACCAAATCCCAAATTTTTTTCGCGAGATAGCGGCCGAAGTTTCCATGTCGGCCCCGGAACGGCCCCGGAGCGACGGCCGCCGAGCGGCAGGGCTGCACTCAGGCGAGCCGTCGATCGCGGCGCCTCGCGGGCCAGAAAGGAGAAAGGGCACCGGCGGTGCCGGCGCGGCGCAAGCGGGCGCCCTCGGCGGCGACTGAACCTTCGCAGGCAGGTGAGGCGGTCCCCCCGCGTGACACCGGGGCCCGGAAGCCGCGCGCCTGCCGCGGCACTGTCGTGGACATGGCAGGGGGATGGCGCCGGATTGGAAGGGGCCGGGCGGCGGGACGCCGCCCGGCGCAGATGTCAGACCAGCACCGAACCCGCGGCGTCGATCGCGCCCTGGGTTTCGGATTCGCCCAGCAGCATCTCGTTATGCGCCTTGCCGCTGGGGATCATCGGGAAGCAGTTCTCGTGCTTCTCGACCACGCAGTCGAAGATCACCGGGCCGTCGTAGGCCAGCATCTCGCGGATCGCCTCGTCCAGATCGGCGGGGTTGTCGCAGCGGATGCCCTTGCAGCCGAAGGCCTCGGCCAGCTTCACGAAGTCGGGCAGCGCCTCCGACCAGCTGTGCGAATAGCGCTCGCCGTGCAGGAGCTCCTGCCACTGGCGCACCATGCCGAGCCGCTCGTTGTTGAGGATGAACTGCTTCACCGGCAGCCGGTACTGCACCGCCGTGCCCATCTCCTGCATGTTCATGAGCCAGCTCGCCTCGCCCGCCACGTTGATGACGAGCGCGTCCGGATGGGCGATCTGCAC
>CAYXOX010000292.1:0-1840 GCA_964466745.1 uncultured Rhodobacterales bacterium
GGGTTGGGGCCGGGCGGGGCGGCGCTAGCCGCGGCGGCGGCTGCGGCGCAGGCTCGGGGCGCGGGAGGTGAAGCCCGGGGGGCGGCGCGCCACCCAAGCGATGAACCGCGCCAGCCGCGGATGGGCGCGGAGCGCCTCGGGCGTGCTGAAGCTGCGCGCGAGTTCCGCCTCCGAGAGGGTGGCGTGGATCTCCTTGTGGCAGATGTGGTGCAGGAGCACGGTGGGCCCGCCCTTGCCGCCCTTCAGCCGCGGCACGAGGTGATGCAGGCTTTGGGGCACGCCGGGCGGAATCGGGCGGCCGCAGAGCGGGCAGATCGGATCGGGTGCGTCGGTCATCGCGGCTTGCCCTGGCGGCGGGCTGGGGCCTAGAGGGTGGCACGGGCAGGACGGGAGGCAAGGGCGTGGCGGCCGGCGGGGACGACGGGGAGGCGCTGGTGGTGGGCGGCGGACCGGCCGGGCTGATGGCCGCGGGCGCGCTTGCGCGGGCCGGGCTCGCCGTGACGCTGGCCGAGGCGAAGCCCTCGCTGGGCCGCAAGCTTCTCATGGCCGGGAAATCGGGACTGAACCTCACCAAGGACGAGCCGGAGGCGGCGTTCCGCGCCCGCTTCGCCGAGGCGGCCGGCCCGCTTGCGCCCATGCTCGCGGACTTCGGGCCGGCCGAGGTCGCGGCCTGGGCGCGGGGCCTCGGCCAGGAGGTGTTCACCGGCAGTTCGGGGCGTGTCTTCCCCGTGGCGATGAAGGCCTCGCCGCTGCTGCGCGCCTGGGCCGGGGAGCTTTCCGCGGCGGGCGTGGCGCTGCGCACGCGCTGGCGCTGGTGCGGCTGGGACGCCGGCGCCGCGCGCTTCGACACGCCGGGCGGGCCGCGGCTGCTGCGCCCGGCGGCGACGGTGCTCGCGCTGGGCGGGGCGAGCTGGGCGCGGCTGGGCTCGGACGGGGCCTGGGCCGGGATCCTCGCCGCCGAGGGCGTGGCGCCCGCGCCGTTCCGTCCCGCCAACGCCGGGGTCGCGGTGGCCTGGGCGGCGCCCATGGCGCGGCACTTCGGCGCGCCGGTGAAGGCCGCCCGGCTGGCGGTGGACGGCCGCGCGGTGCCCGGGGAGTTCGCCGTCTCGGCGCGGGGGCTGGAGGGCGGCGGCGTCTACGAGGCGAGCCGGGCCGTGCGCGAGGGCGCGCGGCTGACCATCGATCTCGTGCCCGCGCTGCCGGCGGCGCGGATCGCGGCGCGGCTGGCGGCGCGCCCGCGCGGCAAGGCGACCCGCGCCGAGTGGCTGCGCAAGGCGCTCCGCCTGGACCCGGTGCGGCTGGCGCTGCTGCAGGAGTTCGGGCGCCCGCTGCCCGGCGACGAGGCGCTGCCAGGGCTGCTCAAGGCGCTGCCGGTGCGCCACGGGGGGCTCCGGCCCATGGACGAGGCGATATCCACCGCCGGGGGGGTGCCCTTCGCGGCGCTCGACGCGGGGCTCATGCTGCGGGCCCTGCCCGGCGTGTTCTGCGCCGGGGAGATGCTGGACTGGGAGGCGCCCACGGGCGGCTACCTGCTGACCGCCTGCCTCGCCACGGGGCTGTGGGCCGGGCGTCACGCCGCGGCGCACGCCCTGGGCGGCGCCCCGCCCGGGCGGGCTCGGCCGATGACGTAGCCCGGCCGGCCGGCGAGGCCTCGGGGCCGGGGGCGGTGCGAGGTGGCCGGCGGCGGGCCGTTGAGTATTTTCGCCAAGATGATGAGGCGGGGACCGTGCCGGGGACCGCCGGGGGCCGGCGGCAACCGGCTCCCGCGGCGGGGTGGCCGCTCGTGCCGGGGGCTCGCCGGGCCGGCTGCGGAGGCCATGCAGTGCCCGCGAGACCGGCC
>CAYXOX010000293.1:0-1834 GCA_964466745.1 uncultured Rhodobacterales bacterium
GCCGAGGTGGGCGCCGAGCGGCATCACCATGTTCACCTCGGCGCCGATCCCCTCGATGAGCCGGCGGATCTCGGCGAGATCGGAGGGCATGTTGAACGTGCCGTACATGGGCCCGAGGATGTTGACGCGGGGGGCCGTGCCCTCCTCGCGCTTCTTCTCGGGGGGCATCCGGCCCTTGGTCATGCCGTACTCGGTGAAGAGCCAGGTCATGGCCCGGTCGGCGGCCTCCCACTGGTCCTCGTCGATGGTGCGCGGCAGGAAGCGCTGGATGTTGGTGCCCTGCGGCGTGACCCCGCCGCCGATCATCTCGGCGATGGAGCCGGTGACGACGACCGCCGGCAGCGCCGGATCGAGCGTGCCCCAGGCGCGCTTCATCGCGCCCTCGGTGCCGTCGCGCCCGAGCTCCTCCTCGCCCAGCCCGGTGGTGACGATGGGCAACTCGTGGGGCGGCAGGGCGTCGGTGTAGTGCAGCACGGACGTGACGGGCAGGTTCTCGCAGCCCACGGGCCCGTCGATGACGACCTGCAGGCCCTTGACGGCGGTGAAGGCGTAGACGGCGCCCCAGTAGCCGCCAGCGCGGTCATGGTCCTGGATCAGCATGTCCGGGCCTCCGGCGCGAAACGGGGAGGGGGGCCGCCGGCCCCCCGCGCGCCGCCGGCGCGCCCTCCCGAGTGTATTTCCGCCAAGATGAAGGCCGGCGCGGGGCGGCGGCCCGCGACGGGCGAAGGTGTGGGGGCCGGCATCACATCATCTCCTGCGCCTTCGCGGCGCGAGCCTGTTTTTCGAGCTTCTTCTGGTGCGCGGCGCGGAAATCGGGGCGCAGGTTGGGCGCGCCTTCCCAGACGCCCGCCGTATCGCCCTCGCCGACGCCTTCGAAGAACGCCTTCATGTGCGCCATGCGGGCCTTGTTTCCCATGGCGGCATTGACGACCTGCGCCAGGCTTCCGGCGCCGGCCACGCCCATGAGCGGGCGCGCCGAGATGAGATTGGTGAAGTAGAGGCCGGGTATCCCCAGCTCCTTCGCCTTCTGGACCACGGGGGTGGTGCCGACCGCGAGGTCGGGCCGAACCGCTTCCATCGCCGCGCAATCGTCTTCCAGCGAGGCACGGAACCTGACCTTCGCGCCATGGGCCTCGAGCCACTCGACATCGGCGGCCGACCAGGGCGTCTTGGGGCAGGCGGTGCCGACGTAGGGCACCTTCGCCCCGCTTTCGATCAGCAGCCGGGCCACGAGAAGCTCGGAACCCTCGTAGCCGGAGAGCGTGATCGTGCCGTCGATGGGGGCGGCGGCGAGCGCGCCGCGGATCGCGGGCAGGAAGCTGTTCTGCGCCTCGGCCACCTTCGCGGCCGGAAGCGCGAAGGCTTCGCCCAGCGCCGCGAGCCAGGCCGCCGTACCGTCGTGGCCCACCGGAGCGGAGCCCACCACGGGCCGCCCCGCGGCTTCGAACTCGCGGATCGCCGCGGTGTAGAACGGGTGGATCGCCGCGACCGCGCCGGAATCGAGCGCGGCATAGAGCTCGCGCCATTCGCGGCAGGGCACCACCGGCCCGGCGGCCAGCCCGAGCGGCGCAAGCATCTGGCCGATCATCATCGGGTCGGCGGGGAACATCTCGCCCAGCATCGCCACGGTGGGCCGGTCGGACTTGCCGCCGACGGGGGCCTGCACCGGGCCCGCCTCCACCTCGGCTCGGGCGTAGTTCAGCATCGCGCCGGCGAGGATGTCCTTGGCCTCGGCATGGGTCGGCACGCCGAAGCCCGGCACGTCTATGCCCACGATCCGCACGCCGTTGATCTCGGAGGGCAGAAGTCGGAGCGGCACGCCCGAGGCGGTGGG
>CAYXOX010000294.1:0-1830 GCA_964466745.1 uncultured Rhodobacterales bacterium
TGCTGGTGATGGTGCCTCCGAAGGTTTCGATTTCGGGTTTCGTCGGCACGCTCAAAGGCAGAACAGCTATCAGGGTTTTGAACAAGTTTCGTGATTTGAAGGAGCGTCCCTATTGGGGCAATCATTTCTGGTCAAGGGGCTACTGTGTAGACACAGTTGGCCTGGATGAAGAAATGATACGCAAATACATCAAATATCAAGAGGCGCAAGAACGAGAATCAGAGAAGCCCAAATATTGATGAAATAATAGGGGCAACTCCACCTTGCCCCCTCAGGGGGCAAGGCAATTTCATCCCCTTCTAGGGGTTAATTCAAAACCGGCCCCTCTGGGGTCGGTTGTTTATATCATATTTTATGGCAGATAGGGTGCTAATGAATAAACTATTTCACGATTTCACGGTATCCTGGCCCATGCTTCTTAATCCATGATTTCACTTGAGCCTTATACCTGCCGCCGGCGTTTCTAAACCGTCTCCAGTAATGCACTCCAAGCACCGTTAGGCAACATTTGCTTTTGTCAACCGGGGATAGCTCTGACCGTATGACAGTTTTCAGCATCTCGCAGACCATTCTTTCCCAGTCAGGAAGAATGAATAGCTTGGTTGCGGCCAAAGGGTTGAACCACTCAGCCCGTGCTCGGGCACCTGGATGTGCCTTCATGGATCGATTAGGATGAGCCCTCAGTTTGAAGAGAATTTCGTCCAGTTTGCGAATCTCTCCATGCAGAGCAAGTTCTCCCAGGAGGACATTGTCTGTTCCGAAAAAGCCCCCGATTAATTGCGTTTTCCTCAGCACATCCGTCTTGATCAATCCAAAAATCGGATCACAGTAATTCAGGGACCAGAGAACACGTGCCAAGCGCATGTAAGGCCTCGGATCCCTTGCCTCTATTTGATCAAGTCCGGCCAGGATGGTTTGTCCCTCCTGATCTATTAATTTCCCTTGTGCGTAGACCATAGTAACAAGATCCGACGAGTCGTCCAGATATTCAACGCAGCGGCTGAGCAGGGACTGTCGGCACTCATCATCGTGTGCAGCCCATTTAAAATATTTCCCTCTTGCGGCATGGAAAACCTTATTGAAGTTTCGGGCCGCGCCGATATTGACATCGTTGCGGGAGTAATGTATCCGCCTATCCTTTGCAGCGTAGGACCTGCATATATTGCCCGTTTCATCCACAGACGCATTGTCTGAAATAATCAGTTCAAAGTCTTCAAAGTCTTGTCCCAAAATACTCTCCAAGGCTCTCCCAAGAAATTTCTGACCATTGTAAATCGGAAGACCGACACTTACCTTGGGCTTGTTCATCTCCAAAAACCGCCTGCGGCAAACCTCTTTTTTCCTGTTAGATCGTAATTGAGCCGCTCCATTTCCTTTGCCTTCCTTTTGGGCTCCTTGCTAAGGGGATTATGAAAGGTTTCGTACATATGTGCGGCAATGCTACCCTTCACTTCTTGATGCCCCAAATTTCTCTACGAAGCCCTTCACGTCCTGGAGTTTTGCGACATTTCGCCGCAGCCATTCCAGATCATAATCCCACCACTTGAAATCCAGTAAGAATGCAATAGTATTTCGGTCAAATCGATACCGGATAAGCCTCGCAGGTACCCCGCCGTAAACGGCGTAGGGAGGAACATCTCCTGTAACTACGGCGCCTGCCCCAATCACCGCGCCGTTCCCTATTTTAACACCGCCTCGGATGCAAACCTGGGCACCGATCCATACATCGTTTCCAATATAGGTCCTGGTAATTTCCTGGTGCCTATCATTATCCACGAGATCATAGCCGAACTCCGGGATATGGCGGTAAAAGATGGGATGGGTGGACAC
>CAYXOX010000295.1:0-376 GCA_964466745.1 uncultured Rhodobacterales bacterium
GGTAGAAGCAGGGATTCCCGAAGACGATCCGAGAAACCCGGCGACCATCGCCGACAACGTGGGCGACAACGTGGGTGATTGTGCCGGTATGGCGGCAGATCTTTTTGAGACCTATGCGGTAACCGCCGTGGCGGCCATGATGCTGGCCCACCTTGTCTTTCCGGAAGCGAAAGTGGGCCCGGAAGTTTACCACAACGCCGTAACCTTCCCGCTCGTGCTGGGTGCGGTATCCATCATCGCATCGATTATCGCCAGCTTTTTTGTCCGGCTGGGAAGTGGAAGCGATTACATCATGGGGGCCCTCTATAAAGGCATGTTCGGCTCGGCCATCATTGCGGGCGCGAACGTCAAATACATCCCGCTCCAGCCGGATTCG
>CAYXOX010000295.1:386-1822 GCA_964466745.1 uncultured Rhodobacterales bacterium
GTGACTCAGAAAATGATGGGCGGCATTGGAATTCCGATCATGAACGTCTATCTGGCCACTCTCGTGGGTCTGGTACTCACCGTTGGTATCGTTATTGTCACCGAATATTACACCGGGACCCGGGGTCCGGTAAAGGCCATCGCACAGGCCTCCACCACCGGACATGGGACCAACATCATCGCCGGCTTGGCCATCAGCATGCAGTCCACGGCAATTCCGGTACTCCTGATTTGTGGTGCTATTCTGTCATCCTATCTCCTGGCAGGTCTGTTTGGGATTGGCTTGGCGGCTATGAGCATGCTGTCCATGACCGGTATGGTTATCGCCATTGACGCCTATGGTCCCATCACCGATAACGCCGGCGGGATTGCTGAAATGGCGGGAATGGACGAAAGTGTGCGGGCGGTTACCGATCCCCTGGACGCCGTGGGAAACACCACCAAGGCCGTCACCAAGGGATATGCCATCGGTTCGGCAGGTCTCGCCGCCTTGGTCCTCTTCGCTGCTTACATCCAGGACCTGATAGCGGAAATGAGTCACGCCTCCGGTGGTGCAGAGGAACTCATCTTTGACCTGGGCAATGTGTATGTCATTGTCGGCCTCTTTCTCGGCGGCCTTCTGCCCTACTTGTTCGCCTCCATCGCCATGAATGCGGTGGGCCGGGCAGGCGCTCAGGTCGTCACCGAGGTAAGGCGGCAATTCCGAGAGATTCCCGGTATTATGGAGGGAACCGCCAAACCCGATTATGCCACTTGTGTGGATATCGTAACACGCTACGCCCTTAAGGAAATGATTGTCCCGGCGCTCTTGCCGGTGGTAGTGCCCGTTGTTGTGGGATTCTTCCTTGGAAAAATCGCCCTCGGCGCACTGCTCATCGGTAGTATTGTGACCGGTATTTTCGTAGCCATCTCCATGACCACCGGCGGGGCGGCTTGGGATAACGCCAAGAAGTATATCGAAGACGGTCATTTCGGCGGCAAGGGCAGCGACGCCCACAAGGCAGCCGTAACGGGTGACACGGTCGGTGATCCGTACAAGGATACCGCCGGACCGGCCATCAACCCGATGATCAAGATCCTGAACGTCGTTGCCCTCCTGATGGTCCCCTTCCTGATTTAGGCATACGGGACATCAGGGGCTTCAACGTAACAGCCCAGAGTATAAAGGATTGGCACCTCCACGGGTGCCAATCCTTTTTCTTTTTGTCTCCCGTTAACGAATACCTCCCGCCCGCCTCAAGCGAGCACCCTACCATACTGACGCGTTGCCGTGGCCCATACTTCCTTTTTGTGTTGATTGAATTCCAAGAAAATGCTATACAGAGATAGAATTCGGCGAAGGTTTATCCAAATTTGGGCCCGATACGGGCATGTTTCTTTAGTAGTACAGGATAGGAGTAAAAACATGTTTAAGATTGGCGACCTGGCAGTATACCC
>CAYXOX010000296.1:0-1803 GCA_964466745.1 uncultured Rhodobacterales bacterium
CGCCAGGTCGGCCTGTGGCCGAACGTAGCTGCAGCTGATCGGCAGGACGTTAGGCGACGCCGGCTACCTTGATGTCGAGCTGAAAGGGAATCGCGTCACATGCCCGTCCGAATTGAAGACCTGCGACGCAACCGCGAGACAATCGCCTACCTGTGTGAAGACGAGTGGACGATTGCTCCTCAACTCGCCCAGCTCGAGCGGTGGCTCAACGACCATATCGCTGGTCTTGTGGTTGGAGAGTATGTCGCCGACGTCGGGTTCTCCACCGTAACCCCAGGCGCATCCGGCGGTGGCGCGGTGGTCTCGACTAGCATGATGAAGCAGATGTCCGCTGTCGGCATGGAGCTGTGGATCTCCGAATACGACGGAGGTTCCCAAGGCGATGTCACTCCAAGGGGATGAGGGTGTTTGTTGGTTACCTATTATGCCTAACAAGCCGATGCAGTCTGACAGCTACTCCTGTCACGACGGTTGCGGGGGCAACCGTCGCGCCAGCTCGGCCTGCGGCCGAACGTAGCTGCAGCTGATCGGCGGTCCGTTAGGCGCCCTCCTGATCGCCAGGCTCCTTGTGGGATAATGCCCTTGGAGGTTCGATGGAATCGGCGGTGACTGGCTTGCTCGAGACGTTCCGGATGTTGCCGGACGCCGAGAAGCACGAGGTAGTCGCGCAAATACTGCGGTGGGCGCGCGAGGCCGACTACTACCCGCTCAGCGACGAAGACCTCGCAGGAGCCGCAGCGCAGGTCTTCGAGCTCTACGATCGCGGCGAGTGATCGGATGCCGAGCGCGATCCGAGGCGACGTTTGGCTCGTTGACCTTGGATACTCCGCGAAGATCCGCCCATGCCTTGTTCTGAGCATTCCCCCGACGGATTCGGAACGCGCCCTCGTCACCCTCGTTCCACACACGACCAAGCCGCGGGACTCGCGGTTCGAGGTGGATGTGCCGACCTCATTCCTGCGACATGGCGTGTTTGACGCGCAAGGGCTCGTCACCGTCCCGTTCCCCCGCCTTGTCAGGCGACTTGGGAGCCTGGGACCGGATTCACTTGTTGAGATTGAAGCCGCAGTCACCCTGTGGCTCGGACTAGAGAAAGGTGCCTAACAAGCCGATGCAGCTGACAGCTACTCCTGTCACGCCGGTTGCAAGGGCAACCGTCGCGCCAGGCCGGCCTCTGGCCGGACGTAGCTGCAGCTGATCGGCAGGACGTTAGACGGCCAGACGAATGTGAGGGTGTGAGATGAGACTCTGCGAACTCAAGATCCGCAACTTCCGGACACTTGAATCGATCGACATCCCACTTCCGTCTGCTTACGCAGCCATCTGCGGCGCCAACGACTCGGGGAAGACGAACGTAATCCGAGCCATTCGGACGCTAGTGAGGGGCGAGGCACCAGGACCCTTTGTTTTCCCGCCAGATGAGGAGGAGGTCTCAATAAAGGACGAGTTTCCCAAGTGGAAGGAGACCGAGCCTGACCAACGCGAGATTTCATTCGAGGCCACCATCGAGCTTGACAGGGATCGAGACATTGGGTTCCACCAGTTCGTAACGAAGCAACTGGAGCTTACGGAGGTAGGGGACGCGCTCAGGTTTGCAATTGCGGTCCGGTATCGACCAGACAAGCCAGAGCCTGAGGTCGTCGTCACAGCTCAGGGGAATACCTACAGCGACCTCAATGCGCAGGAGGTCTTGAAGAAGCTGCAGTCCTCCCGAAGCATGATCTTCCACAACTCAACAGAGATAGAAACGCGCTACGTCTATCCTGGCAGAAGCGTGGCGGGCCACATTCGCGAGATTACGGG
>CAYXOX010000297.1:0-1768 GCA_964466745.1 uncultured Rhodobacterales bacterium
CCATTCAGGAGTGGTGAATTGCTTGCCAGAATCCGTGCTGCTATAAGGTCTGGAGAAATCAAAGATGAAGCCACCAAACTGGAATTTGGTGCTCTAAGTATTGATATGATCAGCCATATTGTAAGAAAAAACAATGAAATATTAAAACTCACATCTACTGAATTTTCTTTACTTTGTCTACTGGCTAAAAATCATGGTCGTGTTCTAACGCATCAGTATTTACTTAAAGAAGTTTGGGGATATAATTACAGTGAACAGACCCAATATTTGAGAGTATTCGTAGCACAATTGAGAAAAAAAATTGAAGACAATCCTTCAAGACCAACTTTTTTAATTACTGAGTCGGGGATCGGTTATCGCTTTGGTGAATAAGAGTCTTTGGAAAACTTTGTATAAATGCCTAAATTCATTCATGTTCAACATCAAATTTTCCTTTCAGTTCTGAATTGAATAATATTCAAGCTGAACTTAACTTGTTGTTATTGATTTCAAAAAACATCTACACATGATGAAAATACTAAAGAAATTATTTTCCAGTAAACCTTCAAAAAGTTTTCTTAATTGAAATATTTTAGTCGAATTCCATTCTGGATAAGCCTTATTGCAGTACTCTCAATAATCTATGATTTTGGGTTCGACCAGGATGCTGAAACTCAGGATTTCCTGCATAGTTTTTATATTTTCACCTTAATAACCGGTGTGTTTTCGGCTATTAACAGGTACTTTTTGTCCAGGAAACGTCCTCTTCCAAAAGTATGGTTTTTCGATGCTCTGTTTTTTTTACTTCTGCTTGGAGTACTCTCAGGGTTTGCAGAGTGGGACTTTTCTTCTTTTTTTCACAACAGATACCTGTTATATTTTGCAGTAATACTGGTTTTTTTCCGGGAAGTCTCAGCAATTAAATCTACTCTCACATACCGGTACCTGAATCCTGCACAACTGTTTATTGTAAGTTTTTTTGCAATTATTGTTTTGGGCACTTTTCTGCTTTTACTACCCAGGGCGACATATTCAGGAATAGGAGTCATTGATGCTCTTTTCACTTCCACAAGTGCAGTCTGCGTAACAGGGCTAATTGTAGTTGATACAGGCAGTTACTTTACCACTTTCGGTCAGGTGATAATAATGATACTTATTCAGGCCGGTGGCATTGGCATTATGACTTTTACAAGTTATTTCAGTTACTTTTTCAGGGGTGGTGCTTCCTACGAAAGTCAAATCCTGCTGAAAGATATGACTAATTCTGAAAAGATCGCTGAAGTTTTCAGAACAATGAATATAATTATCCTTCTTACCATTGCCATTGAGGCTGCAGGAGCTGCAATAATATTTACAACCCTTGACAGCACCCTTTTTTCTTCTTCCGGAGAGCAGATTTTCTTTTCAGTTTTTCATGCTGTGTCCGGATTTTGTAATGCCGGATTTTCAACCTTGTCCGACAGCCTTTTTGAAGGTGCTTTCAGGTTCAATTATAATCTCCACCTCACGATTGCTTTCCTTTTCATCCTGGGTGGACTGGGTTTCCCTATCGTATTTAATATACTCAGGTACTTAAAACATCTTTTTATTAACAGGATCTTCAGGAAAGAATCACTTTATGTGCCCTGGGTTATCAATATAAATACAAGGATCGTATTGATAACTACCCTGGTGCTTATTCTTACGGGAACCTTTTTCTTCTATATTTTTGAATATAACAATACCCTTGCTGAACATGGAAAAGCAGGAAAGGTTATTACCGCTTTTTTTGGGGCGGTAACCCCAAGAA
>CAYXOX010000298.1:0-1754 GCA_964466745.1 uncultured Rhodobacterales bacterium
CTTGCCTTTCAACGGCAAAATGGCCTGAAACGTCCGATCCCGCCCCTGCTTGGCCGAACCGCCGGCCGAATCCCCTTCGACCAGATACAACTCGCAGGCAGCGGCATTTTTTTCGGAGCAGTCGGCCAGCTTGCCCGGTAACCCGCCGCTTTCCAGGGCGCCTTTGCGCCGCGTCAGCTCGCGGGCCTTGCGGGCCGCCACCCGGGCCCGCGACGCCATCACCACCTTATTGACGATCTTGTTGGCGACCGGAGGGTTCTCTTCAAAAAAAGTCGTTAGCGCTTCGAACGTGGCGGACGAAACAATCCCCTCCACCTCGGAATTGCCCAGCTTGGTCTTGGTCTGCCCCTCGAACTGCGGATTGGAGAGCTTAATGCTGATGACCGAGGTCAACCCTTCGCGGGTATCATCGCCGGAAATCGTCACGTCGCCCTTCAGCAGTTTCTTGGCTTTGGCATATTGATTGATGGCCCGCGTCAAGGCGGCGCGAAAACCGCTTAAATGAGTCCCGCCCTCGGAAGTATTGATGTTGTTGGCAAAAGTAAAAACATTCTCCGCATAGCTTCCGTTATACTGAATCGCCACTTCCAGGGCAATCTCATCGCGCTCTTTTTCAAAATAGACGATTTTCTTATGAAGCACTTCCTTGTTGGTGTTCAGATATTCGACAAAGGATTTGATCCCGCCCTTAAATTGAAAGACGTTTTCCTTCGGCTTCTCCTGGCGGCTGTCCGTCAATTTAATGATCAGGCCCTTGTTGAGAAAGGCCAGCTCGCGCAACCGCTTGGCCAGGATGTCGTAGGTAAAGACGTTGGTTTCTTTAAAAATCGTCTTGTCGGGCTTGAATGTTACCTTGGTGCCCGAGGTCTTGGTCTTGCCGATGACGGTGAGCTTGGATGCGGCCTTGCCTTTTTCGTAGCGCTGATGGTAAATTTTGCCCTCGCGCTTAATCTCAACCTCCAGCCACTCCGACAGGGCGTTGACACAGCTAACCCCGACGCCGTGCAGGCCGCCGGACACCTTGTATGTCCGCCGGTCAAACTTTCCGCCGGCATGCAGGGTCGTCATGACCACTTCGACCGCGGGTTTTTTTTCTGTTTTATGCCTATCAACCGGGATCCCGCGTCCGTTATCGGCCACCGTTATCGTTTCGTTCTCGTTGATGCCGACATTGATCTGATTGCAATAACCCGCCACGGCTTCGTCGATGGAGTTATCCACGACCTCGTAAACCAGGTGATGCAGGCCCCGGCTGAACGTGTCTCCGATATACATGGCCGGCCGCATACGCACCGCCGCGGTTCCCTCGAGAACCTGAATATTGGTCGCGTCATACGACCCTTTCGGCTTCGAAACGGGTTCCTTTTTTTTAGTGGCGGGGTTTTTCTTTTTTTCCGATTTTTTCTGAGTCGCCTTCTTCATCCGTCAATCTTTCCGATTTTAAAAAAAATATCCTTAATGCCGGGAACTGCCGCTTGAAATTTTTTCAGATACGTATTCTTCTGGATGTTCATCTGGTATAACCAGGCGGAAGAATCGACGTGAATCAAAATACGGTCTTCCTTAAAACCGACGAACTGTGTATGCCCGGCGGCCCGGGGCGGCCGGACCGCGTCCCAGATATCCTGAAGCCGCTGTGTTTGTTGCGGCCCCTGCACCGCCATCTTTTCGATGAGGCCTCCGACAATGTCTTTGATATTATCCATAATTACAGCAACATGGGCAAGGCCAGATATAAATATTCTTTCATCCGT
>CAYXOX010000299.1:0-1750 GCA_964466745.1 uncultured Rhodobacterales bacterium
TGGTTATATAGTATCAATATTGGTACCATTGTCAAGGGCCGAAATCGGACTTATTAAAGCGGCTGAATTATCACACAGCAATGTTTATGTGGTTTCTTCATAACACCCATGAGCCGGCGGATCGCGACATAACCCCCTACGAGTTCCGGGGACACCCTACTTATCTTATATTCCGAAATGTCACCTCGAACACCACTCCGCCGTCATCCCCAGACAGGCAAGCCAGGCCTCTTTACTGAGAGCCTGCTGCCGCCTGTCCCCGGTGGATCACATGATGGGAAAAGCCAGGTGCAACCGCTCTTGCGATTCGTGCCATGCATTTTTTGAGACAAGTCACTATCCGGTTGCCAATAATTCAGTATGGTGTCCCCCGAATTTCGCCCCGAATTTTTTTCTTGACACATATTGTTAACCTGGTTAATATGCGCACCATGGACACTCAAAACCGTGAACGCATTCTTGATATGATTTACATGGCGCACCTCTACCTGCGGGAGCTGGAAAGCACCCCCCGGGACTATGGAACCGGCGATCTCCTGTATGCCTCTCACATCCATACCGTTGTGGCGGTCGGCGAATCACCCGGCTGCAACCTGACGGAACTGGCCGCGCGGCTTTCCATCTCCAAGGCCGCCTCGTCAAAGTTTGTCGCCAAGCTGGTTAAGATGGGCTACCTTTTCAAAAGCAAACGGATCGATAACAATCGCGAGGTCATCTTCAATCTAACCAGGAAGGGGCAGACCGCCGCCCTCGGACATCAGGAATTCGAGGACCGGATATTCGGGCCGCTCTTCGAAATAGAATCGGCCCTCCCAGAGAAGGACTATCAGGTTATCAGGAACTATTTTCAAAAAATCAGGGACATCGCCGGGAGGTAAAAAATTTTAACCATAAAGTTAGCCTGGTTAACATAAACAATGAGACAGGAGGCTTTTATGAACAACAACACAGCAAACAGAACGAACCAGGGGGCAGGGATCACCGTGCGCTTGCTGGTGATTGTCGTCATCTGCGTCGCGTTATCGGCGTGCGCGGGGAGTGTTGAACCGAAATATCCGGAACGGGACATACAATCGACAACGTCGGAAGTTATCGCGGGTGCGTCGACGGACGCGGAAAGGCTCGAACGACTTTTCCTGTATGTCCGTGATGAAATTGATTTCAACTGGATCTATCCGCAGGACATCCCGGCGGAGGAGGTCTTGCAAAACGGTTTCGGTGTCTGTATGCAGAAGGCGAACCTTCTCTCCGCGATGGCGCGCCAGGCCGGATTTCAGACCCATTTCCGCTTCGTCTATGTCCACAAGCAGGCGCTGGAGGATTTTCTCCCCTCTTACATCTATGAGAAATGGGCCGATCCCTTCCCGCACACGGTGGTGGAAATCATGTATCAGGGAACGTGGCGTTCATTTGACCCGTCCTTCGACCAGCAATTGTACGACATCTGCCTGGACAAAAAGATAAACTTCGCCCGGTATCCAGAGATCATCGAAGCCTACAAGACCGGCTTTTCGCCGGAAGGGATGAAGGGAACGCAGGAATTCTCGGAGGTAACGGACAAACCGTCGTTTTACGGGAATACGCTCGATCCCCTGCTGGCGTGGGAAGAGGAGCATGTAAGTTTCTTCAAACGGCTCATGAAACCGTTTATCTTCCGGCAGGGAAAGTCGATCATGGACGCGCTTCGGGGATAAGCGAGTTCCGGGGACACCGTACTTATCTTATATTCCGAAATGTCACCTCGAACACC
>CAYXOX010000300.1:0-1739 GCA_964466745.1 uncultured Rhodobacterales bacterium
ACGGGGATATATATGTACTGGCCGACAATATCGTTGTCACTAACAGTGAGGTGGGCCGGTCGAGCGGGCTGGATGTGGGGCCGCGAATAAGAGGCATAAATATAACTGTTGAGAATACGACGATGAATATGTCATCGTATAACGGCACTACAGAAACGCCAAAGGCGGTGTATTTCAGTGAAAACCTTAGTATAAACGGGCTTAGTCTAACTACTACATTAGATGCTTCCGACAACGCTATTGGGTTGGGTTATACTTTTATCCGAGCTGACAACAGTAATAATACGCCTTACAATATAGATATTAACGATTTAACCCTTAATGTTACTGTTACCAGCAAGGATAACTATTCCAACTGGATGTGGCTGACGGGGATTCATATCGGCTCAGCAGGAGCGGGAGAAGCGGAGTCTGAATACAGCAATTTCCGGGCGATTGTAAAAAATAGCTCGATTACTCTTACCGGTATAGAAGAAGCCGGGGCCGGTGGGCTAAAAATAGCGGGTGTGGTCAACCGGGGGATGAGCTATGTGAAACTTGAAGATGTCACTATTACCGTCAGTAGTACGGGCAGTTCCGAAGATGGATATTGTTATTCGCTCAGGCAAGAAACAGGTAGTATCTATAAACATACTGGTAAAACCACACTTTCCGGCGATGAAAGCGGGACAATACAAACAACGAAATGTGGGGTATTCTGATGTTAAAAAAACTAATTACAATACTGTTCTTATTTACGTTTGGTGTATGTTTTGCGAAAGTAGCCCAGCCCATACATCATGATTATCTTTTGGGTTTTGAGTCAAACGAGCATATCAACTGGACAGACGCTACGCAGGCCCTGAAAACTACCTCTGATGTTAATTGTCGGAATGTGTATGTTAATCAAAGTATTTATCAGGATACCATAGTCGCCCCAGTGTATGAAAGCACCGTAACGATTAGCACGGAGGCTAAACCTATAATTTTTAAGCTTATCATGACTAAAAATGAGCCGACAAATTCCGGAGGTGCTGTCTTTGGTTTTGTTCGAGATTCCGATGGTGTAGGGATAGGCTCGCAATATAACTCTGAAATATTCGGGGTGAGGGGCAAGGTTTTCGGTGCTGGAAAATATAATAACGAGACAGTTATTACGCGAGGTACGCACGACTGGTCTGCTCTAAACGCGGAGTTTGAAGATGCTGATGCCACTAACAAGCCTACCGGCGGCACGTTTAATATGTACGGTCTGTACGTCGAGCAGCCGCCGGACAATTACGACGGCGGGACTCTTAATATGTACGGTATGTATGTACCGGACTTATCAGTTAACAGCCCCGATTCCTACTACACGATATATTCAACAAATGCCCCGACTGTCCACGGCGGCAAGATGAGGGTGGGTGATACTACCGATCCGACCGAAGAACTTGAAATAGCCGGGCAAATGGCCCTTTCTGCAAAGAGCGAGCTTACCATCAACGATTCCAACGCCATAACACCAACAAAATCATATCATACGGTAGATACATACGGCGACGCTGCTACTGATGATTTGGTAACTATAACATTTACAGATGATACCGACGGCACAATACTAATTATCCGTCCTGCCAACGATGCGAGGACGGTTGTGGTTAAGAACGGGACAGGCAATATAGTATGCGGAAAGACCGGCGGTGATGTCACTCTCGATGATGAGACGGATACATTTATGTGTATATTCGATACTGATTTAGACAAATGGCTGGAGCTGT
>CAYXOX010000301.1:0-1708 GCA_964466745.1 uncultured Rhodobacterales bacterium
CCATCACCTTGCCGCGCTGCGCGCCGGGCTGGCGGAGGCCGGTATCGCCGTGTCGGCCCTGGCACTGCCGCCCGGCGAGGGCACCAAGTGCTGGGCGCGGCTGGAGCAGGTGTGCGAGTGGCTGCTGGCCGAGCGGATCGAGCGCCGCGATGTCGTTCTGGCGCTGGGCGGCGGTGTCATCGGAGATCTGGCAGGCTTCGCGGCGGCCATCCTCCGCCGCGGCGTGCGCTTCGTGCAGGTGCCGACCTCGCTTCTCGCGCAGGTGGACAGTTCCGTGGGCGGCAAAACCGGTATCAACTCGCCTGCCGGGAAGAACCTCATCGGCGCCTTCCATCAGCCCAGCCTCGTGCTGGCGGATATCGATGCGCTCGCCACGCTGGCACCGCGGGATTTCCTCGCGGGCTACGGCGAGGTGATGAAATACGGTCTTCTCGGCGATGCCGCCTTCTTCGCCTGGCTCGAAGCCAACGGCCCGTCCCTCGCCGCCGGCGATGCCACGCTGCGCCAGGCGGCGGTGCGCCGCTCGGTGGAGATGAAGGCAGAGATCGTTGCCCGGGACGAGACGGAGACCGGCGACCGCGCCCTCCTGAACCTCGGCCACACCTTCTGCCACGCGCTGGAAGCGGCCACCGGGTATTCCGACCGCCTGCTCCACGGCGAGGGCGTGGCCATCGGCTGCGCGCTGGCCTTCGAGCTTTCGGCGCGGCTCGGCTTGTGCGCGCAGGAGGAGCCCGGCCGGGTGCGCGCCCATCTGGCCCAGATGGGCATGAAGATCGATCCCGCCGACATTCCCGGCCCGCTCCCTGGCCCGGACGGCCTGCTCGATCTCATGGCCCAGGACAAGAAGGTGATCGACGGCCGGCTTCGCTTCGTGCTCGCCCGTGGCATCGGTGAGGCGTTCGTGACGGCGGATGTGCCTGCCGAGGCCGTGCGCGGCCTCCTCGCCGAAGCGCTGGGCGCGCGGCCCTGAGCGCCGGGGATTGCCCGGGCCGTCGCGCCGCGGCACGGCCCGCGCCGGCGTCTTGACCGGCTCGCCGGGATGCGGGAGAGAGCGGCGATGATCCCCGAAGAAACTCTCCAGCAGATCACGGGACGCTTCGACTATCTCGAAGCCCGCATGGCAGAGGGCGCCGATGCCCCCGCCGAAATCGAGCGCGTTGCCCGTGAATACGCGCAGCTTCGCCCCGTGGTGGAGCAGATCGCGGCCTACCGCGCGCTGGTGTCGGCGCTAAAGGAGGCCGAGGACATGCGCGCCGATCCCGAGATGGCGGCGCTCGCCGGGGAGGAGGCCGAGGCGCTGCGCGCGCGCCTGCCCGAGGCCGAGGCCGCCCTCCGCCTCGCGCTCCTGCCGCGGGACGAGGCCGATGCCCGCCCGGCGCTTCTGGAGATCAGGCCCGGCACCGGGGGGGAGGAGGCGGCGCTCTTCGCCGCAGACCTCTTGCGCATGTACATGCGCTACGCCGAGGCGCGCGGCTGGCGCACGGAAACGATCGAGGAACAGCTCACCGAGCTTGGCGGCCTGCGCGAGGCCGTCGTTCGGGTGGCGGGCGAAAACGTGTTCGCGCGGCTGAAGTTCGAATCCGGCGTGCACCGGGTCCAGCGGGTGCCCGCCACGGAATCGGGCGGGCGCATCCACACCTCCGCGGCCACCGTTGCGGTGCTCCCGGAGGCGGCCGATGTCGATATCTCGATCGATCCGGCCGACCTG
>CAYXOX010000302.1:0-1691 GCA_964466745.1 uncultured Rhodobacterales bacterium
GACGTGATCAGCTAGCGTGGGAAGTATTTGATAGTACCTGATTAGGTTGACGTACCACGGCAGGTCTTTATTGTAATCGACACGCGTTATCTGGTTGAAGACGCCTGATTCGGATACGGTATTAGGGGTGATTAAATGGAGTTGCCAGGTCGGATGATGGCGTCTGAAAGAGACGGCGCTTGTGTGTGCCTCTTCCAAGAACTTGGCCTTTCCACCCGCAATCCATACGGCGCTACAGGTAGCCATGATGTTCCATCCAATCTGCATAAACGTGCTCAATGTGCGCCGATTGTTGCGGCGTGAGTTGCGCTTCCCATACACCGTGATTGCCTAAGTTGGGTGAGATGTGTTGACGTGTCAGCATTGAATCCTTATCATCGATCCACTTGGTGAGAGCGCGTTGACGCTCGGTGTTCTTTGAAAGCGTAAACTCACCCGCAATCTCATTCCGTTCAAATGGGGTGATTGTTATGTTGAGATGGTAGGCGATTTCCACTAGCATGGTGTGCCACAAATCGGGGTAGTAATCTTCGTAGCGGAATTGGAGATGGTCGATGGATTCCCACGTAGTGTACCAACGCATGGTGCGGGGTAGCCACTGGTAAACGATTTCGTCTTGCGTCCAATCATCGAAACGAGAGGGATTGAACTTGTGCCGTGAGTGGAAGAAGTGATGCAGGCTCACGGCTACGTCACGTGGATCACGGTAAATTGATACGGCGACAGCGTCTTGTTCAGTAACGGATCGCAGCATCCAGTGTGATGGTTTCTCAGCCTTAATGACGGTTGTCTCGTGAGGATCGTATACGGTGTGCGGGTAGTAGAAGCCAATGCCGCGACCAAGACCTTTGCGTTCAATGAGAGTTTTGACAAGTTGATATTGTAGCGTGGAGGCGCTACGTGACATACCAGCACAGAAGATGATCATTCTGTTCTCCGTAACGACCACATTAGGCCGGGTAAGTGGTAGGTGTGGGGTTCAAATCCGTTTTGAATAGCGTGATCGAAAACGCGCGCGGTTCCGAACTGCCAACTGGATAAATCTTTGATAACGATCTGTCCACCTTTAGCACAGTGCGGGTACCAGCCTTCATAATCGTGATAGAGACGGTCGCCACAGATGTCCCAGAACAATAGTTCGTAAGGCGTGTGCCATTTACGGAGTGCGTCCTCTGATTTCTTGGGGATCAATCCGATCTCGTCTTGCATACCCAGCGTTTCAACGTTACGTGCAAAGACGTCGTAATCTGCGGGTCCGTAGTGTTCGCCACCAATCCATCCATCGTAATCAACGAAGGGGTCAATGGTGTAGAGGGGAACTCGCGCACCATCACGATTACCTAGCGCGAGTGCCAGTGTGCCGCATCCGTGATACGTCCCTAACTCTACGATGGGACCGAACTCAACATCGCGCGCTAGAGTATAGAGTGCGAGACACTTCTGCCAACGCACGTTCGGCCACTTAAAGAGCGGTCGCATCGGCTCTAATGCACTGGCGGCGTCTGGATGAATCCGTAGTGGGGTAAACTCTTCGTTCTTGTTCATGCTCTAGCTCGCACAACGGCTTGCGCATATACGATGCGTCTTGTATTTAGACCCATGCTTGTTTCCTTTTCGTAGACGTAGACGCATACGCCACCACACGTATGCCACCCGTCTGACAAGTAGAGCGAGACTGTTTCTTCCAGTTT
>CAYXOX010000303.1:0-1036 GCA_964466745.1 uncultured Rhodobacterales bacterium
AGATCATCTGAACTTATGGAGTCATTCCATCTCCTATATTCCTGGACGGAAGAAAAGTTTCTCTCCCGAAGATCACTTAAACAATAGAGGGCTACATCTGATATCGTCGTTTTGCCCCATTGGTATCGAACAGATTGCTCCTGTTGTGTTGCGCCATCAAATCTCTTGGTCGAGAGGATCGGCAAGGGAACTTCTGTTTCATCACCAAGGTACTTTTCAAGGATCGAGAATATATCCCCTCCCCTGATCACATCCGATAGATAAAGTAATGCTAGGTATGAATAGGGGGAGTTACGTTCCAGGGCATTTCTTGAGTATATAATCATATTTTCATTCGCCTGGTCATAGAGCCCGGGATATTTTAATAGCCAATTGGGTGTAAACAACAGCGATCTGGTTTCACCAGTTTCTTTTGCTCTTCTTAAAAACAAATCTAGATCTTCAAAATTCTTTTCTGGTTGTTCGACTTTAAAGCATGATCTTTTGTTGCCACTTACCCAATCTTCACATTCCTCAACTGGGGTAATCTCCTCAAAATAATCAGGACGGGTAATCCCGTTGTTCATATCTTCCCAAAGAGCATCAATTATCAGTGTTGAGATAAAGTCTGGATGACTCCTATCTTCGTCGTTAATAACATCGCTTTTGATGTCTTTTGTGATGTCAATTACGAGTTCCTTATTGCCTCCCCAGATGCAAAAACCATTTCTGATAAACATACCCAGGCCAAAATGATACCTGCCGAGATTATCTCTCCTGGTTAAAGCAATCTCTTCCAAGTCTTGTTCCGATAGTATAGTTTTCAATACCTCAACCGCCTCACCCTTAGTTTTAGGCAATTTCGGCAACTTAGAAAGTTCCGGGTGAGATTCGTTCGATTTGCAGAAGGCCACAGTATATTGGTCTTCCCCCTTGAAAGATTTAGTTAAAGAAAAAGTACCGTTTCGAAATTCAATCAAAAATTCATTCGATCTCTGACTACCTTCTCCATGAAGGAGGAGTAGATTATCCTTAAGAGAGAAAGTACCTTCCCGGT
>CAYXOX010000303.1:1046-1674 GCA_964466745.1 uncultured Rhodobacterales bacterium
CTCTCCACCTGGGATCAGGCAATTGCAGAAACCCGCAAGCTGATCGATGCGAAAAAGCGCCGCAAGAAGGCTCTCATGCAGCGACTTTTTAGGAGAAAGTACCTTCCCGGTTTTCGACTATTCCAAAGCCGGGGTCGATTTCTTCAATAAATTTCCCTCCTCCAAAGAATTCGATAACCCAGCCGGAACCCATTAATGCATCCGGATCTATTTTAGTAACTTCGTAACTAATCCATCTGCCCTGAAGATCGTTTTCCGACGTATTACAAGGCGATGTGAGGATAAGAGTAGAGAGGATGACCGCGGCGATTTTCATGCTTAATACCTTTTTATGCCTTCAGAAATAATATCAGCTGCAATAGAGATAATTGCGGCCCCGGAGGAACATATCGTAAATTCCCGAATGTCTTCTCGCAAGGAGAATTTACAGCGGACGCGGCCGCAAACCGAACGAGCGTTCGTCGGCGAAGCCGCCTCCGCGGAGAGAGCCTGCGGGCGCGGGAGCGGGGAAACCCAGGTAATCAGACTTGAAAGACCTTCCGAAGCTTCCTCAAGGCATAGCTGATGTGCTGGGAAACGGTTGTCTGGTGGATCTGGAGGAGGGCGGCGATTCTCTTCTGGCTCATCC
>CAYXOX010000304.1:0-1646 GCA_964466745.1 uncultured Rhodobacterales bacterium
GATCGGCAGGCGCCGCCGCATGCCCCGGAACGGGATCACGAGGGAATGGGGTGGCGGCGGTGCCTGCCGGTCTGCTCGAGGCCCGGCGGGTGCGTCGCGCCGCCGTAAGCCGTTCATGGCCCGATTCGCGGCCTCCGGTCTGTAACGCGCTTCACATTCGGGCTTCGTGCGGTCCCGCCGGCAGGCAGGAGCCCTCCGCTCGGCCCGGCGCGGCGCCATGCTGCGGGGCGCGTCAGAACATGTCCCGGCCGGAGAGTGCCTCCAGCGCCGCACGGTCCTTCAGGGTGAGGCTGCCGCGGGCGGGGTCCACGATGCCCGCGCGCCGCCATTCGGCCAGGATCTTCGCCACCGCCTCCCGCGTCGCGCCCGCGTAATCGGCAAGGCGAGCCTGCGAGATGTTCAGCCTGTCGGGGGTGTCGCCCCGCCCCGCGGGCCCGGCGAGGGAGAGAATCCGCCGCGCGAGCCGGGCCGGCAGCGGCAGGAACGCCTGTTCGCCGATCTGCCGGCTCATCGCCCGCATCCGCATGCCGGCGAGGCGCAGCAGCTCCGCCGCCGCGCCCGGATCGGCCCCCACGGCCGCGGCAAGCGCCGCGTGGCGGATCTCGAGGAGGGTCGCGTCGGTCAGCGCCGAGGCGGAGGCGGTGCGCGGCCCGGGATCGAACAGCGCGATCTCGCCGAAGACGTCGCCCGGTCCGAAGCGGGTAAGCGCGAAGCAGCGCCCGTCCTCGGCGGTCACGGCGATCTCCAGCGTGCCCTCGATCACCGCGTAGAGCGCGTCGCCGGGATCGCCCTGTTCGAAGAGCGCCGCTCCGGCCGCAAGCCGGGTTTCCCGCGCGAGAGTGCCGAGCAGTTCCATGAGCCTCGGGGCGGCGTCATGCAGGAAGCCGGTCTTGGGCAGCATCGCGGGTTCTCCGGGGACGGGACGGAGCGATCTCTAGTGGGCCCGGGCCGTCTTGCCGAGACGGCCCGTCGCCGGCCGGCGCCGGACGGCAGGAAGCCGCCTGCCGAGCGCCCCTCCGGCGGCGTCCTCGCGCGTTCTGGCGAAGTCTTGATCCGGCAGCCCCCCGGAACCTGCTAGGATCGGGCTGCGCCGCACCGCATCCGGCGCGGAACCGCCCCGAAACCGGGAAGAGACAACCATGTTCGACCGCCCCTTTCGCGCCGCACTCCTGGCGCTTCCCCTCGCCGGTCTCGCCGCGGCCGCCCTGGCCACGCCGGAGCGCTGGAGCCGGGAGTGGCCCGCCACCGACTGGTCCAACACCACCATCGACGACTGGAGCGAGATCCGCGACGGAGGGCCTCCGAAGGACGGCATTCCCGCCATCGACGGCCCGCGCTTTCTCGATGCCGCCGACGAAAGCCGGATCGGCCCGCGGGAGCCGGTGATCACGGTGGAGATCGAGGGCGCCACGCCCCGCGCCTACCCGATCCGCTATCTCACCTGGCACGAGATCGTGAACGACAAGATCGCCGGGATGCCCGTGGCCGTCACCTTCTGCCCGCTGTGCAACTCGGGCCTCACCTTCGACCGGCGGGTGGAGGGGCGGGTGCTGAGCTTCGGCGTCTCCGGCAAGCTGCGCAACTCCGACATGGTGATGTACGACCGCCAGACCGAAAGCTGGTGGCAGCAGGCCATCGGGGAAGCC
>CAYXOX010000305.1:0-1625 GCA_964466745.1 uncultured Rhodobacterales bacterium
GACGGCGCGGGCGACCAGCTCATCGGCTGAGATGCACCCCGCCGCACGTCTGATTTTCGGCCCTGCCTCCCCTTGCCACCTGACGCAAGCCGGATACACTCATGCCGAATCGCCCGCGAGGATGATTCGCGTCCTGTTTGGGGATTAGTGTAACGGTAGCACGACTGATTCTGGTTCAGTTAGTCAAGGTTCAAATCCTTGATCCCCAGCTTCTCGAACCCGACGCCGCGGCGTCGGGTTTTTTCGTGCGCCGAGGCCATGGCGCGTCGGCCGCGCATGAAAAAAGCCCCGGCTCTCGCGAGAGAAGCCGGGGCCGGTATCTGCTCATCCGGCCGGAAAGCCGGAGGATCGACGATCAGTTGTTGGCGGGGCCGAGGTCGCCGCCGTTGCCGTCGATGTAGATGTTCTCGGTGAGGAGCTCATCGGTGAGCGTGGTGTTGTTGACGTGGTCGATGCCGTTACCCCAGAGACGCATGTAGGAGTTCTGGCGAGCGTCGGCCATGGTCTGCGTGCCGCCCTCGTTGGTCTCGTCGACGAAGAGGTTGTCGAGCTGCTGCCTGGCGGGCGACTCGGTGCGGTCGGTGAAGACGACCGCTTCGGGGGCCGCGTCGGGCTCGAGCGTCACGTGGTTGTCGTTGTAGGCGACGTTGCCGGCCCAGGAGTTGGTCGAACCGGCGAACTGGAGGGTGATCGACTGGATGCCGATGCCCGGGTTGTTGCCCTCGGCGAGCGCCCACTGGCCGGTGTCCGGGGTCTCGGCTTGCTGACCGCCGGAGTCGCCGAGCATCTCGGCGAAGACGGGGCCGCGGTTGGCGAGAACGGGATCCGAGGCGCGGGAGCTGAATCGCCAGTAGCGGCCCTGACGGGAGCCGATGCCGCCGTCGAGGGGCTGGTGGGCGTAGCTGAGGTTGCCCTGGCCGTTGGGATCAGCGGTCTGATCCTCGTACTGGATGCCGTCCGACGAGACGTCGTCCTGCGAGGGCGTGCCGGCGAAGCTGGGGTCCCAGATCGCGAGGCCGCTGTTGGCGACGTTCTCGTCGCTGGCGGAGAAGTGGAAGTCCGAGTCGATCTCGATGCCGCCGGCCTGCTCGTTGGGGCTGACGCAGAGCTCGGGGACGATGGAGTTGTTGTAGATGAGGATCGAGAAGATCGGGCCGGAGCGGTCCTTCTCCCAGCGGTCGGGGTCGGGCATGCGGCTCTCGGCGGGCTGGCTGAAGAGCTCGGCGCCCTCGGTGAAGCCCTGCGAGTCGAGACGGCTCGGGAAGGGGAAGGCGTCACGGTTGCCCGTGGCGAAGGTGACGAGGGCGGTGTGGATCTGCTTGAGCTGCGTGCCGTCCTTGAGGGAGTTGGCGTTGCGCTTGGCGCGCTGGAGGGCGGGCAGCAGGATGCCGATGAGCAGCGCGATGATCGAGATGACCACGAGCAGCTCGATGAGCGTGAAGCCCTTGCGGTTGGTGCGATGCATGGATGTTCTCCACTTGCGTGCGGCGCAGACGCCCGGCGTCTGCGCAGACTGAAAATCGGAAGATGGCCGGTCGGCCTGCGGAGCCGGAACGAATCCGGGATCCGGGGGCCGCGAGCCCCGTTGCACTTCCCGGCGGCCGAGGGAGGGATCCTGTCGGCGG
>CAYXOX010000306.1:0-1615 GCA_964466745.1 uncultured Rhodobacterales bacterium
GGGGTCTCTGCTGATCTGGGTCGACAAGGACATGACCTGGCGCGCGCCGCGTGACGGGCGGCCAGCGGTGTTTTCCGATGCGGCCATCCAGTTCTGACTGTCGATCAAAATCCTCTTCAAGCTGGTCGCCATTGGAGCGCCATTGATGGTGTGGATGGCCCCGCCTGCGGCATCGCGATGTGCCAAGGTGGAGGCTGCTGAGCATTCCACCGAAGGGAGCCATCCATGGATCATGCTATCATCATCGGCCTCGATTTGGCCAAGTCCGTCTTTCAGGTGCATGGCGTCGATGCAGAGGGACGCACGATCGTCCGCCGTCAACTGCGTCGGTCTAAAGTTCTTGGATTCTTCGAGCGGCTCGAACCGTGCCTGGTGGGCATGGAAGCCTGTTCAGGCGCGCATCATTGGGCGCGGGAGCTCGGCGCGCTCGGCCATGAGGTTCGGCTGATGCCGCCGGCGTACGTGAAGCCTTACGTAAAGCGGGGAAAAACGGATGCCGCCGATGCCGAGGCGATTTGCGAGGCGGTCACGCGGCCAACGATGCGCTTCGTGCCGGTGAGGTCGGCTGAGCGTCAGGCGGCGCTGCTGGACCACAAGGCACGGGACTTCCTCGTGAGGCAACGGACCCAGACAGTGAACGCGATCCGTGCGCACCTATCGGAGTTCGGCATCGTCGTGGCCAAGGGCATCCATAACTTGGACCGGTTGCTCGAGGCGGCGAATGACATGCCCCAGTCGGCGCGGCCTGCACTGGACCTGCTGGCCGATCAGCTGCGCGACCTGGAGGAGAGGATCGAAGCGGCGACGGCCCGGATCACGGCGGCCCAGAAGGCCGACCCACTCGCCCGCCGGCTCGCCACGATCCCAGGGCTCGGCCCCATCGCGTCGAGCGCCTTCGCAGCCACGACGCCGGACGTGGCGGCGTTCCACTCTGCAAGGGATTACGCGGCTTGGCTCGGCCTGACCCCGCGGGCCCATTCGTCCGGCGGCAAGGAGAAGCTGGGGCGGATCAGCAAGGCGGGGAACCGCTACCTGCGGCGGTTGCTCTACCTCGGCGCGATGGCAAGAATTAGCGCGCGGCGGGGACGGCGGGTCGTTCCCGGGGACCAGGCGCCCGACTGGCTGGAGCGGATGCTCGCGCGCAAGCCAGTGAAGGTCGTCGCTGTCGCGCTGGCCGCCCGAATGGCCCGCACCGTCTGGGCGCTCATCGCCCGCGGCGGCAGCTTCCAAGCCATGCCGGGCTGAGAAAGAAGGAGATCGCTGCCCGACCCGTTCGGCAGCAGCGAAATGGTGAGGCGCGACGTGAGGTGATGGCATAGCGGCGGAAACAGGACGGAAAGGACACCCAGTTCGGACCGGTGCGGCGCAGACCGCGGGCCATTGATCGGGACCTCTCCATCCAGCGGACTTCATCAGGGCGCGCGGCAGACCATGCCGCAGACGAGACGCCGTATACATGGCCGCGACCGACCAGAACGCCAGACCCGAACAAAGCTCTTGCCAAGGGGCCATCCATACATGGTCCGAGGACAATGCCGCGCGCGCCAGCGGTGACGGTCTTCCATGGCTTGGCGTTCTTGCGGGGCGGGATGACGGCTTGGGCGCCGCGGTCAGC
>CAYXOX010000307.1:0-1599 GCA_964466745.1 uncultured Rhodobacterales bacterium
CCGCCGAGCGGAACGGGCTCGGCCTCGGTTTCGACGAGAAGGGCTACATCTACAAGGATCACTACCTCGTGAACTGGTGCCCCCGGTGTCGAACCGCCATCTCCGATCTGGAAGTGGAGAACGTCGAGACGCCGGGCCAGATGTGGCACTTCAAGTACCCGCTCGCCGGCGGCGAAACCTACACCTACGTGGAGCGCGACGAAGACGGCAACGTCGTGCTCGAAGAAGAGCGCGATTACATCTCCATCGCCACGACCCGGCCCGAAACCATGCTGGGCGACGGTGCGGTGGCCGTGCACCCCTCCGACACGCGCTATGCGCCCATCGTGGGCAAGCTCTGCGAGATCCCGGTAGGGCCGCGCGAACACCGCCGGCTCATCCCGATCATCACCGACGAATACCCCGACCCCGAGTTCGGCTCGGGCGCGGTGAAGATCACCGGCGCGCACGATTTCAACGACTACGCGGTGGCGGCGCGCGCGGGCATCCCGATGTACCGTCTGATGGACGCGCGCGGACACATGCGCGACGACGGCACGCCCTATGCCGAGGCGGCGGCGACGGCTCAGAAGATCGTTTCCGGCCTGGCGCTCTCCGAGGCCGAGATCGATGCCATAAACCTCGTGCCCGACCACCTGCGGGGGCTCGACCGCTTCGAAGCCCGCCGGCGCGTGGTGGAGGAGATCACCGGCGAAGGCCTCGCCGTGATGACCTCGCCTGACGATCCGCGTCTCGGCGGCCGGCCCGCCCGGGCCGGTGAGGCGGCGCAGAGGGCAGGCGAGGCCGGCGCCGGCGCCGGCGCCGGCGAGGCCCCGGGTCAGGCCCGGGGCGCGGAGCACCTCGTGCCGCTGGTGGAAGCCAAGCCGATCATGCAGCCCATGGGCGACCGTTCGAAGGTGGTGATCGAGCCGATGCTGACCGACCAGTGGTTCGTCGATGCCGCGCGGATCGTGCAGCCGGCCATCGACGCGGTGAGAGACGGCACCACGACGATCCTGCCCGAGCAGCACGAGAAGGTGTATTTCCAGTGGCTCGAACACATCGAGCCCTGGTGCATCTCGCGCCAGCTCTGGTGGGGGCACCGCATCCCGGTGTGGTACGGCTTCGACCTTTCGGGCGAGGGCTTCACCGACGACGAGGACGACGGCGCCCTCGACGAGGTGGAGCTCATGCGGCTGCTGTCGCAGCAGGCGCTTGTCCGCGGCACCGAGCGGCACCACGCCGCGACGACCTTCGATGGGGTGGCGTCGCACTTCGCGGATGTCCTGGCCGGCCTGCCCACGCCGCTCGACCACGCCCGCGTCGTGGAGGTGGAAGACCGCGCGGCCGCCCTCCACGCCATCGCCGAGAGTCTCGCGCGCTACACCGTGAGCCAAGATCCCACCGATCTCGTCTATCCCGTCTGGCAGGACGCGGACGTGCTCGACACCTGGTTCTCCTCCGGGCTGTGGCCGATCGGCACCCTCGGCTGGCCGCAGGAGACGGCGGAGCTCAGGCGCTACTTTCCCACCGACGTGCTGGTGACGGGGTTCGACATCATCTTCTTCTGGGTCGCCCGGATGATGATGATGCAGCTGGAAGTAATGAAGGAGGCGCGCC
>CAYXOX010000308.1:0-1597 GCA_964466745.1 uncultured Rhodobacterales bacterium
GGCGAGTCCATCGAAAACACCGCGCGGTACGTTCCCGTGTTCGGGTCGGCCTCGTAGTAGCCGGAGTGCGGATAGCGGCGCATCCAGGCGCGGATCACATCGTGCGGCGCCTCGCCCCTCGGGTCGCTGTACAGGCCCACGTCGAACGCCGCGCGGTTGTTGGGGTCCGGCGGCTGATACCGGGTGTGGAAATTGCTGTAGGGGCCCCAGCTGTACCAGAACGTGTTGACGGAGGACTCCATGTCCCAGGTCACGTTGAAGGGCAGATAGCCGTTGTAGTCGCCCGTGTAGCTCTCCAGGCCCACGGCCATCTGCTTGAGGTTGTTCATGCATGCGCTGCGGCGCGCCTTCTCGCGCGCGGCCGCCAAGGCCGGCAGCAACATGCCCGCGAGCGCGGCAGGGCCATTATACCACCGCGGACTGTCGTCTGCCGCGGCGGCCTCCGAATCGCCGGCGATCTCCGGTGCCGATTCACCCTGGTCGGGCCCTCGCGCGTCGCCACCGACGCTCCAACGAAAGCCGCTGCGAAACTGCAATTCGATGGTCTCTCTGGTTACGACGATCTTCTCGAACGCCTCGCTCAGAAGGGCCTTCCCCTCCCGGGCCGCGGCGCGCCCGCCTTTGAGCACGTCCCGGACGTGGGCGCATTCCTGGGCGACTCGGGCGTCTTCGGTCCACCCCTCCTCCAGGCGCGCAAGCCGGTCGTTGACATCTTGTTCGATCGTGTCGATCCGGCGGGTGTACTCCCCCTTGACCTGCGCGAATTCGCGCTCGGTGATCTCGCGCCGGATCCGCAGCTCCATGGCGTGCCGGCGGTTGGCGCGCAGCGCCTCCAGGCGCTCGTGCGCCTTCCGGAGCGCGGCGATCTGTGCGCCGTGCCCCCGCCTCCACGCGGCTTTCCGCGCCGCGAGCCAACGGTCCACCTCCCCGCGCCGCAGGCCCGACAGCGCGTCCAGAAGGCGCCGGTCCATCTCTTCCTCCCCGCAGCGAAACGTGCGCCCCCGCTCCCGCCGGTACGGACAGGGCGTCTCGGCGACCCGCCCGTGCTCGCGCGTGCAGAAGTAGTAGCGGCGCTCCCCCTTGCCGCGGGCGATCATGAGCTTCGCCCCGCAGTAGCCGCACGTCGCCACCCCGCCCGCCAGCGAGTCCCGCCCGCGCCTGGCCTTCGGCACGCCGCGCCCGAGCAGCTTGCCGCTCGCCGCGAAATCCGCCGCGCTCAGGATCGGCTCGTGCCGCCCGGCATGCTCCTCGCCGTGCCGCACGATCCGCCCCACGTACGCCGGGTTCGTCAGGATCCGGCGAAGCACGTGCCGATGCCATTCGCCCCCCTTCGGCGCCCGATGGCCTTCCCGCAGAAGACGCCGGCCCACCTCCATCATGTTGCCGCACGACTGGAAATACCGGTGGACCTTGCGAACCACCTCCGCCTCCTCCGCCACCACCCGAAGGACGCCTCCCGTCCCCCGGTTCGTGTACCCGTACGGCGCGCTCCCCTTGAAGAGCCCCGCCCGCGCCAGCCGCCCGAACGCGTCCTTCAGCCGCTGCGACTTCCAGTCGCTCTCGGCCTGGTGCACCGCGCCCAGCACGTTGCGGAGCA
>CAYXOX010000309.1:0-1590 GCA_964466745.1 uncultured Rhodobacterales bacterium
GAACGACTCTTCTCCGAGTGATGGAGGAGAACACTTCTCGACCGCAGGTCCTTTACAAGTTCTGCTGTCTTGGAACTTCCAAAGGGAACCTGCTCTAGAATGTCTTGCCTAGTGGCGCGGTTATCCCGCGCTAATACCGACCGTACTATCTCTAGCTCATTTCTGTTTCCGATTTCGGGAAATTCCATAACGAATACGCTTATTTTAGATTGCTCAAGGCCTTAGCGCAAGAAGAAGAGGGCCCGCATAGGCGATTAATGTGGATGATTGCTAAGAATCCTGAGCGAACGGCAATGTCAATGAGGAGCCGCGCCGAGGGGGGAGCTATATGCGCTCAATGAGAGGGTGTTTCGGCACAGTAACCCGGAAGGTTGGCGCGGTCTTCGCAACGGATACTAAGCGACCGTTTCCAGATGGTGTCTTCGGAGCACTCCCACAATCCGTCGAGTTTCTTCGCCGGTGAGCGGTGTCCTTCGCCGTATTTTCGCCTGGAGTGTCTGGACATTGATACCAGCCTTACGGGCGACTGCGGATAGATTGAGGATTGATGACAGGCTGGCCAACCTGTCGATCGTAAGGACTGCGTCCGTGTCAAAGTAATCGAGGACAGATTCCCCGTCGTCGAATCGTTCTTCTAGATTCTCTCTATTGGTTTCGCTCATAGAGCTGTTTCTCCTCTTTTCGCGATCGTCGTACGCTGATCAGCCTAACTCCGTTGGCTCGTTCGGTGAAAACCGCTGTCCAATGGTGACCACTTAGTTTGCCAATCGCAAGGGATCGTGGCTCGTCAGGAGTCGAGATGGCAAAATGACAAGTCCCGGATCACTCCATAACTCTTGAGCCTCGGCGAAGTCTATTCCGTCCTTTAACCGTTGGTGTCAGACTTCTGGCTGTCGAACTCCTTCTCACTAGCAGTGTTGCATAAATTCTTATGCATGTCAGAGTCGGTTTTAAAAAGTATTTCAGAGAGCAGTGCTTCGGGTCAGTACCCCGGAGGAACACTTGCTTACTCCCAGCACCCGTTGTTTTGCTTTACCTGGAACTCATCTGCTTGCACGATGTGATCTCCGGGAAACTCGGAGCGGTTCATAGCGCTTCAATATCATTGCCCGGAGATAGCCTTGACCAGCACTCCAATCGCCGCGACTGCGGAAACGCAGAGCACTGCCGTTGGCGATATGAATCGATCGATAACCTGCTTGTACTTGCTCGAGATCCAATGGCCTGCGACGACTCCTGGCAACAACAGAAGGAACAGGAATAGCTCATACTTGCCAATGCGGCCAACAATAGCGACCAAGGTCACCGATATGATTGTTCCAGGTAACAAGTAAGCCGCCAAGGTGCTTCGTAGTCGTGGTCCAGACTCTTGAGGGAGAAAGAGCGCTGCGGTAGCTCCAGCGAGTCCTCCCACGGTGCCTGCGATCCCAGACAAGACTCCTGCGGTACACAGGCCCTGTTTTACGGAAGGCACCTTTAGCCCCAGCGTCTTAAATAGTACGACAAGCAGGAGCAATGCTGACATTACCGTAGCAGCAGCCGCTTCAGGAGTTGCCATTGGAGCGCCATTGATGGGGTGGATGGCTCCCG
>CAYXOX010000310.1:0-1582 GCA_964466745.1 uncultured Rhodobacterales bacterium
TCCAGTGTGCAATTGTTGATGCATTTGTACGCCGTATTGCTTGTCGGATCTCTAGTGTTGTTCTCTAGAACTGGGAGTAAACACATGAGGTCAGTATGAACGATCAGTGATCATAAGAAGGAGGCTCATATGGGAAAAGCTGGCACGTCGCCGGGCAAAGGAACTGTTCAGTCAGATTCTAAGCGTGCTCGCGAGCGTTGCTGTAAGAACAAATAGACGACGGTTGGGTTCTACCCGGTGAATATACCGGGGATCTGTGGGTGTCGCTACCCACGTTTTGTCGGAGGTAAGCTGATGAAGACAAAGAGTAACTGGTTGGTGACCGCGATAGCGATGGTCTTCGCGCTAAACGTTGGTCTATTCGCTGCCGGTGGTCAGGAGGAGATGGCCGGTCCAGCTGGAGAACCACGCGGTGAACTGGACGTGTTTCTGGAGCCGTCGCAATCAGTCATGGAAGTGGTGAATGAGGCGTTTGGAGAAGAATATCCCAGCATCGAGCTAAATTTTTCGTCCGCCAACTCTGCTGAGTATGAGACCATCTTAAAGACGAGGCTCGCAGCGGGAGACCATCCAGACATTATGACCTTCTGGCCCAATGCCCGTACGGCGGACGCCGCCCAGCGAGGTCTTGTCATGGATCTTACCGATACGGCTTATACGAAACGATTGGTCCCGTCCCTACGTTCAGAAGCAATGTATCAGGGAAAGGTCTGGGGCATACCGGTGAGTGGCGAGGGAGAGGGAATCTTCATTAACAAGACTCTCTTCGACGAGCAGGGTCTCGAACTTCCGACAAACTGGGATGAGTTCCTGGAAGTCTCGGAAGCTTTTAAGCAAGCCGGCATTCAGCCGATCGGATCGGGGTTCCAGGACGACTGGGTCATAATGCGCTATACGAACGCCGCTTTCGCTACGTTGGGATACGGTCGGGACCCCGAATTTGAGGAGAAATTAATCTGCGGCGAGGTCGATTTCTCCCATCCAGGTTGGGTGGAAACCTTCGATAAGCTGGTTACGCTCGTTGATAACGGATATTTTGGAGAAAATCCGCTTGCCACAGGCCACGATCAGGCACTGGCTAAGTTCGCGCGGGGAGACGCCGCGATGTGGATTATGGGAATTTGGGACACCGCCCTTATTCGAGACGGTATGACCGAAGAGTTCGAACTCGTGTATGAAGCGCTGCCGGTGAACGAACCGGGAGAGCCTCGTTTCGGTATGTGGCGTGCAGGCACTATTACCACAATCAGCGCCGAAACCGACAACTTTGAAGCTGCTAACGCTTATTTGGAGGTCTTTTCCGACCCCGATGTTCATGAGCGTTTCGCACGTGACACCCTTCGATATCCTGTCTTTGTAGATGTAGAGGTTCCTGCGATAGACCCGGCAAGTGATGAGTACGTCGAAAAATATGTGGTCACCGGCCAATCTACCCCTGGAGCACACTACAGATGGCCTGCCGGCATGTCCAACAACTGGAAGAAGAAACTCCAAGAAATTGTCGGCGGACAGATCACCACTTCCGAAATGATCGAATGGCTAAATCGTGAGTATCAGAGTATGGAAAACCTATACGAGTGTT
>CAYXOX010000311.1:0-1579 GCA_964466745.1 uncultured Rhodobacterales bacterium
GACATCATGGTTGTCGGGCCGCGCAAGCTGACCGGGCAGGAGCAGCGCAATATCAAAATCGCTTTTTACAAACGTTTCGGCATGCAGAAAATCGATCTGGTGAGCTTTGACGACCGTGAACGGACATCTTTTAAAGAAATCATCGATTCAGAGAGTGTCAAGCTTTGAAAATAGCCGAAAAGCGTCGACAGTACCGTAAGCAGATCGATGCGCACCTGGCGGACATTGAGAAAGCGGTCGATGCGCTGACCTACTCCCGCGACAAGTGCCGCTCCATCGATCAGTTGAATGAAAATGATCTGGAAGTCATGGAGTCGTTCGAGGCGCTTGCCGCCCGCTTTGCCAGGGCCTCCGACCTGTTGACCCAGAAGGTCCTGAAATCGCTGTTCATCATATTGCAGGAAGAAGCCCCCACGCTCATCGACAGAGTCAATTTTCTGGCCAAACTAAAGATCATCCCGTCAGCCGACACCCTTTTGAACATCCGGGAAATCCGCAACCAGATCGCCCACGAATACGTTACCGAGGATATCAAAAGCCTCTACCAGGACATCATCGACTACACCCCCGCCTTGATAGAAACCATCAAGCATTTAAAATTGTATGTCAAAACAATATAAATTTTCATGCATTGTCGAAAGATGGCAATGCTGATCTCAATATACAAACGTCATGTTATGCTACACTGTGCAGGAAAGGACATGAAAATTTATTTATGGAATTCATCGACCTGAAAGCCCAACAGCTCCTTATCCGCGAGCAAATCGAAACCAATATCCGGGCCGTGCTCGACCACGGCCGATACATCATGGGGCCGGAGATCGCCTCGCTTGAAGCGCGCCTGGCGCAATACGTGGGCGTGCGCCATGCCATCGCCTGTTCCTCCGGCACGGACGCGCTGCTCATGGCGTTGATGGCGTCGGGTGTCGGTCCCGGCGATATTGTTCTGACGTCGCCTTTTACCTTTATCGCCACCGCCGAGGTCATCCAACTTCTTGGGGCGGTGCCGGTGTTTGTCGACATCGACCCGGCGACCTTCAACATGGATGCCGAACAGACGCGCCGGGCCGTCGAGGCCGTCGAAAGAAATGACAACAAGATCTATCCGCTGCCCAAAATCCTTGTAAACGGCCGCCGCCTGAAAGGCATCATGCCCGTTGACCTATTCGGCCTGCCGGCGGACTACGACGCCTTTGCAGAGATAGCCAAAGAACACGATCTGTTTCTCATCGAGGATGCGGCCCAGTCTTTCGGCGCCGAATACAAAGACAAAAAAGCCTGTGCGTTGGGCGACGTGGCCGGCACATCCTTTTTTCCGGCCAAACCGCTGGGCTGCTACGGCGACGGCGGGATGTGCTTTACCAACAATGATGAATTAGCCGACATCATGCGCTCGGTCCGCATCCACGGAACGGGCGGCAGTAAATACGAAAATTCCCGCATCGGCGTCAACGGCCGCATGGACACCCTTCAGGCCGCTGTTCTGCATGCCAAATTCGACATTTTTCCAGATGAAGTCAATAAGCGGCAGCAGGTGGCGGACGGGTATGCCCGCCTTTTAAACGCCAGTGTTCCCGAC
>CAYXOX010000312.1:0-1214 GCA_964466745.1 uncultured Rhodobacterales bacterium
ACCCCCGCCATTTCGGCAACATCACGGATGGACGCCACGTATCCCTCCTGAGAACGAATCCGACAACGTTTTCATGGTTTGATCATACCATATATACAGTGAATGGCAAGGATCAGATCCGACGGAACCGGTGGTTTTGGCTCTATTGCGGTGCGATCGGCTGCATGGTACTCTTTGTGCGCCCCAGGACATTAGCCATGACTCAAGAAGTAGCGAACACAATTGCCACATCCGTCCCCATTCTTCTGCTCATCGCCGGCGGCGCGGTGATTCGCAGGATCAGACTCATCTCCGAGTCGGGCTTGGAGGAGATAAAGGGACTCCTCGTAAACGCCGCTCTACCGGCGGCCTTCTTTGTCACTTTTCTAAACGTAGAGTTCGACACGAACTACCTCGGCATTTTCCTCTTCATGCCGATCCTCCTCTTTGCGCTCCTCTTCCTGGGCTACCTGATCGGCCGACTCCCCTTTGCCAAGGGACCGACCCCCTTTCTCATGACTGGATTCGAGTTCGGCATGTTGGGGATCGGTCTCTTTACCACCGCCTACGGCATGTCCAACTTCTACGCCATAAGCGTGGTGGGGCTTCCCCATGAGCTCTTCGTCTGGATCGTACTCGTCACCCTCATGAAGGCGCGCTACGGAGGGCCGACATCCCTCAAGGGTACCCTCCTCTCTCTCGCCCGTTCGCCGATCATTATTTCCATCGCCGCAGGGACACTCTTCAATCTCCTCGGCCTTACCGAATGGTTTGCTTCGGCTCTCGTTCCCCGCTCCTTCGTGAGCGCTCTGGAGATGCTCTCCAATATCATTGGACCCCTCATTCTCATTGTTGTGGGCTACGGAACCCGGATTTCCTTTGACCGGCTAAAGGGCGCGGCCCCGGTGGTCCTGATCCGGGGCGCCGTCATCGCCGTGGTAGCCCTACTGGTTGCTCCCTGGGTCACCGGAGATCTCCTAAGACTGCCCCCCATTTTTGCTCACGCCCTCTTTACCTTCGTGATACTGCCACCGCCTTACATCGTCCCCCTTTACATACCCGCAGGCGAGCCCGACGACCTCACATACTCAAACAACGTTCTTTCCACCTACACGCTCATTTCGATAGTCGCCTTTCTAATCTACTTCACCTTCAACCCGGCGTAGCCGTGGAGGATCGAACCCGGGGAGTACTCCTCATCCTCCTCTCAGCCCTCTTTTTTGCGGGGGCGACGG
>CAYXOX010000312.1:1224-1577 GCA_964466745.1 uncultured Rhodobacterales bacterium
AGCTCATGACCAGCGGTTACGGCAGCTCGGCGCTAATTGTCACCTTTTGCCGGTTCAGTATCGGCTTCCTGGTAACCCTTCCGGGAGCAGTCAGCGGAAAGACCCGCCTCACGCCGGTGCGCCGGGACCTTGTAGCTCTCCGGGCTATCACAAACACCGGGGCGGTCTTTCTCTTTTTTATGGGTATCCAGCTCACCACGATAACCAAGGCGAACCTTCTCAACATGACCTATCCGGTCTTCGTCTTTCTTGCGGCGCCCTTGATCAACAGCGAGCGTTCGCCCCGGCGGTACTACTTCTTTCTGCTGCTTACCCTGCTCCTTCTGGGGTGGGGGGCAACAGCGCAGACGGTC
>CAYXOX010000313.1:0-1571 GCA_964466745.1 uncultured Rhodobacterales bacterium
CCCCCACCCTCCACCAATCCCCTCGAAACCCTCCTCAGCGGCATCTTCCACCCCCACCGCTACCTCGACCTGATCCGCTACTTCACCGTCTTCGAGAGCGACGGCGAAACCCTCACCAAAAAAATGGCGGGCTACCACCAGTACTACGCCGTCAACAAAGCCGTAGAAGCCACTATCCGCGCCACCGACCTCGGGGGCGACAAGCGGGCGGGGGTGATCTGGCATACCCAGGGGTCCGGCAAAAACCTCTCCATGACCTTCTACGCCGGTAAAATCATCCAGCATCCGGCCATGGCCAACCCCACCCTGGTGGTGCTCACCGACCGCAACGACCTGGACGACCAGCTCTACACCACCTTCTCCAAATGTCAGGATCTGCTGCGGCAGACTCCCCAGCAGGCGGAAGACCGGGCCGACCTCAAGGCCAAGCTGCAGGTGGCCTGTGGCGGCATCGTCTTCACCACCATCCAGAAGTTTGCCCCCGACGAACGGGGTGGCGAGTACAAAACCCTCTCCCAGCGCCGCAACATCGTCTTCATTGCTGATGAGGCCCACCGCTCCCAGTACGGCCTCAAAGCCCGCGTGGTCAAAACCACTGACAAAGAAACCGGTGAAGAGGGGGCCTACACCGCCTACGGCTTTGCCCGATGTAACATTTGCCAGATAGCTTAAGAAAAAATTAGCTTGTGTCAGCGTATGCTGGGGCGGCTATCTGGCTCGCAACTGCCCGAGACAAGAGCACGAGGAGCTTCGGATTAAGGGCAGTTGCAACCCTGCGGGATGCCCTGCCCAACGACCCCCTCAAGCTGGTCATAGTCTGCGATATGTGGCTCACCGGCTTCGATGCCCCCTGCCGCCTTCTACACCGCCCCACCCCCCCAGCGGCTGACCATCCTGCGCAACGCCATGGACTGGCTCCTGCGGCCTGAATTCCAGACTGAAAAAGGCCCCCAGCGCTACATCCAGGCGGTGACAGAACTCTCCAAAGCCTTCGCCCTCTGCGCTGCAGAGGAGGAAGCCCTGGCCATCCGCGAAGACGTGGGCTTCTTCCAGGCGGTAAAAGCCGGACTCAGCAAACACACCGTCGAAGGAGGCAAGAGCCGGGCCGAGTTAGACGCTGCCGTGCGCCAGATCGTCTCCCGCTCCGTCGCCTCCGACCAGGTGATCGACATCTTCGAGACCGCTGGCCTTGATAAGCCGGAACTCTCTATCCTCTCCAACCAGTTCCTGGAGGAAGTGCGCGACCTGCCCCAGAAAAACCTGGCCCTGGAAGTGCTGCGGAAGCTGCTTAACGACGAAATCAAAGCCCGCTCCCGCAAAAACGTGGTCCAGTCCCGCAACTTCTCAGAAATGCTGGAAGCCTCCATCCGCCGCTACCAGAACCGGGCCATCACCTCCGCCGAAGTGATTCAGGAGCTGATCAACCTGGCCAAAGAAATGAGCGAAGCCAGCCGCCGGGGGGTAGACCTGGGCCTAACCGAAGATGAACTGGCCTTCTACGATGCCCTGGAAGTCAACGACAGCGCCGTCCAGGTGCTGGGAGATGAGACCCTGAAGACCATTGCCCAGGA
>CAYXOX010000314.1:0-1555 GCA_964466745.1 uncultured Rhodobacterales bacterium
CGGGCACCGCCCCGCCGGTGCTTCCGTCGACGTCACCGGCCGGCGGGCCGCGGCGGCCGGACCGGCCCCCGCCCGAGGCGCGCCCCGCCGTGAGGATCCCGGCGCCGAAGCGCGCGGCGAGCCCGCCGCAACCCGGATACGCCCCGAGGCGGCCCGCCCTGGCCGCGAGGCCAGGCGCTGGGCAAGTGCCGCGCCCCGGGCGTGCCGGATCTCCTCCGGCGCCGCCGCTCGCCGCAGCCCCCTGCGTGCGGCGGGCCGGGCTGGGTTGTTGGGCGGGGGCGGGCGGCCCGGTCCGCACCCGGCCCGCGCGCCTTCGCGCGTTCCGCTGCGCCGGCACAGGTGGCAAGACCGGCACTCCGAACCGCACCCGTCACGGGCTCCCGAGGCAGGCGCCCCGCCGGGGCAACGCGGGGCCGAACCGCGCTGCCCCGACCCGCCACGACCCGCGCGGTCATGCCTCTGCCACGCCGCATTTCCCGCCGCTGCCCTGCACGGCAGCAAGGGCCCGCTGCCTCGCCCCGGCGTATGCTCTTCATCTTGGCTCGAATACTCTCCCGGGGGTCCGGGGGCGGCGCCCCCGGCCGGCACGCCCCCCGGGGCGGGCGGCGCACCCCGGCGCCGGGCGAGGGCCCGCCGTCGCCGGTCGACGTCAGACCAGATCCAAACTCCGCCGGATCTCCGGATCTCGCAGGGCGATCTCGCCGCCGAGCCAGGGGTCGGCGGCGGGCGTGCACATCCAGACCAGCGCCCGCGCCGGCCATTCCGGCGGCACGTGGTCCGACCACGCGAGCCGGCTCACCGGGTTGATGCCGCTGGCCTTGATCTCGCGCTGCATCCGGGTGGCCACCGTCCCCGGCGAAAGGCCGATGGCGCGGATGCCCCTGCCGCGGTACTCGGTGTCGAGGCAGCGCGTCAGCATCGCCGCACCTGCCTTCGCCGCGCAGTAGTGGCTCCAGCCCTCCACCGGGCCATGGGCGGCGCCGGAGGAAACGGTGAGCACCGTGCCGCCGCCGCGGGCGAGCATCATCGGCACCGCCGCATGCATGCCGTGGAACACCCCCTTGAGGTTGATGTCGACGGCGGCACCCCATGCCGCCGGGTCGGCCTCGGCAAGGGCGGAGATGGGCTCGATCACCCCGGCGTTGTTGACCAGCACGTCGAGCCCGCCGAACCGGGCGCCCACCGCCTCCAGCGCGCCGGCCATCTCGTCCGGCCGGGCCACGTCGCAGGCCACCGCCATCGCGGCATGCGGCCCGATCTCGGCCGCCAGCGCCTCGATCTCGCCGCGCCCGCGGGCGAGCAGCGCAACCCGCGCGCCCGCGGTGGCAAAGGCCCGCGCCGCCGCGGCGCCGATCCCGCGACTCGCCCCGGTGATCGCTGCCACCTTTCCTTCGAGTGTCTCCACGGTGTCCTCCCTGCCTGTTCCGCCGGCGTGGGCCGGTCGCCCCGCCCCCCGGCCCATCGCCGCCCGGGCCGGTGCCGCCGGCCGCGTTCCCGTGGCCGGGCCTGCGCGCGCCGCGCCCTCGGCCGCCGTGCCGGCCCGGCCGTCGGCGCA
>CAYXOX010000315.1:0-227 GCA_964466745.1 uncultured Rhodobacterales bacterium
AGATCAAGCTTCTTACCCGGGTTCTTGCACTTCTGGCACTAACAATTTTTATTACGAGCGTCATCCTCAAACTTATTTTTTCTAGTCCCGTAGCTCAGCTGGTTAGAGCGCTAAACTGATAATTTAGAGGTCAGCAGTTCAAATCTGCTCGGGACTACCACGAAATAAGACCGAGGATGGGGAATTAGCTCAGCTGGCTAGAGCACCTGCCTTGCACGCAGGGGGTC
>CAYXOX010000315.1:237-1534 GCA_964466745.1 uncultured Rhodobacterales bacterium
GGTGATCCTTGCAAGATCACGGCTTGATCGGTGCGATTCCGATATTCTCCACCACCCGCCTTGGCGGGAACGTTCTTTGACATCTTGGAAAAAGATCCGCCGGTGATCGGCATTAAAGGATCTACGATTTTACCAGAGTACGAGTACCTTATTTGAAAGCAGATAAGGGCGTACGGTGGATGCCTTGGCTTCTGAAGGCGATGAAGGACGTGATAAGCTGCGATAAGCTTCGGGGAGGTGCAAATAACCTTCGATCCGGAGATCTCCGAATGGGGCAACCCGCCACACTGAAGGTGTGGTATCCCGCTTTGCGGGAGGCTAACCCGGAGAACTGAAACATCTCAGTACCCGGAGGAACAGAGAACAATAGTGATTCCCCTAGTAGTGGCGAACGAACGGGGACGAGCCCAAACCGGTAATGTTTCGGCATTGCCGGGGTTGTAGGACTGCCATACGGAGAATGTGATCGTAATTGAAACTTCTGGAAAGAAGTACCATAGAGGGTGATAGTCCCGTAAATGAAACGAAAACATTCCCAGGCAGGATCCTGAGTACCACGGAGCACGTGAAATTCCGTGGGAAGCTACCGGAACCATCCGGTAAGGCTAAATACTCTCAGAAGACCGATAGTGGACCAGTACCGTGAGGGAAAGGTGAAAAGCACCCTGAACAAGGGAGTGAAAAAGACCCTGAAACCGTACGCTTACAAGCGGTCGGAGTTCCGAGTTTCTCGGAATGACGGCGTGCCTTTTGCATAATGAGCCTGCAAGTTACTCCTCTCTAGCAAGGTTAAGGACTTCAGGTCCGGAGCCGAAGCGAAAGCGAGTCCGAATAGGGCGTTCAGTTAGAGGGGGTAGACGCGAACCTTGGTGATCTATCCATGACCAGGTCGAAGCTCCGGTAATACGGAGTGGAGGACCGAACCGTTGTATGCTGAAAAATACTCGGATGAGTTGTGGATAGCGGTGAAATGCCAATCAAACTGAGAGATATCTCGTACTCCCCGAAATGCATTTAGGTGCAGCCTCGGGTCTAGTGTCATAGAGGTAGAGCTACTGATAGGGCTAGGGGGCCTCACCGCCTACCAAACCCTGACAAACTCCGAATGCTATGACATATGCCCGGGAGTGAGGGCGCGGGTGCTAAGGTCCGTGTCCGAAAGGATAACAAACCAGACCATCAGCTAAGGTCCCTAAATGTATGCTAAGTTGATCTAACGAGGTCTGATTGCTATGACAGCTTGGATGTTAGCTTGGAAGCAGCTATTCATTTAAAGAGTGCGTAACAGCTCACAAGT
>CAYXOX010000316.1:0-780 GCA_964466745.1 uncultured Rhodobacterales bacterium
CCTAGAGCTTTGACTCCCTTGGGGTGAGAAACTGGTCCAGCGCTCGTGCGGAGTTCTCGTACAGGGTTCTGAAGACGAGGCCCGCGTCGTATCCCCCTCCCCGGGGCTCGCACCAGACTATCACCGCCTCTGCGGAGACCCGTGGCACCCCAGTGTCCTGCAGTTCCAGTACCACGTACGATGTGGCTCCCGGCAGGAGGCGCTCTGTGGTAGAGCAGCGGAGACCGCTGCGGCTAATGTTTACGCCTTGAGCGTGAACGACCCGTTCGTTTGTCTGATGGAGTGTGAGCATCTGGGAAATCCGGAATCGTGGGTGTCTTCGTTTTTCTTCCATACGCTATGTAGAAAGTGTAAGGCGCCGCCGACGGCAGAGCAAATCGCGCTCCTGTTCCCCGGGGACCCAGGAGGGCATCCCCGATGTGCACTAGGCGCCGGAAATCGCTTCGGCTTCTCCCTCTTCGGTGGTGCGAGCGATGATGATCGCAACCAAGCCGCCGGCAGCGAAAGACCAGAGGGAGCTGAGATATCTAAGGGAGCGATACACCTCCCGGGTGAGGGCCTCCTGCGCGATTGTCGGCAGAAAGATTGCCAGCAGCGGCACGATAAGGACGATCCCCGTGAGAGTCCAGACGGTATTGGGATTGTTGGCGAAGAGGGACTTGCTCTTTCTCAGCGCCTCTCGAGGGCCCGAGCCGCCGAGGAGGGTGAAGTAAATGGACCAGCCGAAGCGGGCAAAGCCCACCACCGCAAAGAGGAGAATCGGAGCAGCAACAACTGTCT
>CAYXOX010000316.1:790-1511 GCA_964466745.1 uncultured Rhodobacterales bacterium
GCGAGCGCCCCCTGTGCTGCTCCATAGAGGAGGAAGCCCAGTAGAAGGACGATGGGCATCGACCCCAAAACCACCAGCAAAATGCGAAGCAAAGAGACCAGACCGGTCACAAGGAGTCCGCCCAGGAGTTTGAGCGCACCCTTGATCTCGGCAAGCGCCGTTTGCGCCGCCTCTCCAAGGGCGTATTGGCCGCTTACCTTTGCAACCGTCAGCAGGCCCAGGAAGCTCAGCAGACGTGCGGCCAGCAGGAAGATAATGAAAAGCGTGAGAACGCTGCCGTCAGTCTCGTACCAGGCTATATGCCTGGGGAGGAGAAGGTCCTGCAGCAGGAGCGCTCCAAATCCGGTGAGTAACCAGAACAGTAGCAGAAGGGGCCACCGGAGGCGCAGAAGAGCGCCTCCGATTTTCAGAGCCTCGGATATAGTTAGTGAAACAGTGATGCCGGGATCGTTGCGCATTAGTCCTATGTTCGCGATTTTGTCGTCCGAAGTCCAATCAGAGGCTCGGACCCTTGCACCTATTATCCTTGTGTGATGATACTGATGTGACAGTGAGGAGTAGTGACGTGGATCAGAATAGTAATCCCGTGAGTTTTCTGGACGAGGTGGATGTAGACTCCCTGGTTCGAAATGACATGCCTCCGGTCGCTTCGGCCCGGATGCACCGCCTTCCGCCCTATCTTTTCGGTCGGATCAACGCCCTCAAGAGTGACCTGCGCCGT
>CAYXOX010000317.1:0-1504 GCA_964466745.1 uncultured Rhodobacterales bacterium
TATTATCTCAAAGAGAACGAGCAAAAGAAAAAAGAGGGAAAGGGTAAACAACAGAAGAAAAAGATTGATATCTTTGAGGCACTGCAAGAAGAAGGATTTGCCATCGGCTATACCACTATGTTTCCTTCTTTGAAGCGGTAGGCGGGGTCTACCGGGGGATGGTCTATGACAACGCCCGGGTGATGGTGGTTAAATTTGTGGGGCACTCGGAAAAAGAACCCACGGAGGCCTTATTGAAACTGTCCCTTTATTACGGCTTTCGATTCCGTTTCACCAATACCTACCAGGCCCATGAGAAGGGACATGTGGAACGCTCTGTGGAATACTTAAGACGAAAGATCTTCTCCAAATGTGATACCTTTGCCAGCCTCAGTGAGGCCAGGGCCTATTTCCAACGGGAACTATCCCGCTTAAATGCCAAACCCCGCAAAGATAACCAAAGCGCTTCTGAGATGTTAAAAAAAGAGAAGGATGCTCTTTTGCTCCTTCCTCCCCGCTATGATACCGCTAGAATTCGTGAGGCCCGGGTAGGCCGCTATTCTACGGTCAGTGTGGAAGCTAACCACTATTCGGTTCCCGATCATCTGGTAGGAGAATTTGTGCTGGTAAAGATTTATCCTGATCAGATCCTCTGTTATCATCAAGAAGAGAAGATTGCCTCCCATCAAAGATGTGAGGGCAGGGATCACTGGCAACTGGATATCAACCATTACTTAAAGACACTAAAATTCAAACCGGGAGCCCTCGGGCGCAGCCGTGCCTTCTCCCAAATGAAACCCGAACTAAAGGCTATCTACCACAAGTATTACCAGGGACAGGAAAGACAGTATCTCCAACTGCTGGAATTAGTTGCCACCCACAGCCTGTCACAGGTCAGCCAAACAATGACTATGTTGGAAAAAATACCCACTACAGTCACTACCGAAAAGATCAAACTTATCCTGGAGAAAAAAGAGGAACCTGTCCCGATTTTAGTCCCTTCAGCTATTACCAAAAAGGCCAAAGAGACCCTTAGTGACTATAGTAAGCTCTTAGGAGGTATCCCGGCATGAGAAATGAGCTTACCGAAAAAATCAAAGAACTCACCAAAGAAGTCCGGCTGCCTGGGGTAAGGAAGTACTTGGCTGAGGAGATTAACCAGGCCAATCTGAAGAACTTAACCTATGAGGATTTCCTCTATAGTCTCCTGTTAAAGGAATATGATCTGCGCTTAGAAAGCGGAAAGAAAAACCGGATTCGTTTGGCCGGCTTCCCTTACCGGAAGTACCTGGAGGACTTATCGGTTGGTGATCTGCCTACTGATGCCCAGAGGCGACTGAAGGTATTAAAAAGCCTGGATTTTATCGAACAGGGACAGAATGTAATTATGGCCGGCAGCCCGGGCACCGGAAAGACTCACCTGGGGATTGGTCTGGGTATCAAGGCCTGCCTGAGTGGATATAAGGTACTGTTTGTGACCGTACCACTATTGATCAACCAATTAAAGGAATCCCGCTCCCAGAGA
>CAYXOX010000318.1:0-1503 GCA_964466745.1 uncultured Rhodobacterales bacterium
GCGCCCTTTTAAGCCACTGGAATATGCTCACCATGGGCCGGAACCTCATGGCCGTGGACCCCTGCCGCGACACGGACGACTTCGTCAGCTACCTGCCCTTCGCCTGGATCGGCGAGCAGATGATGTCCATTTCGTGCGGCCTCCAGGTCGGCTACACCCTGAACTTTCCTGAAGAACCCGAGACCGCTCAGGAAAACATCAGGGAGATCGGCCCACACGTGATGTTCGCACCTCCGCGGCTCTACGAGGGTTTCACCCGGCAGGTCCAGGTCAAGTATATAGATGCCACCTGGATCAAGCGAAAAATTTACGAGTTCGGAACGAAGATCGGATACAGGGTGGCCAACATGCAGTTCGAGAAGCAGCCGGTCCCCTTTCAACTCAAATTTCTCAACTGGATCGCCTATTGGCTCATGCAGAAGAAGTTGAAGGACCATCTGGGAATGAGCCGGCTTCGTCACGCCTACACCGGCGGCGCAGCCATGGGCCCCGACCATTTCAGGTTCTTCCACGCCCTGGGCGTAAACCTCAAGCAGATCTACGGTCAAACCGAAATTGCGGGGATATCCATCGTGCACCGCGACGGCGACGTCAAGTTCGATACGGTCGGCACCCCCATTCCTGAAACCGAGGTCAAGATCACCGAGGAAGGTGAAATCATCTCCAAAAGCCCCTCGGTCTTCCTGGGTTACTACAAGAACGACGAGGCCACCAGAGAGACCTTGGTGGATGGGTGGCTCTATTCCGGAGACAAGGGCTTCATCGACGAGGACGGCCATCTTGTGGTGTTCGACCGGTCCAAGGACGTCATGACCCTCAGCGACGGAAGGCCCTTCTCTCCCCAGTACCTGGAGACGCGGCTCAAGTTCAGCCCTTACATCTCGGAGGCCTGGGTGATCGGTGACAAGCGCGACTATGTAGTAGCTGTCATGTGCATAGATTACTCCGTGGTGGGAAAGTGGGCGGACGAGAAAAAGCTCAACTATACGAGCTACCATGAACTGACCCAGAAACAGGAGGTCTACGACCTTGTTCAGACCCAGATAGAGGAGGCCAACAAGGATCTGCCCGAACCCGCCAAAATTTACAGGTTCGTCAACCTCTACAAAGTGTTCGACGCGGATGACGAAGAGCTCACCCGGACGAGCAAGCTGCGAAGGTCCTTTGTGGAGAACAGATATAAGGACATCGTCAACGCCCTTTATTCGGACACCGACACTGTTCACATGGACACGACGATCACCTATGAGGACGGGCGGGAGCAGCGGATCAAGACAGATCTCCACGTCCGCAAGATCATCGGCTAGAGGCCGCGTCGTTTAAGGCTGACTTCACTTCTAAAACACCACTTCATCAAGAAGGCACGGGAGGAGAGGATGGAACTGTTTCTCATGACCCTGATCACCGGGATTCTGGTGGGAGGCATCTATGCGCTCGTGGCGCTGGGATGGGTCCTGATCTACAAATGCTCCGGCGTGCTCAACCTGGCCATGGGGGAGTTGA